>NZ_JBHIMO010000001.1:0-325951 GCF_042194195.1 Bartonella sp. MR30HLJHH | reverse complement strand
TAGCGACTGATTCAAATCATAAATCTGTCCGCCATTAACCGCATCACCCGAGCCTGATGCTATAGAACCATCAGCCAGTGATGTGATCTTGCTGTTTGTCTTATCTCCGTCTTTTTCTCCATGCTTAGCTACAAAGGCACCTGTAGTCTTGTCCCACAACAAAGCATCACCTTGCACTGCTTGCGTAATATTCGTTAGTTTTTCATCAAACTTTTTGACCTCATTCGCTAGATGCGTATTCACATTCTTGACACTCGTATCAAGACCCGCAAACGCACTACCAACATCGTTATATGGATTAGTCGTTACTGTACCATCTTCAGCAACATTAGAGATCTCGTAAGTCGGAACAACCCATGCACCATTTTCATAGCTAGCAGCACCGCCTAAAGATTTTGCAATACTGCTCCCTAGGGTATGAAGCTGTGAGCCATTTACTGCATCCGTCGATTCTTTCGTAATATCTCCTACAGCAAGCGACGTAATTTTACTGGCTTTTCTGTCATCACCTTCCCCATGCAGAGCTACAAAAGCTTTGTCATCATCGCTCCAAGATAAAGAATCCTGTGCAACTCCTTCTGAGACTTCCTTAATACGATCGTTAACAGTCTTGATATTCTTATCAAGACCTGCAAAAGCAGAACCAACATCGGTATGCGGTTTATCTGTTACTTCACCTTTTTCATCAATACTGGATAAATTATAAGTTGGCCCTTTAAAAGTACCATCCTTAAATTCAGCATCTCCACCCAAGAATTTTGCTACATCCGTTGAAAGGATGTGAACCTGTCCTCCATTGATAACATCCGTTGAGTTTTCCGCAATCGATCCTGCAGCTACATTATGCAGTGCAACAGGTGTAGCACCCTTCCCTTTACCAAAAGTTACATTTGTATAATCAATTTGATCATCTGTTGTTTTATCGTAAAGAACAACAGAAGAACTATCAGACAGAAGGGTATCAGAAAGATCCTTCAAACCTTTATCAAGCTGTCCCTTGTTAACCGCTTCATTATCTTTTTCTGCCGCCTTCACACCAGAAACAGTCCGTGCTACGCCACTCTTGTTTGCGATATTGATTTCACTACCTTCTATTCCTTTACCAATGTTGATAACATCTTCATTTTTCGTAACAAGCAGATTACTGATTACATCGCTGATCGCATTTTGAACCTTTGTGAAAAGTTGACCCACACCTGAAAATGCATCTGATACATTCTTATAGCTTGATTCAGCTTCAGTGCCATCATCATTGATAGTTTTGAGCTTAAAATCAGGAACATTCAATTCCCCATCCTTATATTCAGCGTCATTAGAAAAATATTTTGCAACCTTATCGCCCAGTGAATAAAGTTGAGAACCGTTTACTGCATCCGTCGATTCTTTCGTAATATCTCCTACAGCAAGCGACGTAATTTTACTGGCTTTTTTGTCATCACCTTCCCCATGCAGAGCTACAAAAGCTTTGTCATCATCGCTCCAAGATAAAGAATCCTGTGCAACTCCTTCTGAGACTTCCTTAATACGATCGTTAACATTCTTGATATTCTTATCAAGACCTGCAAAGGCTGAACTAACATCGGTATGCGGTTTATCTGTTACTTCACCTTTTTCATCAATACTGGATAAATTATAAGTTGGCCCTTTAAAGTTTTTTCCATCAAAGGATACATCTCCACCTAAAATTTTCGATAAATCCGAAGCTATGGTATTAATCTGACCACCCGTGATTGCATCATGTGAATCCTTGGAAATCTTACCATCAGCAACATTATGGAGGCCTACAGCTGTCTTATCTTTAGCTTTTCCTAAAGTAACACTTGTGTAATTAATGCTGCCATTTTCATCATTTTTTTTATCATAATGAACAACAGCTGATTCATCAGACTGAAGACTGTTCGAAAGATCTTTCAAGCCTTTATCAAGCTGTCCTTTGTTAACGGCTTCATTGCTTTTCGTCGCGTCCTTCACGCCAGAAAGCGTCCGATCCGCACCAGTCTTATTGGCAACATTGATTTCACTGCCTCCTACTGCAGCTCCAATAGTGAGACGATGCGTTGTTTTGTCTTGCTGAACAAAGCTTTCGCTTTCTACTTTATTAATCACATTATTAACCTGTTCAGTCAATTTATTCTGAACATTCGTGATAGAACTACCAACTCCAGCAAAAGCAGATGCTACATCAGGATATTCCTTATCTTCAGGGCTGCCATCTTCCTTGATTGCTTTTACCTTGAATGTAGGAGCGGTCCATTTACCATCCGCATAGCTGGCACCACCACCAAAATAAGATGCAACACCTGTGCCCAATGTATGAAGCTGTGAGCCATTTACTGCGTCTGTTGAAATTGCACTGATTGCCCCGCCGAGTAAACCGGAAAGTTTCCGCCCTTCATTACTTTTGTTCAAAATACTGATTTCGCTACCACCAGTTTCCATACCAACAGTGATAAGACCTGCTCCTCCATCAGCGAGACTGCGCGTTCTCGTCTTCTTTGCTACTTGCTTAACAAGAATACTGTCTCTTACTTCATTAATTTCAGTATTTGTTGCCAAAAGTTGGGAACCATTGACCGCTTCGGTTGATTCTGCTGTGAGGGCACCATCTTGAATGCCTGTTATCTTCTTACTGCCAGCGTCAATACCACCCGTTGTTATTTTCGGACCACCTGTAATTACTAGACCTGTTGCGTCTAGGGTATTTGTGCCGGCCTTTACGCTCGTTAATGCAACATCTTGAGCCAGATCAAATTTTAGCTTATTGTCTTTATCACCTTTTGTAATTTTAAAATTTTTACTTCCAGTTGAAAAATCTACTGTATCATCTATGCTAACGGCTTTGGTATTTTTATCATCAACAGAAAGTTTCCAACCTTTGCCTACGTACTCTCTTAGTGCTTTTAGCTGCGCAATGTTGACGGCATCAGTATCTGCATAACCCGCTGCCACACCTGTAAGCTGTCGTGTTATCTTATTCGGAGTATCACCAATACTAAAAGCTCCTTGAGTACTCTTCCAGATCACACCATCATCTGTTGACTTGCTACCTATGGAAGGATCATAGCCAACAGTGGACGCTGGGTTACGAGAAAAAGATTTATAACCCACAGCAACACCACCAGTAACACCAGCTTGTACTTGTGCATTTGAACCTAATGCCATACTATTTGCACCAGATGCATTTGAAAGTCCACCTAATGCAATACTATTTTCAGCAGATGCCGCTGCAAAACCACCTAATGCAATACTATTTTCGGCAGATGCATTTGAAAGATTACCTATAGCAATACTTCCTTGCCCACCTTTTTCCTCACTGGCGGCAATTTTAATGCTCTTCGATTCGGCATTCCATTTAAAGACACTATCATCGGTAGCTTTTTTAATCTCATTGTGAAGATTTACATAAGACTTACCCACCCCCTCAAAGGCTTTTGCTACATCCGGAAAACTTTCTTCTTCAATCTCATTCGTCTCAGGATTGAAAGTCTTAATTTTGAACTTTGGATCATCCCATTGGCCATTCGTAAATTTAACACCACCGCCTAAATATTCAGCTATATGGGTAGCTACAACATTCAACTGACTACCATTTACCGCATCTTGTGAATCTGCACTAAGATCACCAGATGTAATACCAGTTACCTTTTTATTTCCAGCATCAATACCACCGGTGGTTATTTTCGGACCATCAGTAATTACTAAGCCGGTGGCATCGAAGGTATTTGTGCCTGCCTTTACGCTCTCCAGTGCAATGTCCTTAGCTAGATCAAATTTTACTTTATTGTCATCTTCGCCCTTTGTAATATTCAAGTTGTCACTTCCAGCAGAAAAATCTACTTCATCGTCTATAAGAACGGTCTTGCCATTTTTACCTCCAACTGACAGTTTCCAACCGTTTTTTCTTACAACTTCTTCTAAATCTCTTAACTGTCGAACATTAACTGCATCAGCAACATCAGAACCAGCTGCTACGCCTGTAATTTGTCTGGTTATACCCTTACTATAGTCACCAACACTCACTGCGCCCCGCGTACTTTTCCATTGCGCCTCGGTGTTTTTTGCAGGACCCTGCAACACAGAAGTATAACCAAAAACGCCAGCAGCCCTATCAGCTACAGAATCTCTTCCTATAGCAACACCATCATCCACCGAAACTACAGAATCGACACCTATAGCGATAGCTCCATCTCCCTGTGCTTTCGAGTAGAAGCCTATAGAAATGGCATGCTTATTAAATGCATATGCACGGTGACCAAAAGCAGTAGAGCCATACCCTAGGGCTTTAGAAATGGCTCCTACAGCTGTTGAATAATCATCCTTCGCAGTTGTATAATCATTATTTTCATGTTCGCTCTTCTCATTATATTCACCACCTATTGCGACACTGCTTTTTCCCAAAGCATGAGCCATATTTCCTATAGCAACACCATATTCACCTTTCGCATTCGCCTTAAAGCCTAGAGCTGTACCGGAATCCTCCTCTACTTTTGCATAACGACCAACAGCAACCGAGTCACTCTTTAATATCTTTGTGTCTGCCCCAATGGAAACGTTCCCACCTCGACGGATCTCCGAGTTAGCACCTATGATAACAGACGCCGCTAGTTTTTTATCTCCTTCAGCGAATACCGCCTTCGCTTTATAACCAATAACAACACTGCCCGCGGTTTTCGCATCAACGTCTTCACCAAAAATGACATTATTTCCTGATGCATCACGTTGCATTCCCTCAGTTGAACCACTCCGCAAAAGGTCAGAAACATTAATAATATCTGTATTCTCATCATCCTGTGCAAGCTGTTGGTCTGCAGAGCTATCAACCACAAATGACCGTGGACTAATGGGAGATTTTTTATCTTGCCCCCCTGCATTTAACGTTTTTTTCGATAGGTTATTACTGTTTTCTGTCAAAACATTTATTATAGAACTCTCATTACTCGGATCTAGAAGAGTTCTGGTTAAAAAATTTGCATAGTCATCAGCAGCACTAATCTTTTCTAATCCGGCTTTATTGAGTGCTGTTAAATAATTGTCTTTTGAAACAGGAGAAGCATTCAAATCAGCAACAGAGATGATGTTTTGTGGATAAGAGACACCAGCACTGTTAACACCCTCAAGAAATGTGTTTCTAAAATCAGGATTTGCTGAAAAAACAGGTGTAACATTCGATAAAAATGTAGCCGCTGTAGCCGACGAAAGAACTTTAACAAAAGAAAAACGAGAAAAATTTAAATCGCTCCCTGCTAATTTTGTATATAATTTTTTCATAATGAACTCCCCAATGAAAAATAACTATAAACACAAAAAAGACACATTTAAGCGCTATAAAGTTCTTTAAAATCGGTTTTTTCTAAACATAAAAATTTAGTGTCTGATTGAAAAGATAGAAAGGTTGTGTTTTTAGGTTTTATGGTTAACGTGCTTTGCTTTTTTACATTTCCTAAGAAGGTAAACTTTTTGTGGTGATTGATTTTTAAACTTTAAGCTTGTTGGTTGTTTTTTGCAAGGGGTAGAGTTAGTTTAGTATATTATTTCTGTAACTTCCTCCAGTGAAATTGAAATACAAAATATATACTATTGTCTTGTTAGAAAATTTTTTAATAGATTTCTAGAGAGTGAAAGGTTTTTTTCTATCTGTAGGGTGCTACAGATTTTTATATTTAAAAATTACAGCAAAAAATAATAAACTTATAATTTATGAAAAAACTCATTATCTTATTTTGAAATAAGGAGTTCACTTTGTTGAAAGTGTGCGGTTTTTCTGTTTTGTAAACCTGTATTTATCATTGTAGCGCTTACCAATTTATATATGTTTTTTTACATCCGTAAAAACAATTTACCCCTGCCTCATGAGACAGGGGTGAAAAAGTGTTTTTTATGTATTTTGTTTATTATCAGTTCAATGTCATATTGAATCCCGCACCTACACCCCAGTGACCTCCAGAAGTTGTTGCGGATATGTTAGAACGGTATTTTCCATTTTCTGAGGTGTAACCTGCACCAAAGGCAAATGCAGATTGGCTACGCCATAAACCAGTACCAAATCCAACGCTTAATTTTCCAGGCGTATCATTGTAGCGTAAGTTAGACACTGCTAAACCAATCGCAGCTGCTTGTCTTGCCTCTTTTTTCACACTCTCAATACTATAGTTTAAAACATCAAACTTCATATCTGTATATTGCTTAGCCCGATCAACAGCATCATCAATCGCATCAATCCTGATATTATTTATCCGTTGATCTGTGTAGTGCTTGGATTCATCAAGAATAATCTTCATCTGTTCTTGGGTATAATCATGGAGCTGACCACCATTTACAGCTTCTTTCGACCCTTTTTCAATTTTACCATCAGCTACATTATCAATCATAACAGGTTCACTAGGATCACCACCCGCTAATGTGATTTTATTGGTTTTTTTGCCGTTTTCATCTCTGTCATAACGAACAGCGTCCTCAGCAATATCGTTAACTTTATTATCAATATTATCAACTTTGTTTTCAATATTGAAAACCGTTTTACCAATATCCGTAACCGTAGTGGAAATATTGTCGACTCTATTGGTAAGATGCTTAACATCTTTTTCAACACCCGTGACACGTTCATTGGTTTCCCAAAGTTGTCCACCATTAACCGCATCTTTCGAACCTTTTTCAATTTTACCATCAGCTACATTGATAATCTTACTCGGCTTACCATCGCGACCAGCATCATAGGCTTTTTCTTTATCATTCCACTTTAAAGCATCTGTATCGACCTTGTTGATGACATCATCAATACGGTTATTAATATTTGACATCCCATTATTAATATCACCAAAAGCATCAGCGACATTATGGTGCTCTTTCTCAACAGTCGTACCATCAGCATTGACTTGAACAATCTTAAAAGTAGGATCTGTCCATTTGCCATTCTCATATTTGGCACCGCCACCGAAATAATTAGCAAGCTTGTTGCTCATGAAATAAAGCTGGTTACCCGTAATGGCATCTGTTGAACCATCCGCAATCTCACCATCTAAAAGATACTTCAATTTGCTCTTTGTTTTCTGCCCATCTTTTTCATGACGTGCAACAAATGCTTCTTCATCATCATCCCACAATAAAGCATCTTTTGAGAAATTTTCAATTTTCTGATTAAACTCATTGGATACATTTGTTAAGCGCTTATTTACATCTTGAACATTTTTATCAAGACCTGTTAAAGCTGAACCAACGTCATAAAAATTAGCCTGCCCTACCTTACCATCTACAATAGCCGATAAAGTATATTTCAGCCCTTTAAAAGCACCGTTAATAAACTTTGCACCACCGCCAAAAAACTTTGCAATATCTGCTGATATTTTATTAATTTGACTACCATTGATTGCATCGTGGGAATTTTCAGAAATGCTACCATCTTTTACGTTATGAAGAGCAACTGGTCCGTTGTTCTTATCGCCACCCAAAGTCACACTACCATAATTAACATTACCATCGTCATTCTTATCGTAGAGAACCGCAGCAGCAGTTACTGTCTCAATATCTTTAGAAATCTTATCTATGCTTTTATCAAGTTGGTCTTTGTTAACAGCTTCATCACCATTCTCTGCTGCCCTAACACCAGAAATCTTGCGTGCTAACTTGCCACTGCCTGCAATATTGATCTCAGTACCAGCTGTATCCTTACCAATTGTAATAGGCGCTGACACACCTCCGTCTTGCTTAACAAGACTATTTTTCACAACATCGGAAATCTTATCATCAATCTTATGGATAGAAATATTCACACCCGTAAACGCATCAAAAACACTATTATATTTTGTATCCTGAATAAGGAATGTTGGTTCTACACCATTCAGTACATCTGTACTACCACCAAAATATTTCGATGTATTTTGAGCAACTGTTTTGAGATCATTGGTAACAGTAGTCACATTTTCGTTTGTCTTAAAGAGTTGTGAACCATTTACCGCTTCCGTTGATGTTTGAGAAAGTGTTCCATCTTTCACACCAGAAAGTGTACGGTCCATACCACTTTTATTTACAATGCTGATTTCAGTACCACCTGTTGCCTTACCGATAGTAATAAGACCGTCTTCTCCCTCCTGCTTCACAAGGCTATTTTTTGTTATATCAGAAATTTGATTGTGAATATTTGTGAAAGTATTGTTCACACCTTCAAAAGCATCAGCAACATTGTCATAAGACTTCTTAGAGACAGCACCATTATCGTTGATCTGATAAACTTTGAAAGTAGGAGCGTGCCATTCTCCATTTTCATCATATCCAGCGCCACCACCAAAATAAGAAGCAACGTCCTTCATTGCAAGGACTAAATGATGATTAACATGCCTGATATTTGTATCAAGCCCTGACAAAGCCGATCCAACATCATTATGTTCCTGCTGTTTTACCTGACCATTTTCATCAATAGTAGTTAAATTATATCTCGGTTTTCTAAAGACTCCATTCTCGAATGAGGTCCCACCACCAAAAAACTCAGCAACATTTTGGGATATTTTATTAATCTGGCTACCATTGATAGCGTCATGCGATTGATCAGAAATCTTTCCATCTTTGACGTTATGAAGAGCAACTTGCCCGTTAATCTTATTACCTCCTAAGGTCACACTATTATAATTAACAGAATTATCATCATTCTTATCATAGAGAACCGCAAATTTATCCATTTGATTAATAACATTATTATTAATATTTGTTACAGTGTCATCGAGTTGTTTTTTATTAACAGCTTCATCATCGTTCTCTGCAGCTTTCACGCCCGCGATAGTCCGAGCTCCCTCAGTACCTGTGATATCAATTTTCGTACCGCCTTTTTCTTTACCAATGGTAATAAGCTTTTCGCCCTCATCCCATTGAACAAGACTATTACTTGCTACATTGTTAATCTGACTATAAATATCTGTGATATAGCTATCGACAGCAGCGAAAGCACCAGTTACATTATTATGTTTCGTTTTCTGAACCGTAAAAGTTGGTTTGAAGCCATCAATTACATCTGTCTCACCGCCAAAATATTTTGAAATATTATCAGCATAATTGAAAAGCTGATGACCATTTATTGCTTCTGTTGAATCAGAACTGACTTTTCCGACTGCAACACCAGAAATAATTCGATTTTCGTCATCATTATTTGCAACATTGATTTCGATGCCATCTTTTTGCGCACCAATGGTAATAAGCTTCTGATCTTCATGCCATTTAACAAGGCTATTATCTACTATTTGATCTTTTATTTCATTCAGCTGTGAAACATTTACGGCATCATTCTCATTAGTACCCTTTTGTACTCCTGTAATTTTTGTATTAGCAGCAAAAATACCACCCTTCGTCATGTTTGGTCCATCCTTGATCATGAACCCAGCGTTACTCATACGGCTATCCCCAGTTTCTACACGACCAACTTTAATATATTCACTTAAATCAAACTTGACTTCATTGTTATCGCCTTTGGTAATTTTTATATTTGTATTCTCACTCTCATTATTATCATCGTCTTTCTGCTTAGCTGCAACAAAATTTACTGTACTACCAGCTTTAACATCTGTAGCATTGTTACCATCAACAGAAAGCTTCCAGCCTGTTGCCATCCCTGCTGTAAAGTCTTTTAACTGCTTATAATTTACAGCATCGGTATCGTTTTCCCCTGCCGCTACTCCTTTAATCGTTTTATCACCAGCATGAATGCCATTAACAGTTATGCTCGGCCCATTACCATCAGTAAACCCAAAGCCAACAGCACTCATAACGCTTTCTCCTGCTGTGACAGTCTTTACCTGAATATCATCAGCTAGATCAAACGTGACATTGTGATCATTATCTTTTGTAATCTTGATATTTTTTGTACCTTCATTGTCAGCTGACTGAAAATTTACTGTACCATTTGGACCAATAGCCGTAGCATTTCCACCGTTAACAGCAAGCTGCCAACTCGTTTTAGTTGCCTCTTGTATAGCTTTCAGCTGTTTATAATTTACTGCATCGGTATCTTCAGTGCCCTCTGCTACGTTTATAATCTTTTTCTTGGCTGCATCAATACCATCAATAGTCATGCTTGGACCATCATTACCATTAATAAAAAAGCCATCCACAGTCATGCGAGAACCGTTTTCACCATTAACAAAAAAGCCATCATCGCTCATCTTGCTTTGACCTGTGGTAACTTGTGTCAGTGTGAGAGTATCACTCAAAGTAAATTCAATTTTATGCTTATTCTCTGTAGTATTTCTTTCAATCTTTAAGTTATCTTTTCCTTCTTCTTTTTCACTTTTCACTGAAAAATCTACGGTATTGCCTGCTTTAACCTCTGTAGGATCTTTATCATTAGCAGAAATCTGCCAAGTACCTCCCCCTGCTATGACATCTCTCATAGCTTTCAACTGGGCAACATTCACTGCATCAGTGTCTTTACTCCCTGCTGCAACATTTGTAATCTGTCGCGTTAAGTTCTGGTTAGTATTACCAACACTAAAATCACCTGCAGTGCTTTTCCATGCAAGATCACTCTTTGTTGTTGTAGTATTTGTTACAGGATCATACCCCAAAACTTTCCCATCAACACGAGAGACAGATCCCCCCCCCACAGCAACACCATCTATAACGCGTACTTGTGCATTTATACCAATTGCAACTGAATGAGCCGTCTCAGCATAAGTATGAGTACCTATGGCAATCGAATTTTTACCCTTTGCTATTACTTTTCTTTCCTCCCCGTTGTCTGCAGGTTCCCCACCACCTATCGCAATAGAACCAAGAGCTTGAGCTTCAGCCTTCGTGCCTATAGCAACCGCGTACTCGTCAGTTGCTTTGGTCTTTAATCCTAATGCAATACTATCGTAACCAGATGCAGATGCCACCTTACCAATAGCAACACTATTTATACCGCTCGCTGTTGCATCTGAACCAAACGCAATCGCATCGTCTAACGTAGCTTGGGAACGCACACCTAAAGCAATGCTATTTTTACCAGAAGCGGTTGCAAGTCCACCAATAGCAACCGTAGATTCCCCCGATGCTTCTGATCCCACACCCATAGCAACACTTGCTTTTCCAGCTGCAAGCGCAGAAACACCAAAGGCTTGCGCCCCTCCAGCCTTTGCCGTTGCACCTGCACCAAAAACGGTTGAATAATTCCCCGTTGCAGCAGATCCACAACCAGTTGCAAAAGAATACACACCATAAGCCTCAGGCGTAGCGCTCTCGACACCACCAGTCAGCGCCCCCATATAACCACCACGAGGGGTTGTAACACTATTACCACCCCAAATGACCTGTTCAGTGGTTGTGCCATAAGGATTACGATTACCAAATTTTTGATCCGTGATAAATCTATTATATTGCTGCTCTGCGGTTATTTTATCAGTACTAGCAACTGACTCCTGTTGCTTGCCACCACGACCAATAACAGTGTCTGCACCACAGAAATTATCATCACCAGCTAAAACAACACTCCCATGACTACCGTATCTATAAGCAACACCAGCACCACTTGTACTTAAATTAGCCCCTCCTGTGAATGCAAAGTTAGCAGCGAAAACCGGCGAAACACTTGATAACAGTGCGGTCATTACTGTTCCCAAAGAAACAGCTTTAACCAAGTTTGATGTTGAATATAATTTTTTCATAAGAACCTCCTCCAACAGAGTCCAATACCATTACAACGCGCAAAAACCTCACGGCAAAACCCCTGTTTGCGCCCCCAAAAACGAATAAATTAAAGATAAAAACCATCCCCCGCGATAGCGATCTCCATCACAGCATCACCCTAAAATCTCTGAAAAGATATTGAATCTAGAAAAGTCCCCAACCCTTTTAGCTAGAGGGATTCAAGCTAAAAAATAAATCAAAACACAAGACTTTGAAAATATAACGTAATCTCCATTCAAAAACACTGCGATTTATCTCTTAACAAAAATAGTTTCACTAAAGAGCAATTCTACTTTTTAGATAAAGCGCCTCAGTAGAATGGCAAGAGTATAAAAATAATTTTTTATAAATTTGTCAAAATACTTCTCAATAAATTAGCTATTCTTATAAGCACAAATTTATGATTTTTTTAACTTATAGCATAGTGTAATGGATGACGATTATCATAATGACCTCACTCTTTTCTGCAAGGTAAGCTGTTTCAATATATGATACATATCTTTAAAAGAAATCTTTCTTAATATAATGATGTACGCTCTGTAAAAAGTTTCAACGTACTCATCTCATCATCTTCATAAAAAGACAAAAGCGCGCCTATAAATAGTCTTTCCTTCTTCTCTCTTATATGTCTGTGACCCTTTTATAGGAACAAAACATCGTCATCGTATTTTCACTGTTGTATAATTTTTTGTATTACTAACTGTAATTTTTTTTATAAGCAGTTTTACCTTTATTAGAGCAATATATTAATTTATAATGACAATTTATCATTTTTCATGTTGAATAAGAGACCAAAAAAATCGTGAGATTTTCTTATTTAAAACCTGTTTATACAGTAAAAAATCAAAAAAGTTTTATTTTTTAAAAAGGCTGTTCATTCGTATCTTATGACGTTTCTAGATGTGCTTTTCAGTTTCGATTTTACGCTTTAAATGTAATTTTAAAAGTGGCAAAGTGGCTTCGACTTCTTCTGTATCATTGAGGTTTTGAATAAGCTCTTGCAATTTTCCATAAAGCTCTGCTGCTAATTCCGCAACATCTTCAGGAGAAAGATCTATTTTTGCATCATGATAGGTCATACAAACCAAATGTCCAAGCTTTTTCATTAGACCAGCAGGAATCGCTTGTGGTTTAAAACCAGCTGCTTTCGCCTTTGCCATATCTGAAAACATCTCGCCATTGCCCGTTACAAGCCAATCTAATGAAACCCCATAAATTTCTTGATATTTGGAGAGCGCAGAGGCTGTAGGCTCACTTATACCAGTTTCATAAGTTCCTATAGAGCCAGTAGTGATACCAAGATGTTCCGCAAACTGCTTACGCTCTGTAAAACCAAGAGCGTGACGCACTTCACGAAAACGTTTTGCCAACTCAGTTTTAGGTTTTGCTTCCGGACGAGCCAAAAAAAACACTCCAAAGTCAATATAATTGTTAACTAAATAATTATTAAATAATTATATTGACTTATACCTCTTGTTACTGCCCCTTATGTTAGGCAAAGATTTACATACATAACCCCACAAAAATGGATGTTACAGTATCTATTTAAGCAGGAGCGAAAATTATGACAATTACATAAAAAATGCAATCGCCGTGGTATTTTACTGAACTGCACCCTGTAATATAACCTTGGCAAAACTCAAGCCTATCAGAGGCTATTTTCCAGAGTCAAAAACATTTGGACACAGCCCAATGAAAAAGCTAAATGCGCCACTGCCAACTTTATCAGTTTGCACGCCAAGAAAATTCTTGCCAACTGCTTTCTCAAAAGTCACAGTTACATTTTTCCAGAAGCAAAAAGCCCAACACAGGTTCTCTCACTCAACAGCCTAGTAAACCTGCTTAAACCTCTTTGCAAGAATCTATAAACACACTTCCCAAAGTTTTTACATTACAACATAAGGTAAAAAGTTTATCAATGTCTAAAAATCAATATAAAACAGGTAAAATAATTGGTATTCTACAAAAAATGAGATTATCACTCGTTATTAAAAAGTTAGACGTTTACAAACCATGTTTGCTTATTTTATATATTAATGGCACTGATTTAGCTGTAATTGGCAATAGAGATTTCAGGGTGTTTGGTTTATCGTCAGAATACTCCTCCTCTATGCACATTAAAAGCCTTTTGGCAATGTATTTAAATGTTATAAGTTCTATAGTAAACACATTGCCATCCATATTTACAATTGGGCGCTTCAAAATCTTGAAGTAATACAGTCTTTAATAGACATTGATTTAAAAGCGCGTATTTTGCAGAAAATTGACAAAACCATGAGGTTCGTATACATGGCAATTCTAAGTGATAATAGTGGAGTAATACTTAAAAAAGCTGTATGGAAAACCGCAACGCGGAGGAATTAAGCATGACCTCTTTATGCGATAAAGAATTATCTGATACATTGGTTGGTCTTTATGACGACTATCAACGCGGTTTCGACATTGGAGAAGAGCTTAAATTGTGCGTGGATTTGGCGTTATCTCTTGAATTGGAACTCAGTATTCACCGTTTAAGTGAAACAGATGCCGTTTTAAAAAAAGAGATTGTGCAAACCTTACATCGTCGTAGAAATACCCATTCCAATGAAGATGAAATTGATACAATTTTTCATATGGATTTTGAAAAACAAAAATAATGCAACACTCTCTCCGTATGATAAGATATTACCTTATCGCTTTATTTTCTACTGCGCTTAAACAAAAAAACTTTCAAGAAGATTTAAATGTTGCGTTTTCGTCTTCTTAACAACAGTGAGATGAATTAAAGAAACGCAGCAATTCTTGTGGGTCGTTATCAAAAAACAGAAAGTATTCTCTAGCATACATCAATTTATGCTTTATTCATTAAGCACCAATTTTTACATTTTCTCACTTCCCTGTAAAAGCAAAATATGAAATATGCTGTAGCGTAAATGTTTATAAAACAGCACTATGAATACTCCAACAAGTGCAAAAATGCTTTGAAAAAAATATATCGATTGAGGTGATATGCTACTGTTATCGCGTGCCATAATGAGATAGACTGCGAGGATCAAGCATCCAGAGATACCATTAAAACTTGCCTGCAATCTTCCTTGGTATTCAGGATCACAAGAGAGTTGTGATAAAGAAATCGAAAGAGCCCAACTCGAAAGTCCAAATCCAATCATAAAGTAAACAGGAAAAACAACAAAATTGTGTGTATTAACAGAGAGAATAGCGAGACCAATAGCCATAAAAGCTAATAAAATGGCTAATGTTTTCCTTATGGATAAAACTTTACAAAGAAGTGGTGAAAAAACCGCACCTGTCAATACGCCCATAGAATAAAGCACCTCAAATATTGCAAAGGTCCTGCTATCCGCATGCAAAACCTCTTGTATATAAGGAACGAGAATAACAGGAATGGTCATCAAAAGAGTCATAATAATCATCTGGCTTACATAAGGTACAAAAAGAGCCGGATTCTGTTTAAAATAATGAAGTGCTGCTGTATAATTTTCCCACCAGTTTTGCTGGTTTTGATTTTTAGATCTTCGGTTTTTAGGTACCTTCATTGCAAAATTAAATAAACCAGCAATAATAAAGAATATACCACCTATTAGAAGAGTTCCTTTTGTTCCTGCATAGGACAGTATCAATCCACTTAAGCCCATACCTGCGATAGTGCCAAGTTCGTAAATCATATCGATAGTCGCATTTGCATTGATGAGCTGTTCCTTCAGCACAATACTTTGAATTAAAGAAATAGCTGATGGCATATAAAAAGAGATAAAAATACCCAAAAGAGCAGATAAGACCATCAATTCAATTTCTATACCAAAATGCCATAGCATTACCCAGCCAACGATTACCAAACCTCTCACAAGATTTGAAATAATAATCTGCATTTTACGATTATATTTATCCGCCAATATGCCCAAAATAGGAGCAAAAATAATGCTAGGCGTCCAAAGAAAAAGCATCATCAACGCTACACCACGGATTGACCCCGTCTGATTGTAAGCAAGCCATGACAATGCAATATAATTTAGTCCATTTCCAAATGTAGCAAATAAGCCGCTCAAAGTAAAATAGAGAAAAGTTCTATTTTCAAATAAAGCAATGCGTTCCTTCAAATTTGAAGTGAACATAAATTATCCTCTAAAATAAATACCAGTCGATATGCATAATACATCCTGTTTTAAAACATGCATTCTTACGATTTTCATTTTAGATCATTAAATTTAAGAAAGCAAAATTCCTTTTTTGAGGCTTTTAAAATCTTTGTGCTGTTGTATGATTAATTCTTCTATGAAAACAAAACATTTATGCACTAAAATATGCTCGAATATATCCCTCTATGTCGTTCTTCTATCACCACACTTCGTCTCTAAAAGAATAAACATATCGATCGCTAATTAATAAATTTTGCGATGAAGCTAAGGAAGGTTCAATAATTTCAAGCGTATGTTTGCGTCTATCTGTCGCTGATAAGAGTGCTAAAAGCAACGGATCAATTGCTTTTCCATTATCTAAGTAATCTCTAATTTCTGGATTATTTCTATACCAATAACTGGGTTGAAAAGTTTGTATTATATGTTTTTCTGTTGAGTAATGGCGAGCAATTTCTTTTGTTTGTGTTGTCTTTCCACTCCCATCAAAATCACATAAGACAATAAAAGAACCAGAAAATTTTTTTGGAGACCACATGGAATTATAAACTTTTTTATCAAGATACATTTTGTCTATATACTCTCCATAAGTTAAATTGTTTTATGTCTAAAATCTCTTAATGTTTAATAAGGTGTTTTTTTACTCGTCTCTAAACAGAAACACACAATACTCCCGCATTTGTATAACTTATTAACTTTATGATAAGTGACGGTATATAGACTTAGTTTTAAGATAAGGTTATATTTTAGACAACTTAAAATGAGATTAAGTGTTTGTAAAAAATATATTTTTTTGCTCACACTACATAACCTGCCATTTTCTAACGAATTCTAGTAGAGTTTCTAAGGATTACTCCTATAGCATCGTGTAAGCATATAGAAATGAATTCGATCTAAGTATATTATTGCCCCTAAGAGCTGATACTAGATTGCGCTACATAAGAATCTAACGAAATCAACTCAATCTTTTCTCAAACCACTGCCCACGCCATAAGGCATTTGGTATCCGATTCCGTCAAAAAGCAGCAGAGCAATTCTCAGAAAACATTCCTGAGATATTGAAATATGCCTTACAAAAGCGTTTGAATCAAATGTTTCACTATATTTTTCGGTATATTCATAAACTGAAACTAAGAATATTATAATAAGCCTTCAAACAACGACGACGCCCAAATCGGACTTAACAAAGCCTCCTAAAACTGAACCAATAATACCTCTCTATGAAAAAGACTACCGTGTAAAGGCTTTAATACAATCGCACACCTTAGCGCTAATGCCATAAATGTTTCCGATAGATAACGAAGTTTGTTATCACAACAACATCTAAAAACGGTCAATAGCAAAACCTCAACCTTGAGTATAAACAAAATCAACTTGAAAGCGAAAAATATATCTCTAAGATATAGTTCCTTATTGGCAAGCCACCTGCCAAGAGACGCAGTAAAAATACCAGCCTCCATCCTACTCATTCTCCTGAAAATAAGCTATCACTACCATAAACATCAGCGTTCAAATTTTCCCTACTGAAAAAACTTGACATGCCCAATAATACGTATATACGCACACCCCTTGTAAACATGTGTGCTGATTTATAATACTGCGTGTTTTTAAGAGATTTCAAAATGGGGGGATGATGTGCACAAACAACTGATGTTTCGGTTTTATGGGCTTGTTGTCCTGCTGTATCTTTCTGATATGGTTTTATTTTTAAGTAATCTTTGGAATGTTTATCGCATAATATCCTCATCGGTTTTCCTAGGCGTAACCATGGCTTTGGGCACCCTTATGCCCTATCTTTTGAAAAAAAAGCGGACTTGTGCGCATTAAAGCCTCACTGCGGTTGGTCGATTTATACAAAAGGCGGATCATTATCTATAGCCTTCTTTTATTGATTGCACTTTTCCATTACGCTGATTCCCCCTTTGGTTTTATCGCTGTCTCTATCTCTATCGGCTATCTCTCTTTGATTACCTTAAGCACACTCGAGACTTATAATACTAAACTAGCACTTAGTGGTTATCTCTTAGAAGCGACCAGCCCACGAGGGGCAGCGGCTGAAATCGGCTATAATGGTTTGATTGTGGCGCTTTGTGTATTTGACATCATTATAAGCCTTATAGCCGGATATATCATCTTTTGCGATGAATATAACACTACAGATACCACAGCACTTGCAACCGATAAGAAGCCAGTGCCTACACCGCAAGCGGATGGACTCTCCCGTGAGCTTAAACTTTTATGCGTCTGCATAGGACTTATTGGCTTCCATATTTGTGCTTATAATACGCTGGCAACCATTCTTTTTCAAAGTGTGAAAAATTTTGGCTCTGAATATTATGGGCTTTGCAGTGCAGTCGCGGGCGTGGACGCTTTTTTGGCTGCTTTTACAAAATCCCTCGCTTTGAATTTATTCTCCCAGCCCTTATGTTGAGCGTGGCTGATCTTATTTTTAGCACCACACAATCGCCCTATTTGGCTATGGTCTTTTGCTTTTTTATTGGCTTTTCAATGAATACCATGCGAATTAATGCCCGCAAACATACGATTGAAGCGACTAAAACAGAGGCTCAAGCAGAGCTGGTGGGAAGCTATAGCGGGCATGCTTTATACTCTCTCCCAATCGGCAGATTATGTTATCCTTGGTCTTCTTACAAGCTCTGCCCTTATGGGTCCTCAAGTAGCTGTTTATTTTCTACCCCTTATAGGGCTAATAATCTTTATTTATGTTCTTTTCCTTTTATCGCAGCGGAACAAAGTATGAGAAAACCTATTCTTATTGTCGACCCTTTCTCCACGGGTGCCCTCTATGGCCCTGCTTTGCAAAAATTAGGCCTATGCTTGTTATGGTGTTGTCTCTCAACAAGCTCCTTTTTTACACTATATGCTTTCTTATCAGGGAGAAGGCATGGCAGAAGCAAAACTTCATAATGTAGATGAGATCAAGATACGCTTTCCTATCGGCGCGATAGAGGCCGTGGTAGCAGGTGCCGAGGTAAGTATTTATTGTGCAGAGCAATTGGCGGCTTATTATGGTTGCCTTGGGAATAATCCCTCAACCACCGATTGGCGACGGAAAAAGGCAGTAATGCAAAGGCGCCTTTGTGAAAAGGGTTTATCTTACATCCGATCAAAAATTCTTACAAAAGACAATTGTACTCTCGATGGTTTTGAAAGTCCCAGCGGCTATGTGATAAAGCCGAATGATTCTGCTGGAAGCGATGGCATTTTGTTTTTTTCCAACCGTGAGGAAGTGGCGGCATGGTCCTCTAGAATCGACTGGACGCAAAAAAATATTTTTGGCGCACCTAACGAGGCTTATTTGCTCCAAGAAAGATTGGAGGGAGAGGAATACATCGTCGACGCCGTCGTAAAAGGAGAGGCTATAAAGGTATGTGCTTGATGCTCAAGATCCCTTTTATGCCCCTCTTATCTCTTATGCAAAACAATGCATTCGCGCGCTGGGGATTGAATATGGACCCGCGCATATGGAAATCATGCAAACAGCTCGTGGTCCAGTAATGATCGAAGTAGGAGCCCGCCTCCACGGAGGAATTGCACCCACTTTATTCGCGCATTGCTATGAAGATGATTTACTTGAAAGCTCCGTTAACCTTATTGCAGGTGTGTTTTCGCAAACACCAAGTCGCTTTAAGAAAAAAGGGCGTATTATCTTTCTTATCAACAAAATCGACGGTCATATTATAAAAAATGTTAACGTATGGCAGCAAAAGCTTCATTCTTGGAAAAATGTGGTTCATTTTATGCTCTTTTTTAAAGAAAACGAGCCCCTCCCCCTAACCATCGATTTAAATACCTGCCCAGCTATTATAGCAATTTGGGGACACAGTGATGATGAATTATCAGCTTTGGAGAGGATCATTCGTAGCAATTTCTTATAAAATACAACAATTGGGAGGAAAACATAGATTCAGCAGCGCGAATAATTGAAAATATAGACAAATATGAAAAATGGATCAAGCTTAACGGATTAAACAACAAGAAAATAATTTTGTTTACAGCTTTATTATCGAGCATTCGCGGATGGATTCTGGTATTATCCCTATCTGGAGCTCCCCTACAGGCATGAAGCAGAAAAGTTATCAAGCATACTTAGTATATTTAATAACAACCGCTATTACCATGCGTGATGGCTCTAAAATGTAGATGGATTTGAACTTTTAAATAATTTTTTTAACTCTTGTATCACTTTATTTCCATACTTTTTAAACAATATTCAATAACTTAAGTAAAATAAATATTTTGGTTTTGGTGTGTTGTTAGTCTAAAGCATATGAAGAGAACTAAAATATTTATATGTCGAGATTGAAGCAGCTCTATTTTACCAAAAGAAGGACTACTATGACATAGGTGAATTTAGCTATTAATCTTTTGCTGTAAACAAGTGGAAAAAGAATGCTGAACGTAGAAATAGTTGCATAAGAATCTTTAACAAAAATGATAAAAATATTACTATTTCTTCTTGTCCCGTACATGAAACGGATGCTATTTGTATTTGTTATCCTTTGCACCATTGTTCGAAATATATTTTAGATGGTTGTCACTTGAAATATGTCTTGGAAAATTATTTGGCAAGAGAACGTGCCCATATGTATTGGAAAGTAATTTCCTATTATTTGTCTCAATCTATGGGCGCAACGTTGCCAAGTATAGAATTCATGCTGACAGATGACTCGCAAAAAATAAGTACCTACAACGCATTTGAACTAAAATTTTATGAAAAAATGGAATTTAGTACCGAACCATATTCGACAATGGAGAAAATCATAAAATGGCTCGAGTCTCTGTTTAAAAGTGAGAAAGCTATTGCGTAATTCTGTTTTTCTTATGATTTTGATTGGTTGTTTGACGAGTTTTTGTGCTAGTGGTGTATTATCTATTGGCCTTTCTTTGTTACAATTCCAAGATACAACTGGAAAAGCATCTGCTACTTTAAATGTTGTTAATTTAATCGCAATTGGAATTGCAGGCTTATGTTTGGGAAATGTGTTGGTGCGCTATCAAGGCTTTATAATTGGGTTTTATAGTCAAATTATTTGCGCTTGTTTATTATCGTTCTTATTATTTATGAACAATCCGGTACTTATTTTATTTGTATTTTTTTTACTTGCTCTCTTGATGGGGGCTGATAATCCAAATAACAACAGTGCCTTGAATCAGCTGGTTCCAGCTCCCAAACAAAAAGCTGGAATTTTTGCACTTTATACTAGTTGCTGTCAGTTTTTTGTTATTATATCCCCATTGCTTATATATTTTATAATTGCGCATTTGGGGCACAAAATGGCCATAGCCTTTATTGTGTTTATTTATCTTTTGAATGCCAGCCTATGGTTTCGTATAAAGTCTATACAACAAATAAACAGAGTAGAAGAGCTATTAAAAAAGCCATCTCAAAAAGCTTATGGAGTTGGTTTTAGGTGCCTTTGGCGGATTTCTTCGCTGCGTTTTTTAACGATTAATCGTATTTTGAATAATTTTCTCTATACGGGGCCTATTGTTCTATTACCACTTGTTCTTGCATCTATAACATCAGATAATACAAAATTTACCGCTATTCAAAATTCTATTTTTGCTTTGTCAGCACTGGGTTTTGTAGTCAATGGTCTTATCTCATCCTATTATTTACGGAAATTTCCATCTTTAATTCGTTTTTTTGTATGGGGAACACCGGCTTTTGCAGCGATCGCAATCTCTTTTGTTTTATATTTAAGTTTTACTCAATATTCCCTTTATATTATGGGGGTTTTATTAGGTATTGGGCAATTTTATTTTAGGGTATCGGGAATAACAATTGGACAAGCTATCACACCTAGTGAAAATTTAGCCGAGGTGATTTTGGCAGGCGATGCCAGTGTGCGCATCATAACAGCTTTATTCTCTATTGTGCTTTTATATGCCGGAAATTTTTTTTCATTTTCTACATTATACGTCCTGTGTATATTTATAGGTTTTTGCGCCCCTTTATTTATTTTACACGGACTATCTATTTACATACAAAGCTTAAAAATAAAAGAAAGCACCGCATGAATGATCTTCAATTATTATATTACGTCAGCCTTTTTTTGATTATTGTATAGATAAAGATTTTGTACAAATATTCATGAAATTAATTTGAAATGAGCACATTGCGTGAGAAAAGCTGAGGTGTTCGTTAGCTCTCATGTGAATAAAACGCATTTAGCCCGTTAATCGGAATTGCAAATAGCACTATGATCACCATTAATTCTGAAACTCTATCAGAAGTTAGTGATAATGGCAAAAATCCCTTAATGATATTTGAAGAGATCGTTTATGCTAGATCAGGTTATCTAAAGATCGAGAGGAGAGTAACTTAGAAGTTATAAAATTCATGGAAATTCAACTGCAATTTCTAGGTATACATAATGACAGATACAGATCGGCGCAAACTGGTCAATTGCAAACAGTAAAAAATCCTGCAAATCCTGAGCTTTTTAAGCTATGTCATATCAAGCATATGAAAGTTCGTTTTAAATTAATGGCGGAGAGAGAGGGATTCGAACCCTCGATATGGTTTCCCATATACACGCGTTCCAGGCGTGCGCCTTCAACCACTCGGCCACCTCTCCAGAAGTCTCGCACTATACCCAGAAAGAAATAACGTGCAAGCCTAAATTATACATTCAAAACTCAAAAAACAAATTTATTTATTAAAGTAAGAGCTTATATCTGTTGAATAACAAGCACATCCTTTCTTTTTAAGAAAAAACTTTTTTCGTGGATAGGTTTGTATAATACAATAATGCGAATAAAAAGATTGTCACCAGTCATAAATTTTCATGCTTATTTACGCACTTTCTGCTTCACAAAAAATACTTCTCTTAAAATTGGCATACAGTCCATGATTTTGCATAATCAAATAATTAAATATCTCTCGCTTAACACCATTGATTACAAACAACTCTCTCTTGAAATGAGATCTACCTGCTAATCACTTTTATGTTTCAGATAATATATAAGACATTGATCTATAATGATAAATATTCTTTATACATCATAAAAACCTCGAATATCGTAAATTTTTCTCATCATAACCCTTTTCATATTGAATTAATTAAAATCACTTGCTTATACGTCATAAGCGGGGATGGTATGTGGAGGAAGTACATTTTAAGAGAGGATAAATGGCTCTTATGCATTCTCTCAAATAGCACGAATTGTTGCAACATCGAGGGCTGTAGAATAGTGTGATAGTGTCAGTTTCCTCCTTCATAGGATCACAGAATAAGCCCTAGTCTAAATCCTCTATTCAATTTCACACTTTCACACTTCTATATTTAGTTGATACTAAAGAAAATAAAATTAAGACAAAAAAGACCTTTGCATTTTTAATTTAATATGTATGAATATATCTTATTTTCTGAAATGAGAAAATAGTCTCATTTTTGTCAAATACAAAATCATAAAGATGTAAACCTGTTTTCATTTTTACCATATACTTTTAAATTCAGCTTTACAGTTTTCAAAATATCTAAAGTAATCTCTATTATTTAAAAGAGATTACGTATTAATTCATACTTTTGATTATCGCATTCTTTAAGTAGGATATGCTCTCATAACAAAACAGAATACTCTAAGAATACGATTTTCTTTCTCATCCACACGTTTATTTAAAAAACATTTCTTAAAGCTTGTCACATCTATCTCATACGGTGTCTATGAATAGTATAACATCTATTGAATAGCATCATCTTTCCTTAAATAAAAAGTACAAGCCAAGTACCATCATGCTATTTATCCCCTAATGTTGCAACATCCCTTGCTATTTGAGAGAATGCATAAAAGGCATTTATTCTTTCTTAAAGTGTTTTTATCCACATGCTACTCCTCCCTGTAACGTATAAAAGAATAATGTTTTACAGCACTAACGATCTGATTGCTCTGCAAAATGAGCTCCCTCGTTCCCCTTAATGTTCTTTATCACCTTATATCCTTGCTTAGAGTACGTACAGCTCGTGCAGTTTCACATTGTAATGCTTTTTGTGCTAAAATTTTCATATCTTCAAAACTATGAGTCTGCAAACACGCCTTTACTGGAGAAATATCGCAAGATATCATAGAAAGCTCATTAATTCCCAACCCAGTCAAAATCATTGCACCAAAAGGATCTCCAGCCATACCACCACATACACTAACCCAACACTTATGTTGTGAAGCTCCCTGAATAGTCTGATAAATCATACGCAAAACTGCTGGATCAAGGCTATCAGCTTCAGACACAAGGTACGGGTTTTGCCGATCAACAGCCATTGTATACTGTGTTAGGTCATTGGTTCCAATTGAGAAAAAATCAACATGGGCGCTCAACACATCTGCCATAATGGCGGCTGCTGGAACTTCGATCATAATACCAAGTTTTAATTTTGGTGCATCAATATCATTGCGGATTTCTTCTGCAATCTTTTTTATAGTAACAATCTCTGAAACAGACATTACCATCGGAAACACAATCCATAGATCTCCGCCTTCTTTTGCTGCTCGATACAAAGCACGTAATTGGGGCACCAAAAGATCACGTCGACGTAACAAAAGCCGCGTTCCTCGAACACCTAAAAAAGGATTATCCTCTTTAGATAAATGTAAATGCGTAACCTGTTTATCCCCACCAATATCGAGCGCACGAATAATTAATGGCTTATCTCCTACAGCTGTAATCATCGCCCGATATATATTAAATTGTAGCTCTTCATCCGGAATATGTGGATTCTCTAAAAACAAAAATTCCGTGCGCATGAGTCCAACACCTTCAGCCCCCAAATCAAGCGCAACAGGAACCTGATTTGCGTAGTTGACATTAGCCATGATACGAATTCTTTGACCATCTGTCGTTTGCGCTGGTAATCTACACGCACTTATTTCACTGAAACGTTTTTGCGCAACAGTATCAATATGCCTTTGAGCATCTTCAACGTCTTCAAGCGTAGGATCAAGGTAAATAAACCCGTTATCGCCATCAATAATAGCCTGAATATCAGACTGAATCGCTAAAATATCATCACCTGCAGCAACAACCATTGGAATACCAAGAGTACGCGCCAAAATAGCTGTATGAGATAATGGACCTCCCCATGCTGTTGCTAATCCTTTCACCCTTGTACAATCAAGTTGTGCTACATCAGAAGGGGAAAGATCATTTGTAACTAGAATTACACCATGTGGAATATCATTTAAAAAGAACGATCTATAGGATGGATTGATTTCACCTAAAACACGTCGACCAACATCAACTAAATTAACAGCACGTGCTGCTAACAAAGGATTATCTACCTTAAAAAACATATCTGAAAATTGACGAACTGCTCTATCCCAAGACCAAGCGACACCATGACCTTCTGCTATAAAACGACAAGCTTGAGCTATTAAATTTTCATCTTCAAGCAAAACCATTTGCGCAGAAAAAATCGCAGCAGAATCTGCTCCCATACGCACTGTAATATCAGAAATCACAGATGCCATTTTATGTTTTGTTTTTGTAAGAGCATTTTCAAGACACGCTGCACCAGCTGCAAAATCAATTGGCTGATCTATTATGGAAATATCATTTTGCCTTAAAACAAAAATCTTACCAAATGCTAATCCTGAACTTGCTCCAACACCAGAAATGCCTTTTTGCATAGAGCGTGGATACCAACCATGAAAAGCCTTTGTTTGAGATTCCATTGCTCTCATCAGGCATTTTTCACTAATACTCACTTTTTTTACAATAGCAATGGCATCATTGAGAAGTTGTGCTCCTTCTGCAGCATCTGTAGAAAAAATCAGAACATCACCGTTTTTTGCTCCTAATTGCAATAAACCAACCAAATTTTTCATTTCAACGGCATATTGACCATGGCGAACTCTGATAGAATTTTGTGCCTTTTTTGCAAAATCAACCCAAAGAGAAGCTGGTCGTGCATGAAGACCACTTGGATAATCTAAAGTCCATTCCTGACACACCGAAAGGTCACCAATAAAAGTTTTTTCTATCTTCATATCTTGATCAAACAAAGTTCTAACAATTTGCTGTTTGTCCATAGTTGTCGCAAGCACTTCAAGCTGTTTTTTATCAAATAAAAGAGACGTCAATTTTTTACAAATTTCTCTATAGTGATCTGGACACGCTGCAATGGCAATAACCAAATGTGCTTTCTTGCCATCCTGCCACTCAACACCAGCAGGAACCTGTATAATAGCAACAGCGTCCTTGATAATTAAATCACGATTTTCAGCCATACCATGAGGAATGGCTATACCATTTCCAAGCCAAGTATTGGTTCTTTCTTCACGTGCGAGCATGCTTTCCAGATAACACTTATCAACTGCGCCAACCTGCACAAGCAATTCAGCAGCAGCACAAATTGCATCATTTTTATGATCAAAAGCAGCTGCAAGTTGCACAGATCTTATAGACAAGATTTCACCCTCGGTAAAATCTACATTCATTGCTTCTGCTTTCTCACATCTCATCATAAATTCAAATTGCCTCACATTTGAACACCAATATCTCTGATAAATTCCCTTTCAAAGCTGTATTTCCCAAAATACAAGCTATAAATACCACCACCACTCTCTTTATATTTTACGAAATGCAGCTAAGTGAGGTGCTTAAAAGCATCATAAGCAAGTCTGCCTCTTACTCTTTTACTTTACAAAGATAAAACCCCGATTTTTACAGCACCAATCACCTAAAAAACTATATTTTAAAAACGCTCTCATTATCCCAAGTTATTCAACATAACTTTTCATTATTCTCCCTACAAGAAAGCATCCTTCCCAATTACCTGTAACTTCAGCTAATATTTTAACTGATTCCTCAAAGTTTATTTAACCTATTATCCCTCTTTATAAACTCATTACATAATTATAAATTGCTCCATGCAACTTATCATCTTTAAAATTCCGTGTAGCTCATCCTATGATACTAAATCCTTGATATATAATATATATATTTTAAGCCAATCCTTTACTTCAATCAATATCGCAGACACACAATACCCTCTGTCACACATTTGCAAAGTACGAACATCCCCCAAGCACCATCATCAATTACTAAAATCAAGGAAAACTCTACAAATAGGACAAATAAAGTAAAAAATGAAACGCAGTTATTGCCTTAACCCTAGCTCTTATGCTTTTTTATTTTCAAAAATGCACAATACAATAATAGTGAAATCAGAAAAAATATTCTTGAAGAGCGCTGATTGCACATTGGTTATTTTTATATCTTTAAACAGCGTCCTCCTTAAAAATATAACTTCACTCTCGATTTACCGAAAACTCCTTAATGCACGTCACTTTCAAAGTAGTTTTGACTGCCATCTTATGGATTTTTTTATCCCTATATCCTTTTAAATGAATAGCCCCACCTATCCACACCACCACCTAAAAACAGTATGACAACTCATCAATACTACAATGCCAATAAAAAGAGCCATCTTTATCAAAATGATTACATAAATAATGCTTTCATTAAATTTCTCATAATTTCCTGAAAACAAACTGCTTCTCCTATAAAGAAATTACTAGACACTTCTTCATGCATAAAAAGAAAGTCTCTCCTCACTATAATTATACAGAAATTTATCAACAAATTCTATCATAATATCAATACGTTCAGTACTAAATACTAACATAACACCGCACAAACTTCCCCCCTCATTGAGAAACGTCATTTCCCCAATTCTACCTTTTTCGTATATCTTCTACATTTATTATAGTACCAAAGCAAAAAGGGAAAGATGAGATTCTATCTTTCCCTTTTAATACTTATAAAACCACAACTACAATTCAATGGAATCCTGTTGATTGCTAGAGAGTGTTACAGATTACTCTGCTGCCTCCACCATAGGAATGACTGAAACATAGGAACGATCACCCGCTTTGCGTTGAAAAGAAACCTTTCCATTTGATAATGCAAAAAGCGTATGATCTTTTCCAATGCCGACATTGTTGCCAGGATGCCAACGCGTACCACGCTGGCGAATAATAATATTTCCAGCAATAACGGTTTCACCACCAAATTTTTTAACGCCTAGACGTTTCGATTCTGAATCGCGACCATTACGCGAGGAACCACCAGCTTTTTTATGTGCCATAGACGCTCTCCTTTAGCCTTTCTTACTCTTTGATGCTACAGACGCTTTCTTCTGCGACGCAGTCTTTTTTTCAGCCGTCTTTTTAGCTGTCTTCTCAACAGAAGCAGAATCTTTTGTTTCTTTTGATGCAGTTGCTTCTTCTTTTATCGGCTTTGCAGCTGCTTTTTTAGGTTTTGAACCACCCATTAAAATTTCTAACACACGAAGCCTCGTAAATTCTTGACGATGACCACGCGTGCGTTTAGAATTTTGACGACGGCGCTTCTTAAATGCGATAACCTTGCGCCCACGTGCCTGTTCTACAATCTCAGCTGTCACCAATGCATCAGCAACGACAGGGGTACCAATAACCGCATTACCTTCTTGCCCAACCATCAATATGTCATTGAATTCAACAACATCACCCGCATTTCCTCTAACTTTTTCAACTTTTACCACTTGATTAGCAACAATGCGGTATTGCTTACCACCAGTTTTAATGACTGCGAACATTTTTTATCCTTCCGTTCACTCCAGCTCTTATTTAATTTCTGCCTTGAAATAAGGGAAAATAGGCTGCTTTTTATCAGTCGTAATAAATTTTAAAGAAGGATAAAACCTTCTTCAACACAAATATGCGCAGATTTCCCCACGCTCATATTCTGTATATATGAAGGAATTTCTATTCTCTGTCAATAAAGTCCCATAAAAAAGAAAAAAAGGTTGTACCAAAAACAATTGAAGGTTATCTACCCCTTATATACTCAAATAGTGCCGATTTTTGTTTTACTTTATTATGGAGAGATGGCTGAGTGGTTGAAAGCACCGCACTCGAAATGCGGCATAGGGGCAACTCTATCGGGGGTTCAAATCCCTCTCTCTCCGCCAAAGTTTATAAAGCGATATTATTAAAATGTCTTTAATCATAGCTTGCCGATGGATTCTGTATATTTTTACCTAGTGTAGCTTGCCAGCAGGTTTTGTACCAATTCATTTTTCAAAAGTCCTTCACGACTTTTCAAAGCTCTTTATCGTTTTTGCGAATAAATTCTCATTATTACAATTTTTTCACTTTTTGGTTTTCTGTTACATAAATATAGTTCAGATAATAAGAGAACGCATAGTAAAACTAAAGAATTATCTCATATTTCTCTCTCATTCTACTTTTGCTTAGTTAGTACAAAACCTACTGTCAAATTATATTTATTTTGCACGTCTTTCTTGAATATGTGCTAGCAACCCTAATGTTGAACTATCGCGATTATCCGCTTTACTTTCTCCACGAAGAATTGGTAGTAACTCATTTGCTAATTCTTTACCAAGTTCAACCCCCCATTGATCAAATGAATTAATATTCATTAAAATCCCTTCAACAAAAATACGATGTTCATAAAGCGCAATAAGACGACCGAGTGTAAAAGGTGTTAATAAATCTTGAACCAACGTAATGCTGGGACGGTTTCCTTTAAAACTTCTATGAAGTGCTAAATGATTTGCTTCACCCTCATTAACTCCATTTTTTATCAAGATATGCCGAGCATCTTCAATACTACGCCCCTTCATCAATGCTTTTGATTGTGCTAAACCGTTTGCTAGCAACATCTCATACATAGAATGTAAATTTTGCTCATGCCCTTTTATAAATAAAATAAATTCTACAGGAATAATATCTGTTCCTTGATGCAGAAGCTGAAAAAAAGCATGTTGACTATTTGTTCCTGAATCCCCCCAAACAATCGGACCACTTGAAAAACTTAATGGTTTTCCATCCAGCGAGACTTGCTTACCATTTGATTCCATATCAAGCTGTTGTAAATAAGCTGGAAAATGTATTAAACGCTGTGCATAAGGAATGATAGAACGTGATGAATAACCACAAATAACACGATGCCAGAATCCTAAAAGAGCAAAACGAATAGGAATATTTTTATGCAAAGGCATAGTTTTAAAATGTTGGTCCATTTGCAACGCACCATTGAGAAATTGGCGAAAATTTCCACCACCTATTGCAAACATAACAACAAGTCCAATGGCTGACCAAATTGAATAACGTCCTCCCACCCAATTCCAAAATTTAAAAACTCTTGTGGAATCTATGCCAAATTCTGCCACTTTATCAAGCGCACTTGAAACAGCAACAAAATGCGTACCAACGGCTTCTTCTCCTAAATGTGAACAAATCCACTGACGTGCAACTTGAGCATTTACCATTGTTTCAGCCGTTGTAAAAGTTTTAGAAGCAATGACAAACAGCGTTGTTGCTGGATTCAAAATAGAGAGAGTATCAGAAATATGGGCACTGTCAGCATTAGAAACAAAATGACACTGTGGACCATCATGATAAGGTTTTAAAGCATATGTGACCATTGCAGGACCAAGATCAGAACCACCAATACCAATATTAACAATATCACTTATTCTCTCGCCGCTGTTTCCCTTATAGCTGCCATCACGTACCTTTTCAGAAAATCTTTCCATATCTTCAAGGACGTCTTGAATATCGCGAATAAGATTATGACCATCCAACATGAAAATTTCATCAGCAGGTAAACGTAACGCAATATGAAGAACTGAGCGTTTTTCAGTTGTATTAATCGCCTTACCAGAAAACATTGCATCACGCCGGCCTAACACATCTGCTGCGACAGCTAAATCATCTAGAAGTTGCAATGTTTTAAATGTCACACCACATTTTGAAAAATCAAAAAGAAGATCATCAAATCTGAGGGAAAAATGGGAAAAACGCTGTTCATCTTCTACAAAATGTCGACGAATATCATAGACCCCATCCTTTGCAGCATGGTTTTTTAAAGCTTTTAATGTGGCTTCAAAAGCCTTTTCATTTCGAATCGAAAAGCTATCTCCCATAAGCTTATCCTATACGGTTATTGATAATGAAATCTATGCCCAAACCATAACAAAGCAGAAAGCGCCTCCTTTATTGCTCGCTATTTTCACTGCTCACATAAAAATGAAGGAATATACAAAATAAAAGGATAAGATCCGAAAATGATATTTTTACAGGAATAAACTTTCAAACCTTTTCTATCAGATACATCATTTAACTTGATTGAGTTCTTTTGTTAAGCGTAAATCTTCTTCTGCTTTTGGTCTTATAAAACGCCCCAAAAAAAGATAAACAACCGGTGTGACATAAAGCGTAAAAATAGTTGCTAAACCTAAGCCACCAACGATAACCCAACCTAAAGCTATACGAGCTTCTGCGCCAGCACCTTTGGCTAAAACCAAAGGAATACCTCCTAAAATGGCACAAACCATTGTCATACAAACTGGACGAAGTCGAATATTTGCTGCTTCTTCTACGGCTTCACGCACGCTTCTTCCCTGATCTCGTAATTGATCTGCAAATTCAACAATGAGAATACCATTTTTTGCCATAACACCAATTAACAAAATTAATCCAATTTGGCTGTAAATATTAAGACTCACACCACTTAATAGCATAGCAATTACAGCACAACCAATCCCTAATGGGACAGTGGCCATGATAATGAATCCTGAAATAAAGCTTTCAAACTGAGCCGCCAAAATCAATAAAATAATCAAAAAGGCAATGCCAAAAACAATCATAAAATTGGAAGATGTTTCATTAAGCGTTTCGGCTTCCCCTAAGGGAACCAAGTAGGTTCCTTTCGATAACAAAGGAGAAGCAATTTTCTGTACAGTTTGGTAAGCTTCCCCTAAAGCAATATCTGGAGCAAGATTTGCGCTTAAAATAACAGCACTCATGCGTTTTTCCCGTTTTAGTTGGGGAGCGATAGCTTTTTCATGTAAACGCGCAATGACCGATAAAGGAACATATCGATTGTCTTTAGTCTTTAAAAAAATATTTTCTAAATCGCTAGGACTCTTCATAGAATTTGTACGCGATATCAATTTAACATCGTAAGAATGATCATCCACGTTAATAGAACCAATCTTTTTACCATCCAACATTGCTTGTAATGTATCGCCCAAATTGGTGATATCAATCCCTAAATCGGAAGCTTTTTTTCGATTGATTTCAATAAAAAATTGCGGTTGTGTTGCATCAACAGTAAGGCGTGGGCGAATAAAACGCGGATCATCTTGTAAAGCACTCACCAGCTTATCAGCAATAGGTTGTAATGTTGCATAATCATTGCCAAGAATTGCAAATTGCAACCCTTGGCCAGTTCCGCTCACACCTAGAGAATTTCCCTGCGCAGCAAACACAAAAACTGCGGGAAACTGTTTAACCTTTGCATTAACATCTTTCACGATTTCTTGCTGACTACGTAAACGTTTATCCCAAGATGAAAGCAATAAAATCAAAAAAGCAGTATTGGGTGAACCTCCAATACCCGCGATAGAATAACTGTTAGCAATCTCCCCTGCATCACGTAATGGCTGTAGACTTGCTTCAATTTGCTCTACCTGCTCGTTCAAATATTGTGTTGAAATACCTTGTGGTCCATTAATAACCAAAAAGATAAGAGCTCTGTCTTCTGCTGGAGTTAATTCCTGTTTCAGCTTCATATAGCCTCCAACACAAAGCCCCGCAAAAATAAGTGAAGCAAAAACAACAGACCAAGGCTTTTCTAAACACTTATGCAAACTGTAAGTATATGCCTTATGAAGAAAAGTACCTAATTTATATAAAAAAGTAAAATGATGGGACTTTTCTTCTTTCTCCTCAATATGTTCTTTGAGAAAACGTGAAGCCAGCATGGGACAAAGCGTTAAGGCAACAATTGAAGAAAGCAAAATAGAAATTGCCAAAACAAAACCAAATTCTCTAAAAAGCCCTCCAACTTGCCCAGGAAGAAAGGAGATAGGAACAAATACAGCCACTAAAGTCAATGTTGTTGCGACAACAGCAAAAAAAACTTCACGTGTTCCTAACACCGCTGCAGCTCTGGAACCTAACCCCATATTGCGCCATCGAACGATATTTTCCAGAACAACAATGGCATCATCCACAACAAGCCCTGTTGCTAAAACAAGTCCTAACAATGTGAGAATATTCAATGAAAACCCCACAAGATAAATAGCTGCAATGGTACCAATCAAGGCAACAGGAAGAGATAAAGCAGGTATCAGTGTTACACGAATATCTCTGAGAAAAAGAAAAATGACTAAAATAACGCTCAAAATAGCAATGACCAACGCAACCTCAACCTCATGAAGGGCACTTTTAATAAAAATTGCATCGTCATTAATAACGTCTATATGTACAGAAGAAGGAACAATACTTTTGAGATTATCAACAACGGCTCTTACACCTTGAGAAATATTAAGCGTGTTGGATTGTGCTTTCCGCACGATACCTAATCCAATACCTGTCTTTCCATTGATACGAAGAATAACCGTTTCTATATCCGGCGATAAAGTAACATGCGCAACATCACCAAGATGCACATGAGGCTTTAGAACAACTTGTTCAAAAGATTCTGGTGTTGTTAAACGTGCAGTGGCACGGACAACTAAAGTTTGCTTAGAATTGCGTAATGATCCTACTGGCACATCCGTTGTCATATCAGCAAGAACACGTGAAATATCTGCTACTGTTAATCCATAACTTGCAAGTTTTGCTTGATCTATATCAATCTGAAAAATCTTTGTGCGAGCACTATCAACCTGTACATCACCAACACCATCAACAGCAGAAATTGCATCAACAATCTGATCATTTACAATCGTTGTTAAATCATCAATACTCATTGTTGGTGACGTCACAACCAAATACATCATAGCAGCAGCATTCGAATCTGCTTTAATGATTAAAGGAGAATCTGCATTTTTTGGTAAAGAATAAGCAATACGAGACAGAGCATCACGAATATCAGATGCCGCTACATTCAAATCAACACCGACATTAAAATTAATCTGCACACGAGAGCGTCCAAAAGAAGATGTTGAAGAAATCGTCTTAACACCGGAAACACGGGAAACCGCATCTTCTATAACTTTTGTTACTTCACGATCAATGGTTTCTGCAGATGCACCAGAAAACATCGTCACAACCGTTGTTACTGGAGTATCAACATCGGGTAATTCTCTTACATCAACATTCAACCATGCTGCAAATCCTGCAATGATGATCATAGCATTTAAAACAAAAGTAAAAACCGGTCTGCGAATAAATAAGGCAATGAGACCACCTTGCTCCACCTTTGACCTAGGCTGTTTTGTGCTCAATTCTTGGCTCATTGTATATCCGTTCCATAAACTGCTGATAATTGCTGTTGATAGGACTTTGGATCATCAATAGTTACTTTACTTCCTGGATAAAGCATTTGCACCCCTTGAATGACAACTTGATCACCCTTTTCTAGGGGAGCTTTCACGAAAACCTGATCCGCTTTATGCTGAATAATTGATACGGGAATAGACTCTACTTTTCCTTCTCTCACACGCCAAACGAATGACCCTTCACTATTCCATTGAACCGCAAGAGGATTAACGACAGGAAAAGAACCACCATGAAATTGCAATGCAACAGAAAAGGCCATACCAGACATGAGCATATCTTTTTCATTATTGATTTCAACCTGAGCATGAAGTGTGCGACTTTCTGGATCAACAATATTATCAATCGCATAAATATGACCAACAAAAGATTTATCTGGCTGCGCGGTTAACGTTGCCGTTACCTCATCTCCTTTATGGATGCGCGACACATATCGTTCAGGGGCCCATATATCGACCAAAATACGTTCTCTATTCTCAATACGGCCTATTACAGTATTAAGGGTCACGTTATTCCCCACATCAACGGGCAAAATACCAACAACTCCAGGAATCGGTGCACGAATTGTTCGCCGATCGAGATCTAATTCAGCATTACGCAAAACTAAATTTGCGTTATCTAACTCTAAGCGTGCCGTAATTTCTTGAACTTCCGTTGCTGTATTGCTGGCGCGTAATTTAAGAATGCGCGAAAGCGTTAACGCATTATTATCACGTTGTACTTTTGCTTTTGCAGCTGCTATTTCCTCTTTTTTAGAATCAAGCTTTGCAATCACATCATCGACTTGTACTTTTGTACCAGCTGATACAAAAAGCTTATCAATAACACCTGAGGATAAAGGGGTAAGATCGACTTCTGCAAGAGCTTTTCCATTCCCAAGAACGTTAAGTTGTTCATAAAAATCTTGAATTTTCACAAGATTAACGACAACATTTGTCGGTGGTCTTCCCATTTTTTCCTTTGAAGATTTATACGATACTCTCGTTTTATCCACCGTAGAAATGGGGTGTTCTGCACTCTGTTTTCCAGCCCAATAAGTAACCGTTAAAACGACAATTAAAAACACCAATGGAAAGCTCTTTTTTAATAACGCCATACATCCACCCTTGCTGTATCATGTTCATCTGAAATAGTTTTCAACAGTAATATCGGCGTTTTACACAAAAACCAAACAGCGGGTGTATATATCTTACCCCCCCACCGCAAAAAACACATCTCATCTTTGCTTGACTATCTTTCATAGATTAAAACGTCAAGTTAACTATCGTTCATATTGCTTTGTACGGTCACAACAAAAAATGATCATATCAAAACCAACTGAAACCATAATATATTATATCCTTTTTTAAAATATCTCATAAAAAAGAGAGTTTTTTTTATTACTATCCAAGTTTCACTTGCATTTCTTTAATGAAACGATTAGGAACCCTTTGTCGTAGACAATGTAAAAAACTGAAATGTATGCACCCGTAGCTCAGCTGGATAGAGCACCAGACTACGAATCTGGGGGTCAGGAGTTCGAATCTCTTCGGGTGCGCCATCTATCAATAATATCTTCTTATAAATTCAGGCTCTTTAAATTCTTTATTTTGTGATTTATTTTTGCCTATCTTTGTTTTTTGTATTTTGTTACTTCATTGTGTTGTGAGTCGTTTCTTTAGCCATTTTGCTAGAATAAGATGTTATGAGTCCTTCAATTCAGCTCCAAGGTGCTTTTATTAGCTAATAATCATAACGATTGCATGAGTAGCGTGTGTTGTTTTCTTTTTTCGATTTATGCGCTTGTTTTTAGTCTCTTCCGGATTATACTCTTTAATCAGTTAGATAATTTTTTACGTGCTTATTTCTAATTTTTCCATAACTGGATGTTTCTGAATATTTTATTCCTAGCAGTCCCATCTTAAGAGGGACTTCATATGTGCCACCATAAATTCCGATTTACCACCATGTAAAACTTTTTCAGTGTGTTATTGGAAAGAACAAATAAACTACTTCTCAAACGCACCACCATAAAACACTTATGGTATCCATTAATATCATTAGCATTTTGTTGCAAACCAAAGCTTCTTCTCGTGCTTCTTTAGCATTATCTCTTACATAGCATGTCATCGACTTCTGTGATATCCTAATACTTTCTGTTCTCTATGAATTCTTCTAATTAATCCATGGGGTACAGATCTCGAACATTAATAAAAGCTAAGTTTAAAGAATTTTTCCATGCCTAAAACAGATATTGAAATTGCTCGCACTGCTAAAAAGCAGCATATTATTGAAATTGCAAAAAAAATTGGTATCTCACATGAAAATCTCATTCCCTATGGCCATGATAAAGCTAAAATTTCTTCTGAATACATAAAATCGCTTGATAAAAATCCAGATGGTAAACTTATCCTCGTCACAGCTATCAATCCCACACCTGCCGGAGAAGGCAAAACAACAACAACAGTTGGACTAAGTGATGCTCTTAATCTTATTGGTAAAAAAACAATAGCTACCTTGAGAGAACCGTCTTTAGGTCCCTGTTTTGGTGTAAAAGGTGGTGCTGCTGGTGGTGGTTATGCGCAAGTCGTTCCAATGGATGACCTTAATTTACATTTTACCGGTGATTTTCATGCTATTACAGCTGCTCATAATCTTCTTGCCGCAATGATAGATAATCATCTTTATTGGGGAAATACTCTAAACATTGATCCACGTCGCATTGTTTGGAAACGCGTTCTTGATATGAATGACCGTGCATTGCGCGATATTGTTATTTCATTGGGGGGCATAACAAATGGTTTTCCACGCCAAACAGGTTTTGATATCACTGTTGCGTCAGAAATTATGGCACTTCTTTGTCTCTCTGAAAATTTAGAAAACCTTACACAAAGACTCAAAAAAATTATTGTTGCTTATCGTTATGATAAAACGCCCATCACCGTTTCTGATCTCAATGCAGAAGGTGCAATGGCAGTTCTTCTCAAAGATGCTATACAACCCAATCTCGTACAGACAATTGAAAATAACCCTGTTCTCGTTCATGGAGGACCTTTTGCCAACATTGCTCATGGTTGCAATTCAGTTATAGCAACAAAAACTGCTTTAAAACTTGCTGATTATGTTGTCACAGAAGCAGGGTTTGGAGCAGATCTTGGAGCAGAAAAGTTCTTCAATATCAAATGTAGGCAAGCAGGTATTGTACCAAATGCTACAGTAATCGTCGCAACTATTCGTGCATTAAAAATGAATGGTGGTGTGGATAAAAATAACCTGACAGAAGAAAATATCACCGCTTTAGAAAAAGGAACAGCCAATCTTTTACGACATATAAAAAATATGGAGCACTACGGTATTCCTTGTGTTGTGGCTATCAATCATTTTGACAGCGATAGCGATGCTGAAATAAAAACATTACAAAAAATAGTTGCAACAACTGGACACAAAGCTATTATCTGTAAGCATTGGGAACAAGGTGGAAAAGGCGCTATAGAACTTGCACAAGAACTCGTTACCTTGATTGAAGAAAAACATTCTCATTTTAAAGTTTTATATCAAGATAATATTCCACTCGTTCAAAAAATTAATTGTATTATAACAAAGCTATACGGTGGGCGTGGCGCCATCATCCCAGCCCCTATTCTCAAACAACTTGAATCTTGGGAAAAAGAAGGTTTTGGTGCCTACCCTATTTGTATGGCAAAAACACCTTATTCTTTTTCTTCTGATCCCAAGCAATATGGTGCTCCTGTTGATTTTGAAATTCCCGTACGTGAAGTTCGTCTCTCCGCAGGAGCTGGCTTTATTGTTGTCATTTGTGGAGATGTTATGACCATGCCGGGACTACCCCATTATCCCACGGCTGAAAAAATTCATCTTGACGAAAATGATCAAATACAAGGACTTTCATAAATTTATAACCGTAAATTCTATCATTCATTATAAAAAGCGTTTTATTGCAAAAAGAACAGAATTTTAAAAAGCGATATAGACAAATGTCTTATTTATATGATATAGGTTCTTGTCCTTTTGGATATGCCTTTAAAAGGGCATAGGTTTTTCCTATCATTTATGACACTGAAAAAAGCAGGATAGATAGTGCAAGTACTTGTTCGTGATAATAATGTTGACCAAGCGCTCCGTGCGTTGAAAAAAAAGATGCAGCGTGAAGGTATCTTCCGTGAAATGAAAATGCGTAGTTATTATGAGAAGCCATCTGAGAGGCGTGCTCGTGAAAAAGCTGAGGCTATTCGCCGTACACGTAAGCTTGCTCGTAAGCGTGCGCAGAGAGAAGGTTTTGTTAGTAACGGACGAACTGTTGCGGTAAAGTAGTATACTTTAATGTAATTGCATAAGCAGTAGATAATAAGCTTCCAGAAAATTTTATCTTCATAGGCGATTGCAATAAATTGCTCGTGTATGTTTTTTGTGTACAATGTTATCTAATATGTTAGTTATCTGAAAATAATAAGGTTTCTGTCATAGGGGTGGTTTTTTTCACTCTTATATTTCAAACAGATAACAAACTACGCTTTAGATATTTAAGCGACTTGTTCTTATGTGACTTGAGTGTAAGGTGTTTTATTATCACTTTTCGCTATAATTTTTCTCCTTCCGGATATCTCTTAAATAACTGTTTCTTTATGTACAAATTTCATGATGATTTTCTTTTTTTGTCATTAAATATTCTACATCTTTCGAACATCCTAGATCAGATCGCAAAACAAAAGTAACTATCGCAATATGCGATTATGTGTAAAAATATGATATCAAATGCATAATCCTCTTTCCCTTCAGTTATGTAACAAAACGATATAATTCCATAACTTTTTATATCTCTTGACTCTGTCTCTCTAAACAATGACGAATTTCAACTACGGCACTACGGATTCTTTTTTCTTGATAAACTTCTTCTATTCATCACTTATGTAATGCCCCCCATAAGTATATCGAATAAGCTCCTCTATTTCATTCAACTTTCTTCTATACTGAGTTAGAGAAAAAGAAAATTGACAATAAACAGAGAAAACACTGTATTTTAATATGGATGAATGAATGTGCCTTTTATTACCATTTTTGATGGAAATATTTTTACAATTCAAATAACGAGTTAAAGTTTTTAACGCATTGATTCATCGTTATAAGTAATCGTTTTTCATATTAAGTAATAATTCTGAATAACGTGAAGTTTTTCAACACCTTCTTATATTGAATCAATCAAGATTATTTTCTTGTACATTATAAGCAGGGTTAGTATGCAAATAGAATAAAAGCTATTTAAGAAAAAGATAAAAATGCTTCTTATGAACGCCATAAATAATAAGAACTGCATAACATTAAGAGCAAGTAAATGGTATGATGGATCCAGCTTATCTAGCATACGGATAAGCATTATCATGGCATAAGATTATAGTATAGCAAATTTTATAAAATGGATTATCACGAAAAACTGTCCTGTTAAAATCAGCCCTTCATATATCAATCTACTCCGTATTGCTCATATTTTTAAGCTTAAATGTTTTATTCATCGTATTATTTGTCCATTCAAAACTTCTTTTCAAGCAACATGATAACCCCTTACTGAACAGCTCTTTGTTCATAATATGCATACATGTACTTTTACTTTGAGAAACAAACTCAGAAAAGAGATGCAATACTTTAGCCCTAATTTCCTGTACAAAAACTGCTATGTCCCCAGTATACTTTACTGTTTTATCACGCGTACAGCTACATAAAATCCAGTGTTTATTTATATTTATCCCCTCATAAACAAGATAAGCACTAAAAAATACAAACTTTTGTTTTCCTTATTTTGCTATTCTCGTAACAATTTTTTCATTGTTTAGATCTCTTTAACGAGCGATATGTCATAATTTTTATCAGTTTCTAGTCTTATCTTTCAGATTTTAAATTTCCAATATATGACGAAATAAAGGAGTTCAGTGTGCAAAATTCTTGTTGGTTTCACGTTTCAATACTCGCATCATGTATCTTAATAGCAACAGTCATTGTATTGGGTTCACCTCATTTGTTGCACGCACAAACATTTAATCAAAATTTAGGGCCCAGCGGTTTACCACTTCCGCGATTTGCTTCGATTAAACCCACCAGCGTTAATGTACGCGTTGGACCAGGAAGCAACTATTCTATCATTTTTACCTACAAAAAGAAGGGCTTGCCTATTGAAATCATTCAAGAATATGATCAATGGCGCAAAATTCGTGATGCAGAAGGCGATGAGGGGTGGGTGTATCAATCGCTTTTATCGGGAAAGCGAACTGCTATAACTATTCCATGGCAAAAAGATAAAACAAAAAGGCTGATGCTACGAAAAAACCCCACCGACAACGCAGAACTTGTGGCGGAAGTAGAACCTAATGTCATTGGTAATATCCGCCAATGTGATGGACAATGGTGCGAACTAAACATTAATAATACGCGCGGATGGCTTCAGCAACCCCAGTTATGGGGAATCTATCCTGATGAAAAAGTAAAAGGTTGGTGAATACTCAAACTTATCAAGTTTAACTTTTATTCCTCATTGAATATCCTCACTGCCTATCACAAGATTGATTTTTGGGTTTCAATCGTACGATCAAATCAACATGTGAAATTTCCATACCTTCTGGTGGCTTAGGCAAATTTCTAATAATGGGAGCTTCTTCCAAATTGTAAGGAATATCAAGAATACGATTTTCGCCTTCTATATAAAAATGGTAGTGATCAGAGGTATTGGTATCAAACCAAGTTTTTGAGCCTTCTACGGCAATAATCCGTAACAATCCCGCTTCCGTAAATTGATGAAGCGTATTATAAACCGTTGCTAAAGATACAGGTACACCTGCCCTCCCCGCTTCCTCATAGAGCTCTTCAGCAGTAATATGACGATTTCCTTGAGAAAAAATCATATGTGCAAGTTCCAACCGCTGACGTGTTGGACGCAGACCATTTTGACGCAAACGTTTTTCTAACATAGAAATGGAATAATATTGCACAATTTTTCCACACTCTTTTGTGAACTGTTGTTCTTCATTCATATCTAAATCGTCTGCACTTACTGACATATTACAAACCCAAATATATCCCTGCTAAATAAGATCAAAATACAAAAAAATGGGAATAGTATGGTGTAATCTTGTATTCCATTTTTAAATAATTACCTGTGTAGAATACATAAAAAAGGGCTTTTGTCATTAAAAATGATATAAAATCATTTCCCTCTCTTTAAAATTTGCTCTAAAAGTAGGTTGGGAAAAGCGCAGAAATAAAAATATATGCAAATAAATGGAGTAACAATGGCTGAACAAAAGTCTCGCTACACTTATGAAGAGCTTCTAAGCTGCGCTCGCGGCGAAATGTTTGGTAGAGGTAATGCGCAATTGCCAGCACCGCCAATGTTGATGATTCATCGAATCACTCAAATTAGTGAAACTGATGGTAAATACGATAAAGGAATGGTTCGCGCCGAATTTGACATTACACCAGACCTGTGGTTCTTTAATTGTCACTTTATAGGTGATCCCGTCATGCCAGGATGTCTCGGACTGGATGGTATGTGGCAATTAACAGGCTTTTTTCTTGGTTGGCTAGGCGAACCAGGAAAAGGAAGAGCGATATCAACAGGTGAAGTAAAGTTATCAGGGATGGTAACTCCACAAACCAAAATTCTTGAATATGAAATAGATTTTAAGCGTATTCGACGTGGAAATTTAGTCTTAGGAATAGCTGATGGGTGGCTAAAAGCAGATGGAGAGACTATTTATAAGGCGAATGATTTACGCGTTGCTTTATTCAAAGAAGATTGAACGTTATTTCCGTCAGAAAAAACTTTCCACTATTCTGTATGAAACGAGGAGGTATGAATGCGTCGAGTTGTTGTAACCGGAATGGGAATTGTCTCCGCGATTGGAAATGGACCTGAAGCTGTTTTAACCAGTTTACGTGAAGCAAAATCCGGAATTTCTTACGCACCTCAATATGCCGAATTAGGCTTTCGCAGCAGAGTTTACGGCAAACCCGATATTAATATAGAAGGACTCGTAGATCGGCGTGCTCTACGTTTTCATGGGCGTGGAACAGCATGGAATCACATCGCCATGGATCAGGCAATTGCTGATGCGGGTCTAGAACCGCATGAAGTGTCGAATGAACACACGGGTATTATTATGGGTTCTGGAGGTGCTTCAACACATTCAATCGTAGAAGCTGCTGACATTACACGCCAAAAAGGTCCAAAACGCATCGGTCCTTTTGTTGTGCCTAAAGTGATGAGTTCTACGGCATCCGCAACACTTGCAACTTTTTTTAAAATTAAAGGCGTAAACTATTCAATCTCTTCCGCATGTGCTACATCCAATCATTGTATCGGCAATGCTTATGAAACAATACAATATGGAAAACAAGATCGCATTTTTGCTGGTGGTTGCGAAGATCTGGATTGGACATTATCTGTTTTATTCGATGCTATGGGTGCTATGTCCAGCAAATATAATGATGTACCAGAAAAAGCTTCGCGTGCTTATGACGCTAATCGTGATGGATTTGTTATTGCTGGTGGCGCTGGCGTTTTGGTTCTTGAAGAACTAGAAGTCGCTAAAGCACGTGGTGCAAAAATCTATGGAGAAATTGTTGGTTATGGCGCTACATCCGATGGACACGACATGGTTTCTCCATCGGGTGAGGGAGCAGAGCGGTGTATGCGCATGGCACTTACGACCGTCAAAAATAAGATTGATTATATCAATCCCCATGCAACAGCAACACCTGTTGGTGATCCTCCTGAAATAGAAGCGATCCGCCGTATCTTCGGAGCAGGTGATCAATGCCCACCAATTTCCGCCACAAAATCTCTGACTGGTCATTCCTTGGGTGCAGCTGGTGTTCAAGAAGCAATCTACACATTGTTAATGATGCAGCATAATTTTATTTGTGAAAGTGCTCATATTGAAGAACTTGATCCAGCTTTTGCTGATATGCCAATCGTTCGTGAACGACGTGATCATCAACAACTGAATACCGTATTGTCAAATACTTTTGGCTTTGGCGGTACCAATGCAACGCTTGTTTTCCAACGCTATGAATAAACAAAAGTTCTTAGTAATTGAAAAAAGTACGGTCTTACGGAGAATAATATGAAAGGTTTGATGGAGGGCAAACGTGGCCTTATTATGGGGATTGCGAATGACCATTCAATTGCTTGGGGCATTGCCTTTCAGCTCGCACAAGCAGGAGCTGAATTAGCATTGACTTATCAAGGGAATGCTTTTGGAAAACGTGTTCAGCCTCTAGCAGATAAACTTGGCTGCAAATTAGTGCTAGAGTGTGATGTTGAAAAAATTGAAAATATTGACTACGTCTTTGAGCAACTTGAAAAAGAATGGAAAACAATTGATTTTATTGTCCATGCCATTGGTTTTTCAGATAAAACTCAGCTAAAAGGGCGTTACGTTGATGTTACAACACGTGAAAACTTTCAACGCACGATGGTTATTTCAGCTTATTCCTTTACTGAAATTGCCCAGCGCGCGGGTAGACTTATGCCTAATGGAGGAACACTTTTAACTCTTACCTATGGTGCTTCACAGCAAGTTGTGCCTAATTATAACATCATGGGTGTTGCTAAAGCAGCTTTAGAAGCTATGGTACGTTATTTAGCAGCGGACTTTGGTCCTCAAAATATCCGTGTCAATGCGATTTCCGCTGGTCCTGTTAGAACTTTAGCAGGTAACGGTATTGCAGCTGCACGGGCAATATTTTCACATCAACGCCGTAATGCCCCATTACGTCGTACCGTAAATATTCATGAAATTGGAAAATCTGCTCTTTATCTACTCTCTGACTTATCATCAGGTGTTACAGGTGAAATCCATTATGTTGATTCAGGCTATAACATCATGTCTATGCCAATACTTGAAGAGCTGAAAAAGAGTGACGATGCTCAAGAAGGATAAAAATCATCGCACTTAGAAAAATATGACGTAAGGCACGTGCGCAGGTCTTTATAAGAATAAGTGTAATACAAAACCAGATGTATGATGCCTTGTTTTGCAAAGTATTTTATAAAAATCCGGAATATTTCTTCAATCCATGGTTGATAAATTTTGTATTTTATGACGTTATTTACCTTACTAAAGCATACGCTTTTGCTGTTGCTTATAAAGCAAATATCCAGCTCTCATGCTATCACAGTTTGAAACAGAGATTAGAGGATTATTAAAATCCTTAGCTTCAGCTTTTGTATACCAGGTTGAAAAAAATATTGCCTACCGTTCTATTTATTCTTGAAACGTCAAGACAATCTAATTTAGGACGAATATGAAGGTGTGAGGTAATCTCCATTATTTAAAAGATACTGCTTTAGATAGCGTAAAACTGAAGTTAAAAATGATGGTAGAAATGGGAACTGGTTTTCATCTTTTAAATTTCAGCTTCTTCCCAAATTAGATTGTCTTCTTGTTTTAAAGAATTACACAAACAGAGACACACAATATCCCTGCCCCCTATCTAGATACAAAAGCTGTTACACGCAGCAAATAATATTGAAAATTGGATAATAGCAATGATATTTTTAGCTTATACGTTACATAAATAAGATGCTTCTACCTAATGAGTCTTGTATTATTCTGTTTGCAAATATCATTGTGAGATGAATTTAAGAGAAAATCAAAATATCTTGTTCATTAGATAAACATGTGTAAATGGAAATGATAATTTATATTCAAAGAGATAGCTCTTAGACAAAAGCCAAAACTTTTATATTTCATCCATGTTTCATAAAGAATCGAATGATATGAATCTATAATTTGCTGGAATATGACTATCATATACAACCATCAATACAATCTATTTTATATGTCTATCATAGCATGTTTTTATTTTTTTACGATTGGAATTATTTAAAAAAATAGGATATCATTGTATTTCATCCTTGAGAGTACGGCTTAGTAATGCGTTCGCCGCTTCAGTTATGTTTTTACCACAATAGAGAATTTGATAAATTTGTTCTACAATGGGCATTTCTATCCCAATACGTTGCGCCAACGTATGTACTTCCTTGGTATTTAAGTACCCTTCAACAACCTGACCAATTTGTTTTTCCGCTTCTTTTATGTCTATTCCTTTACCAAGAAGTATTCCAAAACGGCGATTACGCGACTGATTATCAGTACATGTCAAAACCAGATCACCTAAGCCTGTCATTCCCATAAATGTGGAAAGCTCAGCACCCATAGCCCCCCCTAAACGACTGATTTCAGCTAGTCCTCGTGTGATGAGAGCTATTCGTGCATTTGCCCCAAAGCCCATACCATCTGATATTCCTGCACCAATAGCAATAACATTTTTGACTGCTCCCCCTAATTGAACACCAATCATATCCGAACTTTTATAAACTCTAAAACTTTTGTCACAATGAAAAAGTTGCTGCAATTCTTTACCAAACTCAACATCAGAAACTGCTATCGTCATTGCAGTAGGCCAACCAATAGCTAGTTCTTGAGCAAAAGTTGGTCCAGAAAAAACAGCTAAAGGAATTTTTTCACCTAAAATCTCACGAGCAACCTCTTGTAAGAAACGTCCGGTACCATGTTCTAAACCTTTTGTTGCCCAAATAACGCGTGAATGCTGATCTAAATAAGGCTGAATATTATACAAAACTTGATGAAATACATGGCTTGGAACAGCGATTAATATATTGTGACTTGCTGCTATTGCAGTTTCAAGCGAAGCTTCAAGTAATAAATTTTCAGGAAATTGAATATCGGGTAAATATACTTGATTACAACGTTGTTCCTGTAATTCTTTGATATGTTGGGGTTTATATCCCCAAAGTAAAACATTATGACCATTACGGGCAAGAGCAATCGCTAATGCAGTACCAAAAGAACCAGCACCAATAATTGTCATTGCAACGGTTTTCATCAAGTTTTCTGATTATTCTCTAAACTTTTGATTTCAAGTGCATATTATTATTACAAATAACTTTAATGCTATCTTTAATATAAATTCTGTAAATTATAAAAACGTTACCGCTTCGTAGCTTTTATTCCACACAACATAAAAACTTGTTTCTCACATTCTCTTTCTTTGTAGTAAATTGCATAGACATCACTTTTTGTATATTCTACAAATAGCTATTTGTCTCAAAAATTAAAGCTTGACTCAATACTCCGTGGACTTTCTCTTTTGAAATAAAAGTACATTCAAAATCATGATACTCATTCCACTGATATCTTGTAGCTACCCCTCTTTAATATCCTACGAATTTCTTGTAAGAGCTGATACATGCTGCATCAGCTCCACAGATATTTCTAAAAATTACTCCACAGGAGACTGCGTACTTAACCCCTGCTCCATGGGCATTTCCGAACCAGGCGCTTGATCTACAGAAGTTTGCGCACTTGCACCTTGCCCCATCGACATTTCTGAGCCCTGTATCTTTTCTGGTTGTTTTCTTACGGATATATCTTTGTTTAATAACTGCTTAGATACTGAAGAATCATCTCTACTTGATATTTCCGGTTCAATAACACGTCCTGAACCACCCATCATATTATAATTCAAATGAGAAATAGCCCACCAAGTTCCCCCAATAATAACAAAAACGCAAATAGCAGCAAACCACAATGCGCTTAAATTCCACTTGGCATCCGGACCAGAATTCAAGTGCAAAAAGAAAACAATTTGTACTATAATCTGAATGATCGCCATCCCAATAAGATACGCAACCTTTGTACTAACTGCCCAACTTTCCATCATTCCATACATCACAGGAACAAAAGAACCCAAAGTGAAAAATACAGCCAGAATAAAACCGACCAAATAGGAACCAGTACTGGGACCATGTGTTTCATTTTGCATGCTCATCACAACGCTCCTAATAGATAAACCATGGTGAAAACACCAACCCATACAATATCAAGTAAATGCCAAAAAATGGAAAGGCATGCTAAACGTGTCTTATTGTTCTGATCCAAGCCATTACGACGAAGATGAAAAAACATCACAACCATCCAAAGAAGACCAACACTTACGTGAAGTCCATGGGTGCCAACCAAAGCAAAAAATGCTGACCAATAAGCAGAGAGAATCTCCCGTCCAAAAAGCTGTAAACCCGTTGCAGGATCAATCCCAGCATAAGCATTTGGATCGTAATAAAAGACCTCACCCAAAAGTTCATGAAATTCGTAAAGTTCCATACCAATGAAGCAACAGCCAAATACAAAGGTAATAGCCATCCATAAACGCACACCACTGATGTTATTTTTATGTGCTTGTACCATTGTAAAACCATAAGTGACGGATGAAAACAACAAGAAAGCAGTCTCAACCAAAACAAATTTTAAATCAATAAACTCATTGCCCGCCTTACCACCACCATAAGAAGCAGAAAAAACAGCAAAACTTGAAAAAAGTGTCGAAAACAGGATCAAATCTGAGAGAATATAGACCCAAAAACCAAACGTCATTACCGAACTATTATCGTGGTGATGTTCATCCACAGCACTCACTTTATTCATTGTTACTGCACTCATACTGTCACTCCTTGTTCTTTAAGAACAGCTGTAAAGGCATCTTCAGTTTTTTGTACTTCTTCAGCCGGAATATAATAACCATGATGATCACCTGTTAATGAATGACACACAAGCGTTGCAATAAAACCAATCAAGCCGACCGCAACAAGCCACCAAATATGCCAGACAAGCGCAAAACCAACAACTAATGAGAAAAATCCCGCAATAATTCCAGCCGATGTATTGGACGGCATATGAATTTTTGTAAATCCACTGGTAGGACGTTGATAACCACTTTTCTTCATATTCCAATAAGCATCATCAGACTGTATTTTCGGAACTATTGCAAAATTGTAAGAAGCAGGCGGTGAAGAGATAGACCATTCAAGGGTCCGTGCATCACCCCAAGAATCATTTAATGTTACAGGTAAACGTCCCTTATGTTTGATACCGTACCAAATCGCCAAAACAACTTGCAGCACAAAACAAAGGATACCAAGCAAAATAATAAAAGCACCCAATGCAGCAATCATAAACATCGGTTGCCAACTAGGTTCCATGTAATGCTGGAGACGACGCGTCCCACCCATTAAACCAAGTGCATAGACTGGGAAAAAGGCAAGGTAAAAACCAATGAACCAACACCAGAAAGATGCAATACCCAATGCTCGATTTGGTTTATAACCAAAAACTTTTGGAAACCAAAATGCAATCCCCGCTAAGTACGCAAAAACGACACCACCAATAATTGTATGATGGAAATGCGCTACCAAAAACAACGAATTATGAAACTGCCAATCAGCTGGCACAATAGATAACAAAACACCTGTTAATCCACCACCAACAAATGTAAAAATCATTCCCATGCACCAAAGCATTGGAGGCTCAAAGCGAATCCGCCCCTTATACATAGTTAGCAGCCAATTAAAGACTTTTACACCTGTTGGAACGGCAATAATCATTGTCGCAATACCAAAGAAAGTATTCACAGCTTCACCGCCACCCATTGTGAAGAAATGATGTCCCCAAACAAGAAGCGAAAGAATCAAAATAACCAACATGGCCCATATCATCGAAGTATAACCAAAGAGGCGCTTTGAAGAAAAAGTTGATACAACCTCAGAAACAATTCCAAAAGCAGGAACAACCAAAACATAAACCTCAGGATGACCAAAAACCCAAACATAGTTAATCCATACCATCGGATTTCCGCCACCAACATTAGAAAAGAAATTCATGCCCAAATAACGATCGCATGCCAAGAGTGCAAATGCTACAGTTAAGACAGGGTAAATAACTAAAATAAGGACATTGCTAACAAAAGCGCTCCAACAAAAAACAGGCATTCTCATCATCGTCATCCCAGGAGCACGCATTTTAATCAAAGTCGCAACAAAATTGACCGCCCCCATTGTTGTCGCTATACCAGAAAGTTGAAGTGACCATAAATAATAGTCTACCCCTGTATCTGGACTCGTTTGCAATTCTGTAAAAGGTGGATACATCAACCAGCCACCACGACCAAAATTCCCAACACCTAGGGATATGTTAATCAATATTGCCCCTGCAGCCGTAATCCAAAAACCTAGATTATTTGCAAAGGGAAAAGCAACATCACGCGCACCAATTTGAAGCGGTATAAGATAATTAAAAAGACCAAATAAAATAGGCGTGGCCATGAAAAAAATCATGATAGTGCCATGCGCCGAAAAAATTTGATCAAAATGGTCAGGGGGCAAATAACCTGCACTTTCACTCCCAAGAGCTAAAGCTTGGTGTGTTCGCATCATAAGCGCGTCCGCAAAACCGCGAACAAGCATAATAATTCCAAGAACTATATACATAATGCCTATGCGTTTATGGTCAACAGTTGTAATCCAATTTCGCCATAGAATCCCCCACCACCCAAGTGCTGTTAGAGCAACAACAGCAATTAAACCAACCACAACAATCGCAATACACGTGTATAAAACGATCGGCTCATGTGCAAGTGCATGAAAAGCACCTGCCGTAGGATCTGTAAGTCTTCCAAACATTTCTCAACCCATTTCAAATGAAATTCAAGTTTAAAAGAAACCTTATGTTAAAAGGGCTCTTTCTTTACTGACCCTTTAAATAACATCAGGATCAAATACTGAACATAGTGCACCCCATAGCGTCTGAGCAGCAGCACGTTTCATTAAATCCTCATTACATACCGTATTTTCATCGACACATCGATTAACAACACGATAGTAAAGGCGCTTCTCAACAGGTGCAAAATAACGAACTTCAGCATCTTTTTTCTTCGCAGCAATATCACCCATACGAGGCGCAATAGAAAGTTGACGATAAGATGCACGATCAAGCACTCGACCATTAGCCCGAGCTTTTACAATCCAATCCTCAAAGTCCTGCAAAGACACAGAATGCCACTTAAACCGCATACTCGAAAAACCATCACCACTGTAATTTGCTGAGGTTCCTTTGAATACTCCTTGCTCTTCAGCGACCAAATGCAACTTAGCATTCATCTGCGGCATAGCGTAAAGAACTGTACCCAGTTTGGGGACCCAAAAAGCATTGACAGAATTCTCTGACGTCAATTGCAATAAAACTTGACGTCCTTCAGGTGCATAAATCTCATTAATCGATGCAACACCATATTCAGGATAAATAAAAAGCCATTTCCAATCAAGAGAAACGGCATCAATCTGTAATGGCTTTCCTTCACCTACAACTTCCACTGGGAGAGGATTTGTAGGTTCCAGCTTATAAGTATAATAAGCTGTTAATGAACCTAAAACCATTACAATTACAATTGGAATACCCCACATCAACGCTTCAATTTTATTTGAATGCGCCCAATCAGGAGAATAGTCCGCTTTCATATTCGATGCACGATATTTTATAGCTAAAAATACCACACTCACCATAACTGGGATGACAACACAAAGCATCACCACCACACAAACAACTATCAAAATGAGCTGTTGACGTGCAACATAACCTGATGGCTGTATAACATCAATTTTACAACCAGATAAAAGCAGTGCTCCCCCTAAAATCACAAGCATTTCTAATTGTCGAACAAAGCTTTTCATCTCTATTTACCCCCGTCATATGCACCAAAAATTGTCATAAATATATATACCTCGTATTGTACAGATTTGAAAATAATTATCAAGTGAATTCAATGCCTATATTACTCTTATCAAACGCTTATTCTTTACCTATCACAATTTAATTGTTTTGCTTAATTGTTTTGCAATATATTCAAGTGCAAACCAATATCCATCACCTCCACACCCAGTTATGATAGCGTCTACACCTGCAGATGTATAAGAGTGGTGACGAAAAGCTTCACGCTGGTAAATATGAGATAAATGAACTTCTACTTTTGGCCCTGAAAACATTTTTAGGGCATCAAGAAGTGCAACAGATGTATGACTGTAAGCCGCTGGGTTAATAATCAATCCAGAACTTGCCTCTATTGCTTTTTGTATCCATGCTACCAACTGCCCTTCACAGTTACTTTGATAAAAATTTATTATGATATCATTTTTTTTTGCCCATTCTCTGCATCTTTTTTCAATATCTTCCAGAGTCTCAGTTCCATAAATTTCTGGCTCACGTTGACCTAGAAAATTTAAATTAGGACCATTTAAAATCGTTATCATCTCAGACATAGCATGCCTTTTCTTTTAGACCTATCACTTATTAAAAAAATATTTAGCATGTTTTTACGACAATAAAGCTCCATTCTTAATCTCAAAGAATTCTGCGCGTCCTTTTAAGCCATCAAATAAAAGACGATCTGTTCCTGTCATAAATGTTTGTACAGCTAAATCATCAAGAATATCAAATAAAGCAGCACGTCGATGCGAATCAAGATGAGCAGCCATTTCATCAAGAAGAAGAATGGGAGTTTTTTCCGACATCATACCTGTTAGACGTGCATGACACAAAACTAAACCTGTCAGCAGCGCTTTTTGTTCACCTGTTGAACAAGATGTTGCGGCTATATTTTTATCAGCATAAAAAACCTGCAAATCTGCGCGATGTGGTCCTTCTAATGTCCGACCAGCAGCACGGTCCATTGCGCGATTATGCCGTAATAGATCACAAAATTGCTCTTCAACTTCAATTGCTGATATTTCACTAAGAGCTGTTTCCAAAAAACCATCAATTTGCAAAAAAGCTCGTGGAAAAGGTATCTGTGATGGCATTTGTGTAAACAAATCATTTAAAAGACGAACAACATCAACACGCGCCGCAGAAATAGCTGTCGCCAGTTCTGCCATCTGCTTTTCTAAAGCATCAAACCAAGCACAATCTTCATTTCCATCTAAAAACAAACGATTACGTGCGCGCATAGCTTTATCATAATCAGCTATGCGGCGCCTATGCAAGGGATCAATCGCCAAAACCATACGATCCAAAAAACTACGGCGCTCAAGCGAAGGACCTGTAAAAAGACCATCCATAGACGGTGTTAGAACACTAATATGACAATAATCTGTTAGGCAATCACCCGACTCATTCACACCATTAATATGGACTTTTCGACTGTTATCGCTAACCTCCAAAGCTGTACCAATCTTTACTTCACCATAAAGAGCGCATTCAAGAAGCGCAAATACAACAAACCCTCCACCGCCACCATCTACAAAACTAACGTCAGAATAAGCAGCACGTCGCAAACCACGACCAGGAGAAAGAAAAGATAACGCCTCTAAAAGATTCGTCTTACCAGCACCGTTATGGCCAGTAAAAACCACATGCTGACCAGAAAAATGAATATTGAAAAAAGGATAATTGCGATAACGTAAAAGCTTCAGCTGCCTCACTGCCACTTTGTGCACATGACTGGCCATGCATTGCAAAACAATTGCCCCTAAACGCGAATAGGCATCAGTACATAGAGCACATTCGCATCATCATTATCACGAATCAGAGCTGGTGCTCCAGCCTCAGCCAACATAAAAACCATCTCATCGCTTGAAAGCTGCCCAGCAATATCCAAAAGATAACGTGAATTAAACCCTATCTCAAGCGGTTCAGATGCATAAGTTACTGATAATTGATCTTCTGCACTGCCCGAATCTGGGCTATTAACAACAAGCCTTAACTGTCCATGCTCAATCGTTAATTTAACTGCACGCCCCCGATCACTTGAAATCGTTGAAACACGATCAACTGCAGAAGAAAAGTCCTGCCTATTAACAATTAATTCTTTATCATTTCCAAGAGGGATAACACGTTGATAATCCGGAAATGTTCCATCAATTAATTTTGATGTAAAAATCACAGAACCTATAGAAAAACGAATCTTTGTCTCTGAAAGCTCTACACATACATCGCTATCATTTTCTTCTGAAAGAAGTTTTTGCAATTCTCCTACAGCTTTACGGGGAACAATAACACCGGGCATTCCTTCAATTCCTGAAGGAGCCTCCATCTCAACTTGTGCCAAACGATGACCATCAGTTGCAACCAAACGCAATTTCAAAACACCATCATTAATAACATGTAAATAAATACCATTAAGATAATAACGGGTTTCTTCAGTAGAAATAGCAAATTGCGTACAATCAAGTAAATGTTTTAAGCTTGATGCCGATAGAGAAAAACGATAACCAAACTGCCCAGGAAGCGACTCTGGAAAATCTGCCTTCGGAAGACATTGAAGCTGAAAATGTGCACAACCTGAAACAACGGACATCGTACCTGCTTGATTCTCATCGACGGATAATATAACTTCATGGCTATCAGGGAGTTTTCGAATGATATCATAGAGCAAATGTGCTGGAACAGTTGTTGCTCCAGCTTGTTTAACATTAACTGCAAAAGATTCCGTAACCTCTAAATCAAGGTCTGTTGCTTTTAACTGCACACGACCATTTTCTGCATCAATCAGCACATTCGATAAAATAGGAACAGTATTACGGCGCTCTACCACACGGTGAACCCGCCCAAGAGACTTAAGAAATTGACTGCGATCAACTGTAATACGCATAAAAGCCCCGTATGTTTACTAAAAACTATAAGAATTCCTTAGCATTAAAAAAGATCCTCTTTAAAGAATCGCCTGCTAGACTTTATTAAACCTCTCTTAAAATGGCAAGTCACTCCTGCATAAGAAAAAATAAATCTTTTCATTAAATTCTTTAAAGTTTTTCCAAAGAAAGAAACGATAAACACTATACAGCCTGTTCTCCAATCAACCGCTTAAGCAATTCAAGTTCCTTAGCCAAGGTCTGATCACCACAAACCAAATCTTCAATTTTACGCACAGCGTGTAAAACTGTTGTATGATCACGCCCACCAAAACGACGCCCAATTTCTGGCAACGAGCGAGGAGTTAATACTTTTGCTAAATACATTGCAACTTGCCGTGGCTTCACAACCGTACGTGTTCGACGATTAGACAACAAGTCCTGTTTAGAAACATTATAATGACGTGCTACCGTACGCTGAATTTCTTCAATCCGAATGCGCTTAGGTTCACCAGGACGTGTCAAGTGACCTAATAACTCATCAATCCGCTCTAAAGATAAATCAGATTCAAAAGATTGACGAAACAAGAGCTGATTAAATGCACCTTCAATATCACGCCCCGACCCTAAAACCGTTTTCGCAATATATTCCAAGATATCATCAGAAATTGATACCATGCCATCATCTTGTTGTGCCACCTTCAACCGCTGGCGCAACATTTGCAAACGCATTTCATAATCTGGTGCTTCAATTTCAAGGGCAACCCCTCCCTGAAGACGAGAGCGAACGCGAAGATCAAGAGATTCTAATTCTGCTGGCGGACGATCTGCAGCGACAACAACTTGTTTTGCACTATCAAGCAACATATTAAGCAAATGGCAAAACTCATGTTGTATCGACTTACCCTGCAAAAACTGCATATCATCAATAATCAAAAGGTCGATATCACGAAGCTGTTCTTTAAAAGAAAGAGCATCATTATCACGAATAGCTGTTGCAAAACGCCACATAAAATATTCAGCAGTTAAATAAATAACGCGCGCAGACGTTAAACGCTTCAATGCAGAAGCAGCAATCGCTTGAAGCAAATGTGTTTTTCCTAAACCAACAGATGCGTGAATAAAAAGAGGATTAAAACGCAAAGCACTTTTATGCCCTTCCGCAATTGAACGCGCAGCTGCTAAAGCAACACGATTAGAAGCCCCCTCAACAAAACTTTCAAAAGTATAGCGAGAATCAAGTGGAGATCCAAAAACTCCCGTTTGAGAACTCTTAACTGAATGCTCTGCACAACTTTCAACAAAAGATGAAGTCGCCTGCTCCTCTAGCACAACAGAAGGAACACTTCTTTTACAAACGACGTCTCTTGAAACGCGTTCCATACCACGAACAATAACTTCAACACGAAGAATTGCTGAATTCTCTTGTTTCCATAAATGAGTCAACAGAGAACCATAGTGATTATTAATCCATGAACGTAAAAAAGCAGTAGGAACAGAAAGCTTTACAAGAGTATGGCTATATTCAGCAAGTTTCACACGCCCAAACCAACTGGTATAAGCCTCAACACCAACCTGCACCTTTAATTGCGCCATAACACGTATAAAAGCCGCCGCACTTTCCTCCGCTGAAACAATAGAATGCCCTATAGAAGCATTTCTACAAACATTCTCATCAGTCTCCGTCATCCTATTCTTTATTATGTTCTCTGCCGACAGGATATTCACCGAAACCCTTTTAAAGGAACTAGCTTTAGAGTTCAATTTATCCACCATCTTCCATCCTGATAAAAATAAAATTTTGTCCTGCCAAACAGCTAAAATAAATCTAGCGAAGGCAAAACGCCCTACCCCAAATAAGATTACTCACCCTCCCCTAGGATAGCCTCATCACAACCCCACTAATAAAGATGACCAATAAGATTTACTTGCACTCATGATATGACCCACCCTTCTAAAATGGTAAACATATCCATTAAGAAAACTAAAAAATCGTCAGAAAACCTCTCCAGCACAAAAGCTTCGAAAAGCCTAAATCAAAACATCTTCTACTCAACAAAATACAGAATAATGTGCTGGTGTGACCCCTTCATACTTTTTAGTCTTCGTAAGAACCATACAAAACAGCAGAGGTAAAATGCAAGAGGTCAAAATAAAATCAAAAAACTCAAAAAAAATGCTTATATCAATAAGGACTGAAAAAAATATTGATTCAATTCATTTTTTTTCTCTAAATTTACCAACAATTAAAGAATCTCTTCAGATTTAAAAAAAAAAATAAAATGCTTGACAAAAAAGACTCTGTAAAAATCCACAAAGCTTGTGGATAACCATACTCCCCCTATAAACTTTTTCTCCTTTTTCAAGAGGAGAATCATTATCGATTCCTATTTTCAATAGAAACTTTTTGAGATAATAAACAAAAAGCCAGCATCCTCATGGATACTGGCTTTATTCTCAATAAAGGAGAAAAAGCTTAAACGCTGAGAGCCTTCAAACGTTTAGCTAAACGCGATACTTTCCTCGCAGCAGCATTTTTATGAAAAACCCCTTTAGAAACCGCACGCATAATTTCAGGCTCAAAATTCTTAAATGCAATCTCTGCAGATGCCTTATCGCCACCCGCTAAAGCATCATCAAACTTACGTATAAAGGTACGAACGCGCGAACGACGGGCTCTATTAACCTGTGTGCGCGCCGCAACCTTGCGCACCGCTTTTCGAGCAGAAGGTGTATTCGCCATAAATATAATCTCTCTTTCAATACCTTGGTAAAATGAGTCTAAAGAATAACTCTACCAATATAAATAAATTCAACCCAAGCAAAACTATAAAGCTGCCTATAACTGTGTGGCTTATAGCGCAATCCCAAAGCTAACGTCAATTAGATTTTCAAAGATAGTCATAAAAAATGAAGCCAAACTCTTTGATCCGCAACTTTATAGCTTAATAATAGATATTCCTTAACAAACAAAAGAATTTAAACGGCTAACTTACGCAAGACATATTGCAAAATTCCCCCATGATGCAAATAATCTAGCTCATCTTCAGTATCGATACGGCATAATAACGGAGCGGTTTTTATCGTACCATCAGAAAAAGTAATTTTCGCTACTGTCTTTTGACGAGGTTTCAAGTTATGAATTCCTTCAATTGTCACCTTTTCATCTCCCTTTAAGCCTAAAGATTTCCAACTTACACCCTCCTCAAAGACAAAGGGAACAATGCCCATACCAACAAGATTAGAGCGATGAATCCTTTCAAAAGACTGTACAATCACTGCTTTTATACCAAGAAGATTGGTACCTTTGGCTGCCCAATCGCGCGATGATCCATTGCCATATTCAATACCAGCAAAAACAACAAGTGGAGTACCTTCTTGTTTATACGCCATTGCTGCATCGTAAATGGCTTGTTCTACCGCTGACGGATAATGAACCGTATAACCTCCTTCCCGACCATTTTCCCCCAACATGAAATTACGAATGCGAATATTGGCAAAGGTCCCACGCACCATAACTTCATGATTCCCACGACGCGTTCCATACTGATTAAAATCAGCCACTTTAACACCATGATCCATTAAATATTTTCCGGCAGGAGAAGCTGCTTTAATAGAACCAGCAGGAGAAATATGATCCGTCGTGATTTTATCACCAAATAAACCTAAAATCCGTGCATCTTTAATATCTGGTAAGATATCAGGTGTTTTCTGCATATCATCGAAATAAGGTGGATTGCGTACATAAGTGGATTGCTCATCCCAAGAATAGGTAGAACCCGTAGGAATCTGAACTTTTTGCCAATTTTCATCTCCCTTAAAAACATCTGCATACTTTTCGGCAAAAACCTTACGCGTAACATTTTTTTCGATGAATTCCTGTATTTCTTGAGAAGTTGGCCAAATATCTCTCAAATAAATGGGTTGGCCATTTGAATCTTCACCAAGAGGTTCCTTGGTTAAATCTTTACACACCGTCCCGATGAGCGCATGTGCAACAACTAACGGTGGTGAAGCTAAATAATTCGCTTGCACATCAGGGGAAACACGCCCTTCAAAATTACGATTTCCCGAAAGAACTGCAGATGCAATTATACCATTGTCATTAATCGTTTTGGAAATAGCTGGCTGCAAAGGACCAGAATTCCCAATACATGTTGTGCACCCAAATCCTACTAAGTTAAATCCTAATGCATCTAAATCTTTTTGCAGACCCGAATTTTGAAGGTAAGCTTCAACGACTTGTGAACCTGGTGCAAGAGAAGTTTTTACCCATGGTTTGCTCTTGAGACCTTTTGCCACTGCATTTCTTGCCAAAAGACCCGCTGCAATAAGAACACTTGGATTCGATGTATTCGTACACGACGTAATCGCAGCGATCACCACATCACCGTGACCAAGCGTATATTCTTCACCCTCGACCTGATAACGCTTATTTTGTTCAGAAGTCTTCTTATAGTCTTCGACCAATGCCTTCTCAAAACCCTGCCCAACGTTTTCCAATGCAATACGTCCTTCAGGACGTTTAGGACCAGCCATAGAAGGAACAACAGTTCCCATATCCAATTCAATTGTATCACTAAAAATGGGATGAGCCACCATTTCGTCATGCCACATCCCTTGTGCTTTGGTGTAAGCTTCTACTAAGGCAATCCGATTTTCATCACGCCCTGTCATATTGAGATAACGCACTGTCTCCTTATCAATTGGGAAAAAACCACACGTTGCTCCATATTCAGGTGCCATATTTCCAATCGTTGCCCGATCAGCAAGCGTCATCTGCTCCAAACCAGGACCAAAAAACTCAACAAATTTACCGACAACACCCTTCCGGCGTAGCATTTGAGTCACCGTCAATACGAGATCGGTGGCTGTTACACCTTCTTTAAGTTTACCTGTTAGACGAAAACCAATCACTTCAGGTAACAACATAGAAACAGGTTGGCCTAACATTGCTGCCTCTGCTTCAATACCACCAACACCCCAACCTAAAACCCCTAAACCATTAACCATAGTCGTATGCGAATCAGTTCCCACACAGGTGTCAGGATAAATCGTCTCACACCCCTCTTCATTTTTCATCCATACACATTGTGCTAAATATTCTAGGTTAACCTGATGACAAATCCCTGTTCCTGGAGGAACAACGCGAAAATTTTGAAAGGCTTGCTGCCCCCATTTAAGGAAACGATAGCGTTCACCATTGCGTTCATATTCATGCTCAACGTTTTCCTTAAAAGCCATGGAATTGCCAAAAGCATCAACAATAACTGAGTGATCAATGATGAGATCAACGGGAATGAGAGGATTGATTTTTTCAGCGTTACCGCCAAGTTTAACCATAGCATCACGCATTGCAGAAAGATCAACAACTGCTGGAACACCTGTAAAATCCTGCATAAGAACACGTGCAGGACGGTAAGCAATTTCTGCCCCAGCGCTCCCTTTGTCGTTTAACCACTTAGCAACATTGAGGATATCCTCTTTTTTAACTGTGCGACCATCTTCAAATCGCAATAAATTTTCGAGAATAACTTTCATCGAAAACGGTAAACGAGAAACACCTTCAAGACCATTCTTCTCCGCTTCGATCAAGCTATAATAAGTATATTCCTTGCCACCAACATTTAATACTCTGCGACAATTAAAGCTATCAATTTGAGTCATGACTGTCCACCCTCATATTATAACCACCCAATTTCCAGGAATGAACAACACAAACTACGAGTCAAGGTCGCAGCTTGAGCGCAGACGCAATCACCTCCGCCATCCATTTCCCCTTCCACCCTCTCGTAGGCAAATGCGGAAATCAGCGCCAGAAACCATTTTACACCAGATATTGATGTAAGGTATCTCTTATAGAACTATTTCTAGAACTATTCTAGGTACAATTGCACAAAAAATGTGTTTTTTATTCTATAATGCAATAAAGAATATGAAAATAAAAACAAAATAGGCAATCACATGGTGTTATCAGGCAAAGATTTAGCCGCTTACAGAAACGAGGAAATTCTGTTTAAAGGTCTTTCTTTTTGTTTATTTTCACAGCAACTGATGACAATCACTGGTCCTAATGGTATCGGAAAGTCTACATTACTCCGAATCATTGTCGGTTTTCTTGAAGCTGCTGAAGGTCATATAATACTTAAAGACCATGATCAAATATACCCTGTTGCAACTGCGTGTCATTATCTTGGTCCTCAAAATGCTATGAAACCTCTCTTATCTGTCATGGACAATTTGCAATTTTGGGCAGATTTTTATGGTCAACATTTACGCTTTGTGCATGAGGTTCTTGCTGATATTGGTCTTTCTAACCTTGAACATTTACCCTTTAAAGCTCTGTCAACTGGACAACAAAGACGCGTAGCTATTGCTCGCCTTTTGCTCTCCTATCGTCCTCTTTGGATTTTAGATGAACCAATATCTGGGCTTGATAACCATGCTCAAAAACTCCTTGCTCGTATTTTCCAGCGTCATCTCAATCAAGGTGGTATGATTATCGCTGCAACTCATAATTCCCTAGGTATTCCAGAAAACCATAAAATCGCTCTGGAAAAATTTTTACCTCTCTAGGAAAGAATAAAATGAAAGCACTGTTCTGGCGTGACCTTAAACTATTATTAGCGCCACAAGCCTCTTCACTAACAGGACTATTGTTTTTTATCGCTGTTGTTGTCATAACCCCCTTTGCCATTGGACCAGATCCCAAAATTCTTGCACAAATAGGGCCAGGTATATTGTGGTTTGGAGCCCTTCTTGCAGGACTCCTCAATCTAAACAAACTTTTCCAAATCGATCGCGATGATGGTAATCTCGACCAATTTATCCTTTCAGGAAAAAGACAAAGTTTTACACTAATTGTTTTTACCAAATGTCTTGCCCATTGGGTAGGAACAATGCTTCCTCTTATTTTTGCTACACCTATTTTAGCCCTCATGCTCCATTTAGATGTAACAATAACTTTTACAACAATACTTACCCTTTTATGCGGAACACCAGCCATTATTTTTATTGGCGCCATAGGCGCGGCACTGGCAACCTCATTGTTGCACAGTACTCTGCTTATTTTTATCATTATCTTGCCGTGGATCATTCCAATTATGATTTTTGGTGTCTCGGCTGCTACAGCCCCAATAAATCCAAATATTTCTTTTCTCACGTCCTTGGCTCTTCTCAGCGCTTTTTCACTTCTTTTGAGTCTCTTTGGCTCTTTTGTTGCTACGATAACGCTTAAACTTTTATCAGAATAATAAAAGATGATTGCCGCATAGCAAAACTCTGCCTATTATGAATTTCATGAATGAACTATCTCGTCCATATAAAATCAGGTCACTCCCTGCAAGTTTCACCCTTTTCATGAAAATAAGCAGTATCGTCTTACCTTGGTTGGCTGGCATAACATTGTGTTTCCTTATTTTAGGAATTATTCTGGTGATGTATTCTCCTGATGACTATCAACAAGGCATTACTGTTAAGATTATGTACCTTCATGTACCCTTTGCGTGGTTGTCTACATTCTGTTATGTAACGATGAGTGCAGCAGCATTAGGAAATCTGATTTGGAAATATCATCTTGCTGATGTGGCACTTAAATGTGGAGCGCCTATTGGAGCGATTTTTACCGCATTGGCTCTCATGACAGGAGCACTTTGGGGGCGACCTACATGGGGAACATGGTGGGTCTGGGATGCACGGTTAACATCAGTTTTAATTCTGCTTTTTATCTATCTTTCCATTATCCTGCTTGGACGTGCTTTTGACAACCAAGTAAAAGCCGCTCGCGCTACTGCAATTCTTACACTTGTTGGATTTGTTAATATCCCTGTTATTAAATTTTCCGTTAATTGGTGGAATACATTGCATCAACCAGCATCATTGTTACGTGCTGGAGGATCAACAATCGACAATGCTATGTTATGGCCCCTTATAACAATGCTATTTTGTTTTATCTTTATGTTTATTGCACTCTATTTGATGGCTATGCGAAATGAAATCAATAGTTATTATATCCGAATGCTTCAGATTAAAAAATCCCGTCGTGCACAACAACAGGACTCTTCATCATGCTCGACCTAAATGGCATCCAGGGCGGACTTTTAGGAAATCTATCTCAGAAAATTGATTTTTTCCTTAGCACCCTTAAACACGAGCAAATTGTTGTTTTAAGCTATGTGCTTTCTGCAATATCCCTCTTATGTCTTATTGGATATATTCTCTGCAAAGCCCTATACCAAAAAAAAATTCTCCAACAGCTAAACAAAAAAGAGTTGTCACAAAAAGAAAAGTATAATGAAAAACATCCCTCCAAAACTTAAAAAAAATATATCTTTGCCTGTTCTGCTTGTTTTTTTTGGACCATTTGTGCTTTTTCTTCTTCTCATGGTGCTTTTTTTCAACTTTATGGATAAAAAATACCTTCAAGATTCTTCCCTTCTCCCAAACGCATTAGCTGAAAAATCTGCTCCTAATATTCATCTTCCTCTTCTTGATAAAGAAAGTTATCTCAATTCAAAACAGTTTAAAGGACGTGTCACATTGATCAATTTTTGGGGCTCTTGGTGTTTGCCCTGTCGCGAAGAGCATCCTATTCTTATGAAAATTGCACAAGATAAACGTTTTGATCTGATTGGTATTAATTATAAAGATAACAAAACAAACGCCCTGCGCTTTTTAAACAGTTTTGGTAATCCTTTTAAATTTATTGGCTTTGATGTTTCAGGATATACAGCCATTGATTGGGGAATATATGGCCCCCCAGAAACCTTTCTCTTGAATAAAGAGAGCACCATTATCGCTAAACATGTTGGTCCCTTAACATGGCAAATTTATCAAAAAAAAATTCTACCAAAAATTGAACAAGCGCTCATGACAGAAGAAAAATAAAATATCAACATATTGATTTATAAATAATAATTTACCATTTTTATCTATTAAATGAAAATACCGTATACTATGAGATTTTTTAAAATTTCTATATGTTGAATCAAAAAACATTTAGGATAAAGACTAAAAATACCTTTTATGAATTGTCTAAACGTGAAAATAATTGGCAATATTTTAAATTGAAAAATATAATAATGCAGGTTTGTAAAAACATAACGTTTTATCATGCTATGTATGCTATTTTATTTATACGGATCCTCATTCTTTTTAGGAAAATTTGACAAGAGCATTACCATTGTTGATTCAAAAACATGTGCAAAGAAATATCTGTAGAGCAAACCTCCCAAATATGACAAAAATTTAAGTAGTTTTCATTTTTTAGCGATTAAATATCTGTTTGAGAGCTTTATTTTTGATTATTTGGACAAAACAATATTGTTATAGAAACATCGTTAGATTAGTGAAAGAAACCAAATATTATTTTCAAAATAATATAGTGTTCTGTCTCCACTTGTTTATCTGAAATGCACATTGTTATGAGGGGACTTCACCACTATTTTCATCTTTATAAAATAACAAATCCATTCCTTCGCAGCGTTATTGGTATATTTATTCCCATTACACTATCTGTTCGTAATAGACTCCATAAAGTCCATATTGAGTCTATACATTCTTATTCTTTCGATAATTTATCTTATGATTATAACTAATAAGCTTTTTTGACTCTTAATAAGATAAATTCGAGTAAGAAAATATGACTACAATCAAAAAAACATTTAACAGAGAAAATAAGTTATAAGTACATGATCAATCTATCAATGAATATTATAAAAGAATTCATTGTAAGAAATAAGCTTTTGAGATGAAAAAAATAAACAAGAAGCTTTTTCGAGAGGAGAAAATATATTTTACAGAGAACTCTTTTTTAAGCACTCTGTGACGTGATTACTGATTTCAACAGAAAGATCACTCGTATACATTAAAAAACTCTAAGACAAGAAATATTCTAGAAGTTCATATGAGCTTATAGGTAAACTTTTATGACGCAAATAAAATAGGCTTTTGTTGCAATCATCATTTTTTTATGAAAAATATTTGATTATGTTTTTTCTTCTAAAAATTCTTGTGGTGTAAAACAATACGTTTTTGAGCAAAATTCACATGTGACTGAAATATATTTATTTTTAACCATTTTATTGCGTTCATCAATCGAAAATCCTTCTAGGATTCCTTTAATTTTTTCGTGTGAACAAGAACATTGATCGACAAGAGAAAAAGGATTAAAAACTCTAACACCTTGTTCATGAAAAAGACGGAACAAGAGCTGTTTACTACCAACTTGGGGATCTGTTAATTCTGAACTTTCAATCGTTGCCATGAGTATTTTAGCTTCCTGCCATTGGTTATCCAATTGGATATGGGTTTTCGTTTTTTCTCGCGTTTGATGAGAGGTATCTATTTTATGATGAGACGATTCTTGGGGTAAAAGTTGAATCAAAATACCTCCAGCTCGCCAGCTTTTCTGCGTTTTTCCTTGTTGGTCACGATTAATTAATATAGCAACAGCCAAACGGATATCGGTAGGAATTTGTTCTGATTGATCAAAGTAAATACGAGAAGTTTCTTGTAAATTTGATCCATCTAATGCAACTATCCCTTGATAGGGTTGCATATGGGGACCTTGATCAATTGTGAAGGCTAAAGTGCCTTTTCCTAAAAGTGTTTCTGAAGAGATTTGATTATTGTCTATGGCTTGTTTAAGCTGTTCTTTATCAAAACGAGCGTATCCACGTAAACTGGAAGGAGGCGAAAAATCGCATACCAACATATTAACCGGTCCATCGGAATGAGTTTGTAAAATAAATTTTCCTGTAAGCTTTAGAGAAGTTCCAAGCAGAACAGTTAAAAGTAAAGCTTCTGCTAGAAGATAAGAAACCGGTTCAGGGTATTGATGTCTGTTAAGAATAGAATTTAAAGTTTCTCCAAGTTGTACGGCACGTCCACGGATATCAAGTTCTTCAACTTGAAAGGGAATAACAGTATCATCTTCATGCAAGAAGTTGTTGTTGAGAGAGGCTTCATCTTTAGCTTGTTTACTCATAGCTTTGCCTTTTTTATATAATTTGTTGTAGAGGGGCTATTGTGGAGAGAAAAACGCATCTTGTAAACACCAAGAAAGAATTGCCTTTTGAGCATGAAGACGATTTTCAGCCTCATCGAAAACAACGGAGTGCGGTCCATCAATAACAGAATCAACCACTTCTTCACCACGATGAGCAGGAAGACAATGCATAAAAAGAGCATCAGATTTTGCTAATTTCATGAGAGCTTCATTGACTTGATAAGGCTGAAAAATAGAATGACTGCGAGCACGAAATTCTTGTCCCATGGAGACCCATGTATCGGTCATAATACAATCAGCATCTTGAGCTGCTTTTTGGGGACTATGGGTTAGTGTAAGGTGCGCTCCTCGTTCACGTGCCCAATGTATAAATTTTTCTTGTGGTTCACTGCCCTTTGGAGTAGCAATACGCAAATGAAAATCAAAAAGAGCTGCGGCCTCAATTAAGGAATGGAGCACATTACTACCATCCCCCATCCACGCGAATATTTTGCCAGCAATTGGCCCCCGATGCTCTTCATAGGTTAATATATCTGCTAAAATTTGGCAAGGATGTGTATCATCTGTAAGGGCATTAATGACAGGAATTTGTGCATATTGTGCCAATTCGAGCATACGTTGATGTTTTGTTGTTCGTAATATCACGATATCCACAAAACGGGATAAAACACGAGCCGTGTCAGCTATAGTTTCACTATGACCAAGCTGCATCTCTGACCCCGTGAGCATGATTGTATCTCCCCCAAGCTGACGCATACTGATATCGAATGAAATACGGGTTCGTGTGGATGGTTTTTCAAAAATCATCGCAAGTGTTTTCCCCATAAAAGGTTTTGAACCTTTCCCTGCTTTAAAAGATGCTTTAAGGATTTTTGCATAATCGATCAGTGCACGTGCTATTGCTGGCGTTAAAATGGATAAATCCGTGAAATGACGAAGAGCATTTGTCATGTGTGTAATATTTGTCTTTCTTTGTTTGCTTGCGAAAGATAAGCTATTGCTTTTTCAATACGATGCAAACTTTCATCTATTTCTTCTTCCCTAATGATAAGAGGAGGCAATAAGCGCACAACGTTGTTATTGGCAGCAACACTTAAGAGATATTCATTTTCTAAAGCATTAACGACAAGATTCGAAGATACAACACACTGAATACCCACCATTAGGCCCATCCCCTGAACTGCGCAGATAATATCAGGATAGATATTGAGAATGTGCAAAAGTCCACTTTTTAGTTTATTTCCCATGCGCTGAACATGGTTGAGAAAATTTGGCTCTAACAAAATATCAAGAACACTATTTCCTACAGCCATTCCCAGAAGATTTCCTCCAAAGGTTGAACCATGGGTCCCAAGTGTCATGCTTTTTGCAACTTTATCCGTTGCAAGGCAAGCACCTAATGGAAATCCTCCTCCTAATCCTTTTGCGAGGGTAAGAATATCAGGCGAGACATCACTCCATTCATAAGCAAAAAGCTTTCCTGTTCGTCCTATACCCGTTTGGACTTCATCCAAAATCAATAACACACCATTCTCATCGCATATTTTGCGCAAAAATCTTAAATATTCATGAGAAACCGTTCGTATTCCTCCTTCTCCTTGAATAGGTTCAATAAGAATAGCGGCGGTATTTTTATTAATAGCGTTACGCAAAGCAATTTCATCACAAAAAGGTACTTGAATAAATCCACCAGCTTTAGGTCCAAAGCCTTCAAGATATTTTTCATGCCCAGTCGCAGCAAGTGCTGCAAGTGTACGTCCATGAAATGCCCCTTCAAAAGTAATTATTTCAATGCGTTCTGAATGACCCGCAGCGTAATAATAATGACGTGCCGTTTTGAATGCGCACTCCAATGCTTCAGTGCCTGAATTGCAGAAAAAAACCTTATCCGCAAAACTATTTGCACAAAGCCGCGTGGCAAGAGCTGCTTGTTCAGGGGATTGAAAAATATTAGAAACATGCCAAAGTTTTTCAGCTTGCATTTTGAGCGTATCAACCAATTTTGGATGTGAATACCCTAATGCATTAACAGCAATGCCAGATGTGAAATCAAGATAATGTTCTCCCTTATCGGAAATAAGCCATACACCATGCCCCTGTTCAAAATGCAAATCTCGTCGTGCGAAGCATTCATAAAGTGGTTGTATAGAGACGGCATCCATCATAATTTCCTTTATATTTTAACCTTTTCAATATATATATACAAAGCAACACTACAAATAAAACAACGTGGTACATTTCGTTACGGTGCTTTCAACATTTCATTACGATTAATGATTACACCTATGGAATAGATCATTACACCAATTGAAAAAAAGTCAATGAAGGTTCTACAAATAAGCATTTTGGGAAAAAGCCTTAAACAAAAGTGAAAGTTTAACCTATGATTGATTTGCAAGTTGGGGAAAACATTCTAAATAAACTCTTCAAGAGGTCAAAGACTCTTGTCATAGAGTGAGTGCATATTGTAATTTATAATATAATAAGCAAGATGATGTGTTTTGGTTTGTAAGTCCACAGGTTGGATGATTTTCTTATGCTCGCTTAGAGTGTAAAATTCTTTCATTCAGCGTAGTGAAAACATTATTAAAACATTTGAAGATGCAAAGGGGGAGAGCATCTTAGTAAGGTAATCGGAATGGAGTGCTGGTATGGGTTGGACATGTGAACGCGTTGAGCTTCTTAAAAAGCTTTGGAGTGAAGGGTTAAGTGCAAGTCAAATTGCTGCTCAATTAGGTGGGGTCAGCAGAAATGCAGTCATCGGCAAAGTACACCGATTAAAGTTACCAGGACGCGGTAAGACAGCACAAGGAAGCGCGCGTACGCAAAAAACCCCCGTGGGAAGCAGCCCATCATCTCCACGTGTGCGTCGCAACACATCCACGGTATCGCCAATAAACACATCATCTGTAAGTATTGAAGAAACAGCTTTAAAGACAGAATTTGTAGCGGAAGATGTAAAAGAAGTTGATATGTCCACAAAATCCAATGTAGTTGTGCCTATATCACGTCAACTTAATCTTTTACAATTGAGTGAAAATACATGCAGATGGCCGGTTGGCGATCCATTATCAGCAGATTTTCATTTTTGTGGTGCAGATTCTGATGAAAATAGCCCCTATTGTGCCTTTCATGCTAAGCTAGCATTTCAACCAATATCTGAAAGACGTCGGATAAGAGTGTAATATCCTCGATTGAATCTCATATTCTATACCTTCTGCGCTTCGTTATTAAATTTTAATTATCGAATTATGAGAAAGAAATTTAATAGAGCTTTTAATGAGTGAACAAATTTCTTCATGAAACTATTCAACGAAATTGTATTTTTTGGTGCTATTGCACAATTATGTGTTGTAAAGTTATATTCCTGTTTATTTTCAAGATTCTCTTTAATTTAGTTGTACTACTTTTAACACTATCCATAGCAATATCTTTTGAATAAGACAATTTCTCATGTTTTTATTCTTCGTGTATTTAATAGAGTAATGCTGTGGTTTATAAAAATAATTTATCACGTTGCAACCTAAATGAGATCCATCAATATCTCTTTTATTTTAAGCCCTCTTATATTGAATCAATCAAAATCTTTCGTTTGAGCGTCACGAATGAGATGAGAACTGTGGAGAGTAAAAACACTTAAAGAAAAGCATGCCTTCTACAAATGCTTTCAAGTGCCAAGGGCTTCCAGAGTTGCTGCAACATTGGGAGCTAGCAAAGTGTGTGATGATGCCAGCTTGCTCTTTTATTAAGCATAAAGATAGGAGTCTTAATGGATTTATCGTTATACCCTTCACGGATGCCGTCGCAAAATAGGCTTGGGTGCGTTGAGAAATGTTTCTTTAAAACAAGCCTGTGCATATATGCAATCCAATGTCATTCTGTTTTGCGTGAGGGATGTACCCCATTAAAGAATGCGATAAACAAAAGCGTGAAGCAATACGTAGAATGTAAAATGATATATTTATAATTTTTTATAAAAATTATAAATAAGGGGATATTGTATTCAAGGCTCTTACGAAATATACGAAAACTATAAATTATTACGTATAAATAAATATTAAACCTAGAACGACCACAATAACATCACTTTCCTTTTCCCGACACGAAACGGCGCAACCAAACATAAAGTGCACCTTCCCCGCCATGCTGACGCGCTGCTTGCTCAAATGCATGGACATAATATCGAAAAGCTGGTGTTGATAACCAATACGGAACAAATCTATACAAAGCTCCATCGCTCCCAACGGATCGCCCTTTTCCTGTAATCACAAGGACATAACGCAATCCTCTCTGCTGAGAGGATTGTAGAAATTTTTTTAAGAAAAAATAAGCTTCTTCCTGCATATAACCGTGGAGATCAAGGCGCGCCTCAAGAGGATAACGACCTTGGGAAATTTTACGATGTGCAACATGATCAAAAAAATGAATCTTTTGTGCTTGTGTACCCCCCTTCTTTTCTCTTTTAATAATTGTCGAGGGTTGTTGATTTTCCTGAGATAATGAGGAGATTTGAGTTACAGGCTGTTTTTTATCATTAATATTTGCAATAGTTTCTGAAGCAGAAGAGAGCATCTTACCGTGAAGCGGTGTTATCGTACGACAAACCATCTCCCATAAAAGGCGATCCTGTGAAGCCAATAAATCTCTTTTTTGTCTCCATTTACTTGAGGACATTTTAATTTCTCATAAATCATTGAATACTTATGGAAGAAAAACAAAAAGTATTTTAATTTTCATTTTCTGTAGCAAAAAGCTTCCAGTTTGGATCTGACGATAAACTATTGCGAACGAAAGTCCAAATATCCCTGATTTCTACAATAGCATCAGGATCACCGTCTATACGCTCACCCTGTTCATTATAAGTAACAGAAATCATCTCACTGACAATACGTATCGTTAAAAGTTCATCCTTTTCTTGTATTGCCGCCGCAACAAATTCGATCTTATTAATTCCAACAAAAGTGAACTCTATTCTCTCTTTATTTTTTTCTCGTTGCTCAATAGCCGTACAAAAGCTCTCAAAAACATCCTGACAAAGCAAGCTTTTAAGTTGATTGCGATCACCTTTGGCAAAAGCTGTTACAATCATTTCATAAGCAATTTGTGCACCTTTTATAAAAAATTGAGGAGAAAATTGAGGATCAATTCTATGCAATTCCCGCAAATTTTTATTCAAAATACTCCCCTCCGGTGAAATTTTATCAATTTCACTAAAGTCGTCTTTTTGTGAATTTTTCTGATGAGGGAACGAAACAATATTATCAGCCGTTTCTGCTTCAACCTGTTTTTTAGAACGACGTGAATAAGGATCAAAGGGGGGCTTTTCAAACCCAATTCGTTTCCCTAATACATTACGGAGTTGCACAAAAATAACAACCATAATAACAAGAGCTATGACAAGTATAACGTCAAATTCCATGGGCGATGTCAATCTCCAAAGCTTAAGTCTCTAATAAACATTGCAGTCAATACCATTTATCAATAAATATGTAAAATAAGGAATCCTACCATTCAAATATTTTTGTAGATTTTATATTAAATGGAGTGCTCTTAAGAATTTCTCCCCACCTCATCCAGAAGGAAATTTGCATGTGATAAAACTTTATTCTATAAATCCTCGTTTTTTTGTTGTTATCTTTCTTTGCATTCTTTTAATCGAGATCGCTGGTTTTATCTTTGTTGGTCAAGAAATTGGTATTTTGGCAACTTTGAGTTTGGTTATTCTCACAACCATAGTTGGGGTTGTTTTATTGCGAGTTCAAGGGTTTAGCCTTTTAAAAAACATACAAACTGAACTTATCCAAGGGCGTACATTAGAGAATAATATTATTAATGATGTTTTCATCATGTTTAGTGCAATTTTACTTATTCTTCCTGGCTTTGTAAGTGATCTCTTGGGAATATTACTTCTTATTAAACCAATTCGCTCTGTTGTTTGGCATTTCTTTACATCATTACAAAACAAAATGAATCCCAATACTAAAAGAAAAAATGATGCTGAAAAAATAATTGATCTTAACGCAGAAGATTACACAATTTATGATACGACAGAATCTCCATGGCGCAAAAATGATGATAACCATTGAAATGCCTAAAAAATCTGTAACAAACTAAAAAAATATTCAAGATAAAGAGCGCATTTCTTGCAACCTTTTGCAAGGCGTGATAACCAATTTGGTCTTTAGATCTAAAATAAATATACATATTATAATGAGAGAGGTTCGTCGTATGGCCGAAGAAGAAATGAATAACCGTGGTGGAGAGCCGGTTTTTGCTGTATTAACTCAATATTTAAAAGATTTATCATTCGAAAACCCAGGTGCTCCTCGTTCATTGCGTACACGTGAAAAATCACCACAAATTGATATCAATATTAACGTCAATGCCAACCCAATTGGTGATGACAATTATGATGTCGTTTTGTCTCTCTCCGTTAAAGCCAATGATGAAACTGAAACCTTATTTCATGTAGAACTGATTTACGGTGGTGTTTTCCACCTTAAAAACATTCCACAAGAACATGTTATGCCATTGGTCTTTATTGAATGCCCTCGTCTTTTATTCCCATTTGCTCGCCAAATTATATCTGATGCTACTCAAAATGGTGGTTTTCCACCTTTATGGATTGATCCTATTGATTTTGCAGCCCTCTTTCAAAAGCGTCTCGCTGAAGAACAAAACGACAATCAAATACAACCCTCTTAAAAAATTTATTCTTTTGCTATCATAAAGCCCCTTGATATATTATTGGTATATTAGGGGCTTTTTTCCTTTAGACGGCTTTTGCGGCATGATAAGCCGCGAGCATTGCAATATTGACCACATCTGTATCGTTTCCACTAAACGGTACAATTTGGACAGATTTTTCCAACCCAATTAAAATAGGACCAATGATGGTTGCTCCACCAAGTTCTTGTAACATTTTGCTTGCAATGGAAGACGCGTGATATCCAGGCATAACCAAAATGTTAGCGGGCTCTGTTAATCCCATAAATGGATATTGCTGCATCAATTTGGAATTGAGCGCTACATCAGCACTTATTTCTCCATCAAACTCAAAATCAACCTTGCGTTCATGCAAAATATTAATCGCATCCTGAATTTGCTGTGTGATTTGCCCTTTCATATAACCAAACGTAGAAAATGCTAAAAATGCTACCCGTGGTTGATATCCAAATCCACGTACAAACGAAGCGGTTTGTTCCGCTATATCCGCAAGTTCTTCAGCATTAGGATTTTCATAAACAGCTGTATCCGTAATAAACACAGTTCGTCCTCGGCAAATAGCCATTGAGATACCAATCAATCGTTCTTTTGGTTTTTCATCAATTGCACGACGTATATCGATCAGCGCTGTTTCATAATTGCGTGTCACCCCTGTAACCATTGCATCAGCATCTCCTAGTGCCACCATACACGCAGCAAAATAATTGCGATCATTATTGATACGACGATGACAATCACGCAACAGCCAGCCTTGACGCTGCATCTTTTTATAAAGATAATTCGCATAATCATCTGTACGACAGGAAAGCTTAGCATTCATAATAGAAATACCTTCACGCTCCAGATCAATTCCAGCGATAACAGCTGTTTCTCTTACTTGCTCTTCACGACCGACCAAAATCGCTTGTCCTAATTTTTGATGAACATAGGAAACGGCTGCCCGCATAACTTGCTCTTCTTCACCTTCTGCAAAGACAATTTGTTTTGGCGCTTGACGAACATGGTTATAAACCCCACGCATCATCGAAGAAGTAGGATCACGCCTCGCATTCAAATCGCGCTCATAGGCCTCTAAATCATCTATGTTCTTTTGCGCAACACCGCTTTCCATTGCTGCTTTTGCTACCGCTATTGAAACAACCGTCAATAAACGCGGATCAAAAGGAACAGGGATGATATAATTAGGACCAAATTTTAATCGCTTTCCACGATAAGCTTCTGCAACGCTGTCAGGCACTTCTTCATGCGCTAAATTGGCAAGAGCCTTTGCCGCAGCAATCTTCATTTCTTCATTAATAACTCTTGCACGCACATCAAGTGCACCACGAAATATATAAGGAAAGCAGAGAACATTATTAATCTGATTTGGATAATCGGAACGCCCTGTTGCGACAATGGCATCATGACGCACTTGCATAACCTCTTCCGGTGTAATTTCTGGATCAGGATTAGCCATAGCAAAAATGATCGGCTGCGGTGCCATAGATCTTACCATTTCAGGAGTAAGAGCACCTTTAGCAGAAACCCCAAAAAATATATCTGCACCTTCCATTGCTTCCATAAGCGTACGTTTATCTGTTTGAATAGCATGCGCAGATTTCCACTGATTCATTCCCTCTTTGCGGCCTTCATAGACCACACCCTTTGTATCACATAATATGATATTTTCGGAACGAAATCCCATCGCTTTAATCAGTTCAATACAAGCAATTCCTGCAGAACCAGCACCATTACAGACTAACCGCGTATTTTGCATATCGCGCCCTGTTAAAGTCAAAGCGTTGAGAACACCAGCAGCAACAATAATTGCTGTACCATGTTGATCGTCGTGAAAAACAGGTATATTCATCACCTCGCGTAGGCGGCTTTCAATCATAAAGCACTCTGGCGCCTTAATGTCTTCAAGATTAATTCCACCAAAAGAAGGTTCTAAATAACGCACCAAATTGATAAAACTTTCTGTATCGTTTATATCAATTTCTAAATCAATGGAATCAATATCCGCAAAACGCTTAAACAACACTGCTTTGCCTTCCATGACCGGCTTAGAGGCAAGGGCTCCTAAGTTGCCTAACCCTAAAATAGCTGTACCATTTGAAATAACAGCAACAAGATTGCCTTTTGCTGTATAATCATAAGCTAGCGCTGGATTTTGAGCAATTGCCTTAACTGGAACTGCAACACCTGGTGAATAAGCAAGTGCTAAATCATGCTGTGTGGCCATAGACTTTGTTGCAACAATCTCAAGCTTTCCTGGTCGACCACGACTATGAAAATCTAGAGCTTCTCTTTCGCTCGCACTGTAAACAGTTTGAGACATTTTCTGATCCTGCTCGCTCTCTTTCATCTCACTTTATTTTCTCCAAAAACAGTGTAAATTTTGCTTGATAATGCGTATAGTCATTAAATTTGATTCATATATTAGAAATCGTTATTCTTGCCTTAGCAAATCTGATGATGCGTTGCAATTTAGAGATAAATAGATATTGAAGTAAACAAAAAAGAGTAAAAACTTCACTTAAAGGAAACAGGCCTCGTACAAATGGATAAAAAAAATAATCATAAAAATAATTTAATTCCACAGCCTGCTTCTTCATCTGCTTCCTCTCAAGAACGCCTGACACCTATGATGGAGCAGTACATAGAAATTAAAGCCGTACATCATGATTCCCTTCTCTTTTACCGAATGGGGGATTTTTATGAATTATTTTTTAATGATGCGATTGAAGCTGCTCAGGCTTTAGGAATCACACTCACAGCACGCGGAAAACATTTAGGACAAGATATTCCTATGTGCGGTGTTCCCGTTCATGCTGCTGATGATTATTTACAAAAACTGATTGCTTGTGGTTACCGAGTTGCTGTTTGTGAACAAATAGAAGATCCTGCTGAAGCAAAAAAACGTGGCTCAAAATCTGTTGTTCGGCGTGATGTTGTTCGCCTTGTAACACCTGGAACGATAACAGAAGAAAAACTCCTTGATCCAACACGCGCAAATTATTTGATGACACTTTCCCGTATAAAAACTAGCGATGGAGAGGAATTTTCTCTCTCTTGGATTGATATCTCAACAGGCATATTTCGTGTAACAGAAAGCCGCCAAGAAAAACTTTTGGCAGATATTATGCGTGTGGATCCACAAGAAATCATTGTTGCTGATTCATTCTTTCATGATAAATCTCACAAATCACTTTTTAATGTTCTTGATCGTATCGTTTCACCTCAACCTGCTTGTCTCTTTGATGCACTGACCGCTGAACGCGATATTTGCAATTATTTTAAACTCTCAACTCTTGACGGCGTTGCCGATTATTCACGTTCCGAACTCTCTGCAATTGTAGCTGCTATTCGTTATATCGAAAAAACACAAATAACGCATCGTCCTCCTCTCATGCAGCCTGAGCGCCTAAATGAAAGTGCGACTCTTTTTATTGATGCCGCAACCAGATTAAGCCTTGAACTTATTCGTACGACATCAGGTCAACGGGATGGAAGTTTATTAAAAGCTATCGATCGCACTGTAACAGGAGGAGGATCACGCCTTCTCATCGATCGCCTTATTGCTCCCCTCACCACTCCTTCAGCTATTGATACGCGTTTGGATTCTATCGATTTTTTTCTACGTAATCCTTCTCTTGCAGAAGCGATAAAGCTTATTTTAAAAGGGGGACCAGATATGCCCCGCGCCGTTTCACGTTTGGCTCTTGGACGAGGAGGTCCCCGTGATATGGCGACAATTCAGCGCGGCTTTGAAATCATTCGTGAATTGCATCAACTTCTTAATAATGAGCTTTTGCCTCAAGAAATAAGTGATGTACAACAGGTGTTCTCAAACTTACCCACAGCGTTATACTTTCATTTAGAACAAGCATTAGCTGATGATCTCCCACTCCTTAAACGTGATGGTGGTTTTATTCGTTCAAATTATCATAAAGAGCTCGATGAAATGCGTGCTTTACGTGATGAATCGCGCCGTGTCATTGCTGAACTTCAAGCGCAATATGCCCAAGAAACAGATATTAAAACGCTTAAAATAAAGCATAATAATATTCTAGGTTATTTCATTGAAGTAACCAGTACACAAGCATCTGCTCTTACAAATAATCCACAAGCTAAAGCACGTTTTATTCATCGGCAAACAATGGCAAACGCTATGCGTTTTACGACAACAGAGCTTGCTGACCTTGAAAGCCGTATTGCCCATGCTGCCAATCACGCATTGACACTTGAACTAGAGATTTTTGATATTCTCGTTCAGGAAATTACCGAACAAGTTGATTTTATTCGTAAAGCCTCTGAAGCACTTGCTATTTTAGATGTCTCTGTCGCCTTAGCATATCTTGCTGAAGAACAAGGCTATTGCCGACCTAAAATTGATCTTTCACTTACCTTCCATATCACAGCAGGACGCCATCCTGTCGTCGAGCAAGCACTCCGCAAACAAGCAGCAGAACCTTTTATTGCCAATAATTGTGATCTCTCTGTGCAAGAAAATCAGCAATATGCAGCAATCTGGCTGTTGACAGGGCCTAATATGGGAGGAAAATCAACTTTTTTGCGGCAAAATGCTCTTATTGCTATTATGGCGCAAATGGGGTCCTTCGTTCCAGCGACTTCAGCACATATTGGTGTTGTTGACCGCCTATTTAGTCGTGTTGGGGCTTCCGATGATCTTGCACGGGGGCGCTCAACCTTTATGATGGAAATGGTTGAAACAGCAACAATTCTCAATCATGCTAGCCACCATTCCCTTGTTATTCTTGATGAAATAGGACGTGGGACATCAACCTTTGATGGACTTTCTATTGCTTGGGCTGCTGTTGAATATCTCCATGAAGTTAACCATTGTCGTGCTATTCTCGCTACCCATTTTCATGAAATGACTGCACTTACCGAAAAACTTGACAGACTGCATAATGTAACCATGAAAGTCAAAAATTGGAATGGTGATGTAGTTTTTCTTCATGAGGTTACACCAGGAGCTGCTGACCGTTCCTATGGTGTACAAGTTGCAAAGCTTGCTGGACTCCCCCCAGCCGTTATTACACGAGCAACAGATGTACTCCATCAATTAGAACAAGGTGAAATGGCTGGAAAAGGACATAAACTCATTGATGATTTACCACTCTTTTCTCTTAAAGCAACATCTCCCGTCAATGAAGCAAGAAACAAACATTGTGTACTTCACGAAGCTTTAAAAAATATCCATCCCGATGAACTCTCTCCTAAACAAGCTTTAGAAGCAATTTACCATCTCAAACAGCTTGAAAAAAGTAACCCTTTATAGAAAACGGATGTTATTTTTTATTAAAAAGCTTTCTTAATAGGAGATCAAAGTATCCCTTTTTGATATGCTGCAGCACAAACTGTTGTTTACCGTATTCCTATCGCTTTTCTACACAATATATTTTGATACGTGTAATGCATATAGAAGCAAAACCCTATGCATTATATTTCATATTTCCTTAGATAAATATTGGCCCGTATACAAAAAATTGGTCAATATCGACTACTTTTACAAGATAGTCGTTTTTTGTAAAGATTGTCATGAAATCTCCTCTATCTTGTAAATACGCAATATTTAATAAATTATGCTTTTTCACAATCAATATTATTGTTATCATAGCAACAGTTTTAGTTTAAAGTTGTCGGGATGCCACCCCATTTTGCATAATAAATTCATGGGTAATGGGTCTCTCATTTTCCTCACATTTTAAGTTATAAAGAGCTCTTTTACTGTTTTCATATGAACCATATAATCAGATATATCACAGCAGCATTTTATTTTCCTAAACATCCTTTGAACTCCTTCCCGCACCTCAAGAAATAAAGATTTTCATTCGAATCAAGTCTGCAAACAGTCCAGATTCTAAGGGATTTACCTTGACTTTCTAGTCATGTGATTCACTTAAACTCACAGCTTGATAAACAAGTCTAAAAATATTCACCACACACTAAAAAAACACTTAATATATTAAGGAGGATGCCGTATATCACAGCCCTAAATGACAGTGTTTTACGGTACAACAAGATAATGCCACCAGTACAATAAATATCTTTCATAAATATAAGAACAGAAAATCGTAATTTCGTATAAAATTGAGATATGATATGAAAAGTAATCATACCATATCTATCTTTATCTGTCTTACATAACTGCTAAAATAAGCAATCCGCAGCAGCTTTTAGTTGTATTGATAGCTTTTTAATCATACTTATCATGACTCGAAATATTCTGATAAGTTCATAAACTCATAAAATAATTAGCTTAGAATATCGTGCAAAAGATGCAAAAAATCAGAATACTATCTCCCTTTTATAAGACGCGTCATTCATCTCATCAAATATTACGTACTGCACCCTTTGCAGCAGATGTGGTCATCGCTGCATAGGCTTTGAGAGCCTTTGAAACTTTACGCTGACGTTTCTCAATCGGTTGCCAAGCACCTTTTCCTTTTGCTTCCATCTTAGCACGGCGCAGCTTCATCTCAACGTCATCCACCAACATATGAATTCTACGATTTGGAATATCAATTTCTATGATATCCCCCTCCTCCACCAACGCAATTTCTCCTCCTTCAGCAGCTTCTGGTGAAATATGTCCTATCGAGAGCCCTGAACTTCCCCCTGAAAAACGTCCATCCGTAACAAGTGCACAAACCTTGCCCAATCCTTTAGATTTGAGATAACTTGTTGGATAAAGCATTTCTTGCATTCCAGGTCCACCACGTGGACCTTCATAACGGATTAAAACAATTTCACCTATTTTAATCTTATCAGTTAATATAGCTGAAACAGCTGAATCTTGGCTTTCAAAAATTCTTGCCGGACCTTTAAAAGTTAAAATTGATTGATCAACGCCTGCTGTTTTTACAATGCAGCCATCTTTTGCAAGATTTCCATAAAGAATTGCCAATCCTCCATCTTGTGAATATGCATGTTCCCTATCGCGAATCACACCTTTTTCACGATCAAGATCAAGGGTCTCATAGCGACAAGATTGGCTAAAAGCTGTCTGTGTTGGAATACCACCAGGAGCAGCACGATAAAATGTACGAACTGTTGGTTCATTAGTTTGTTTCACATCCCAACGGTAAAGAGCTTCTTTCATTGTTTTTGCATGAACCGTATAAGTTGACGTATCAATGAGTCCCGCCGCATCCAGTTCGCCTAAAAGCCCCATAATACCACCAGCGCGATGAACATCTTCCATATGTACATTCGCGACAGCAGGAGCAACCTTACATAAAACAGGAACACGACGTGAAAGATGATCAATATCCGTCATGGTAAAATCCACCTCACCTTCTTGCGCCGCGGCTAAAAGATGCAGTACTGTATTGGTTGATCCCCCCATAGCAATATCAACGGTCATTGCATTTTCAAAAGCCTTGCGTGAAGCAATAGAGCGCGGCAAGACTGTTTCATCATCTTTTTCATAATAACGTTTAACCAATGCAACAATCTGTTTTCCAGCTTCTTCAAAAAGCATCCGTCGATCTGCATGTGTTGCTAACATTGATCCATTTCCGGGAAGCGAAAGCCCCAATGCTTCCGTTAAGCAATTCATGGAGTTGGCTGTAAACATTCCTGAACAAGAACCACATGTAGGACAAGCAGCACGCTCCATTTCAGCAACTTCTTCTTCTGAATTCTGTTCTGAAGCTGCTGCAACCATGGCATCGACCAAATCAACCCTTAGATCTTGATCCTTCCATTTAATCTTACCTGCTTCCATAGGACCACCTGAAACAAAGATTGTCGGAATATTCAACCGTAAAGCAGCCATTAACATACCAGGCGTAATTTTGTCACAATTAGAAATACAGACAAGTGCATCCGCACAATGTGCATTAACCATGTACTCTACAGAATCAGCAATGATTTCACGTGAGGGCAAAGAATAGAGCATTCCATCGTGCCCCATCGCAATTCCATCATCTACAGCAATGGTATTAAATTCTTTCGCAACACCACCAGCAACTGCTATCTGTTGTGCGATTAATTGCCCAAGATCTTTTAAATGGACATGCCCTGGTACAAATTGTGTAAAAGAATTCGCAATCGCAATAATGGGTTTACCAAAATCAGTATCTTTCATCCCTGTTGCACGCCAAAGTCCGCGGGCTCCTGCCATATTACGCCCGTGGGTCGACATTCTTGAACGGTAAGAAGGCATTATTTTTTTTCCCTCAAATAATTCCATTTTGCTTGTTGTGCTGTAACTTCATTATAAAAACAAGAGCTTTAATATTCAAAAGAGAAAAATATCTTGTACTGAGGCAGTTGAAGCACAAAATTAAAAGCTCTGCATAAACTTTTTCATAAGGCCTTTGTTTTTTTTATTACCTGTTAATCAACGTCTAATCCCTGTGCAATTCCACGTTTGAGACAAATATCAAAACGCTTCAGTGTGGCACGAACTGTACCAGATTTTTGTATGCCAGATTTGGTAAGTATATTGCATCTATCTGTTTGCGTAATTTCTGGAACAAGAAGACAGCCTAATTTGGAAAGAATATAAAGGCATCATGGTAAAAATCTATCATCTCCTTACAATTCAGCTTTACATCTTTCAAAAGCATTCATAGCAATATCTTTTAAATAATGATGACGCATTATCTCATGCTTTTGTTTTTACACTCCTCAATGGAGTCACTTCCCTCAAGAAGAACAGAAAACCCCAAACAAAATACACTTGTATAGCCTTCATGTACTCATTTTAAAGAAACATCTTTCAATGCACACTCGAGCCTATTTCACGATAGCGCCTATAAATGGTATAAAAGTTCCCGTAAATAATATAAATCTATAGGGGACATCTTCACACTTGTGAAGAAGCAAACTGACACCATCATACATTTTTCTCATCCCCAACATTGCCAACATCCTTGCTAATTAAGACAATTCACAAGAGATATTTTTATTCCTTTCTTCAAGTGTTTTTATCCACACGGCTCTCCCTGCGCGTGATATACAAGCAAGTGACTTTAATTGTTTTAATACAAGAGGACCTCAAATGAGAAAACCTTATGATATTCGGGACTCTCATTCCAGTTGTAAAAAATTAATTATGAATATAAACCAATACTTATCTCATTATAACTCACATTACACCCTTTATGAAAAAACAGATAGAATTTATAAAGAGTACAGCGTTTTCTCGTAAAGTAATCTAGTGCAGAGTTACAATTTGTAGTTCATGCTCATTGGCTCCAGCAAGGGCGATAGAACGCTCATCGGATAAAATGATAGGATAACCTGTTTCACCAAAGAGCGCCCATATCGTAATTCCTGGGGTCATTGGTGGAAGATCTGGAAAGTTTTTAGCCAAATCATCTGTACAAACTTTTTTTAAATAGGCAATCTGTCCCGCATCAGAGTAGGATGTGTTCTGAAACGACAAGTTCTGTTTATGTTCTCCCATTTCACTGTTCCTTTACGCCTTAACTTTTATGACTCACCACTACTGACTTTAATTGGAATCTGTTTTATTTCTTTTTTTAATTTTGGTTGATACAGATTAATTGATAAAAGACCATTTTTCAACTCTGCATTTGTAACATGCATCCCTTCCGCGAGAACAAAGGTTCGCTGGAATTGTCGCGCAGCTATACCGCGATATAAATATTGATGATTTTGGTTATCTGTTTGTTTACCATGAATAACCAATTGATTATCATCGAGCAAAATATTAAGATGGTTAATCTTAAATCCAGCAACAGCCAAAGTTATCCGGATATGATTTGCATCATCATTTTTATGCAAACGTTCAATGTTATAGGCTGGGTAAGCCTCATCAGCTTTACCGATACGTTGCAATATTTTTTCTACGGTTTCAAACCCTAAAAGAAAGGGATTGGAGAAAGGCGTCACATGTGTCATTCATGAGTATCCTCTTTAAAACGGCTTTACTTGACCAAACTCTATAAAAGTGTTCGCTGCATTCCTCTCATATGGCGAGCATGAATGATAACTTCAAGAGAGAAGATTTAAGAGAGTTCAATGCCTCAAAGTACCATAAAATTGTCAAACGTGCGAAATTTATCTGGTATATTATATAATGAAAATGAAATTGCAGAAATATTTCGCCGTTTTTCTGTGCAACGCCCAGCGCCTAAGAGTGATCTTATCTATACAAATATTTTTACGCTTTTGATTGCCGTTGTGCTTTCGGCTCAAGCGACAGATGTAAGCGTTAATAAAGCGACAAAAGAATTATTTCGCCTTGCTGATCAACCGGAAAAAATGGTTGCATTAGGAGAAGAAGAAATAGCACATCATATCCGTTCAATTGGTCTTTGGCGAGCAAAAGCACGCAATGTTTATGCACTTTGCAACTGTTTAATTGATTGTTATGGCGGTCAAGTACCTGATACGCATGAAGCACTTATGTCCCTTCCTGGAGTGGGGCGCAAAACGGCTAATGTTGTTTTGAATGTTGCTTTTGGTCAGCCTACATTGGCAGTAGATACACATATTTTTCGCTTAAGCAATCGTCTTGGTTTAGCGCCTGGCAAAACACCAGAGATTGTTGAGAAAAAATTATTAAAGATTATACCAATCCATTATCTTCGTCATGCGCATCATTGGCTGATTTTACATGGACGCTATGTTTGCCAAGCACGTAAAGCACAATGTAGGCAATGCATTATTGCTGATCTATGTAAAGCAGCTATCAAAACAAATGCTATTCCGGCACCTTTAGTTGAGCTTCAAGGCAATGGAGCTCCGATTTTTTTGTAATACGGTCTTGCTATTTTGTGTATAGTGGCTTATGGAAACACTATTAGAACCGCCCGGCAGGGCATGCCGTGGCTGTTTAAATGCTTGTTCAAGCGTTGGTCCGCTTGAGTGAATAAAATATTTGATTGAATAAATTAATGTACGGAGTAGCAAAATGCCCAAGATGAAGACCAAATCATCCGCTAAAAAGCGGTTTAAAATCACTGCGTCAGGCAAAATTAAAGTAGCAGCTGCCGGTAAGCGCCACGGTATGATTAAGCGTTCGAATAAATTTATTCGCGATGCACGTGGAACAATGGTTTTGTGTGAACAAGATGCTAAAAAAGTCGTTCAGCATTATTTGCCGAATGGTGTTTAAACCTTACGCTTTTGATTTTGAGGAGATTATAATATGGCACGTGTGAAAAGAGGTGTGACAGCACACGCTAAGCACAAAAAAGTTCTTAAACAGGCTGAAGGTTTTTACGGTCGTCGTAAAAATACCATTCGTGCAGCTAAAGCAGCAGTTGATCGTTCAAAGCAATACGCTTATCGTGATCGCAAAAATAGGAAACGTACTTTCCGTGCTTTGTGGATTCAGAGAATTAATGCGGCTGTTCGCGCAGAAGGTTTAACTTATGGACGTTTTATTGATGGCTTATCAAAAGCCGGTATTGAGGTTGATCGTAAGGTTCTTTCAGATATAGCAATCCACGAAGCAGAAGCATTTTCTGCTTTAGTAGCTTCGGCAAAAAAGGCTTTGGAATATTTAAAAGATACGACACCTAATGCTTTTGAAGGCGCTGTCAAGTAAGCCAGTCGTGTTCTCTTAAAGCATTTATTTATTCGAGGTCCCGTGCTGGCTGTTGCGAGTGCGGGTTTTTTTTATTAAAAAAATAGGCAAAAATATGAACGATATTGAGCGTCTGGAACAAGAAATTTGTTTAGCCTTAGAGGCAGCGGGTGATGAACAGGCACTTGAAGCAGTGCGTATTGCAGCATTGGGTAAAAAAGGTAGCATCTCTGAAAAATTAAAAGCATTAGGGAAGATGGATGCTAGCGAGCGCCATAAAGTTGGACCAGTTCTTAATGGATTAAAAAATCGTATTTTAGAATTATGGACGCAAAAGCGTGATCTTCTGAAAAGACAGGCAATGGATGCCCGTCTTTCTCGTGAAACGGTTGATGTCACCTTGCCTGTTCGCTCTTCACCTATAGAACGAGGACGCATTCATCCTATTTCACAGGTGATTGAGGAAATTATTGCCATTTATACGAAGTTGGGTTTTTCTCTTGCAGAAGGACCTGATATTGAAACAGATTATTATAATTTTACGGCATTGAATTTTCCTGAAGGGCATCCAGCACGCGAAATGCATGATACCTTCTTTTTTGATGTCGATAAAATGGGAGAACGAAAGTTGTTGCGGACCCATACATCACCCGTACAAATTCGCACACTAGAAAAACAAAAAGCACCGATACGGATCATTATTCCTGGAAAAACTTACCGCATGGATTCGGATGCGACGCATTCGCCCATGTTCCATCAGGTAGAAGGTCTTGTCATTGATAAAACCTCCACCATTGCCCATATGATGTGGCTACATGAAACCTTTTGTAAAGCATTTTTTGAAGTTCCCTCTGTAAAAATGCGTTTTCGTCCTTCTTTTTTCCCTTTTACCGAACCATCTATGGAAGTGGATATTCAATGTGATCGTTCTGGTTCAGAAATAAAGTTCGGAGAAGGACAGGATTGGTTGGAAATTTTAGGATGCGGAATGGTGCATCCTCATGTATTGAAAAATGTTGGTTTAGATCCCGATGAATATCAAGGCTTTGCATGGGGAATGGGCATTGATCGTATTGCCATGTTGAAATACGGTATGCCTGATTTACGAGCTTTTTTTGATGCTGATCTGCGTTGGTTAGACCATTATGGCTTTCGTTGCTTTGATATGCCTGCTTTTTTTCCTAATAGAAATATGTGATCTTAGTCATCGCTTTCATGTGAGGTTTTAAAATGAAATTTACATTGTCGTGGTTAAAAGATCACTTAGAGACAGATGCATCTTTGGATGAAATTTGTGAGAAACTAACAGCTATAGGTCTTGAGGTTGATTACGTTGATGATCGGTCTTCTTTAAAAGGTTTTGTGATTGCAAAAGTTTTAACAGCAATAAAGCATCCTGATGCAGATAAACTCCAGATTCTGTCCGTCGATACAGGGACTTCTACACCTGTTCAAGTTGTCTGTGGAGCACCAAATGCGCGTGCAGGTCTTGTTGGTGTTCTGGCACTACCAGGCACTTATATTTCAGGACTCGATGCGACATTATCTGTAGGAAAAATCCGCGGTGTTGAAAGTTTTGGGATGATGTGTTCGCAAGCGGAGCTTGAATTATCAAATGAACATGACGGGATTATCGAACTTCCAGAAGATGCACCTATTGGAGATTCATTTGCAACTTATGCTGGTTTAGATGATCCGATCATTGATATTGGTTTGACCCCCAATCGCTCTGATTGTACAGGTGTTCGTGGTATTGCCCGTGATCTTGCTGCCGCTGGAATGGGAAAATTAAAAGAATTATCCTTGTCAAAATTTGAGCCTTCCTTTGAAACACCTCTCGATGTTTCATTAGATTTTTCGCAAGATTCATCATTATGTTTAGGTTTTGCTTGGCGTGAAGTGCGCAATGTTCAAAATGGTGCATCACCTCAGTGGATGCAACAGCGTTTGAATGCAATTGGTTTGAGACCGATTAATGCGCTTGTTGATATGACCAATTACATAAGTTTTGACCTTGGTCGTCCACTCCATGTTTTTGATGCAAATAAAATTAAAGGTAATTTGTGTGTACGTTGTGCTCGTGAGGGAGAACAGCTTCAAGCACTGAACGGAAAAATCTATCATTTGGGCGCTAAGAATTGTGCCATTGCAGATGAAGAGGGGATTGTTTCGATTGCCGGTATCATGGGCGGTGAAAGAACGAGTTGTGATGAGACAACACGTCGCGTTATTATTGAATCAGCGCTTTGGGATGCGCAAAGCATTGCACAAACAGGAAGAGCATTAGGTCTTATCAGTGATGCACGTTATCGATTTGAACGAGGTGTTGATCCGGCTTTTATAGAAACAGGGCTTGAGATTGCAACAGAATTGGTCTTACGTCTTTGTGGTGGTGAAGTATCTAAGAAGAGGATCGTTGGCTATCAGCAACAAGAAATCAAACAGATCGCTTTTCCTTTTTCTGAAATTAAACGTTTAACAAATTTGGAAATAGAACCTGAAAAAGTCATCTCTATTTTAACAAAACTTGGATTTTTCGTTGAAGGAAAAGGAGATGTCGTTACAGTAAAAGTACCATCATGGCGTCCTGATATTATGGGGAAAGCCGATTTGGTGGAAGAAGTCATGAGGATTTATGGGCTAGATAAAATTAAACCTATTCCTTTGGAAAACTCCGCAGAAGGAAAAGATCAAATTTTAACATGCGCACAAATTCGTTCACGTGCTACACGTTTGGCTTTAGTGCAACGTGGTATGAAAGAAGCGGTAACATGGTCTTTTATTTCTGAAAATCAAGCTCTTGCTTTTGGAGGAGGTCAAGAAGAGCTTAAATTGGTTAATCCTATTGCTGCTGATATGTCAATGATGCGTCCTTCCCTTTTACCTGGTTTGATTATGGCGGCACAGAGAAATGCTGATCGTGGTTTTTCCGATCTTGCTTTGTTTGAAGTTTCCAATATTTATGAAGGCGATACCCCTGATAAACAACACCGTGTTGTTAGTGGGATTCGTCGCGGAACAGAGCAATTTAAAGGGGCTGGTCGTTTTTGGAATGGAAATGCAACCGTCGTTGATGTTTTTGATGCCAAAGCAGATGCTTTAGCTATTTTAGAGGCATGCGATATGGATGTTGGGAAAGTGCAGATTGAAGTAGGAGCGCCCGATTGGTATCATCCTGGTCGTTCAGGTGTCATAAAACTTGGATCAAAGATTATTCTTGGTTTTTTTGGTGTTTTTCATCCTGCTACATTAGAAAAGTTAGATGTTAGTGGCCCTTTATGCGGCTTTGAAATTTTTCTAGACAGAATTCCAGAATCAAAGAAAAAAACGACCAAAAGCCGTCCTCCTTTGAAACTCTCACCTTTTCAAATGGTGCGGCGTGATTTTGCCTTTATAGCGGATAAAACTGTTGCCTCTTCTCTTATTATTCGTGCGGCAAGTGGAGCGGATAAAAAACTTATTCATTCAGTGCAGATTTTTGATATTTTTGAAGATTTAAGCTTTGGCGAAGATAAAAAATCTGTTGCGATTGAAGTAACTATTCAGCCCATAGAACGGACTCTAACAGATGAAGATTTAGAAAAGCTTGCCTTAAAGATCGTGGATAATGTTACTAAAATGACAGGTGCATATTTGCGCTACTGAGTATTTTCATTTTTTATGAGATATTTTACATGAAGTGGGAGCATTTTTGATGACTCCCTTTTTGTTTGGCATTCAAGAGTTATAGAGCTTCTTGAAAGCGGTGCTCCTTACCAAAACAAGCTGCTTAAATCATCAGTTTTTTCAATATGAAAAAAGCTGTTTTTAAACATCTTGAAAAGTTATTTTTTCTCTTAATCCTTCATTGCAAATGTAAAAGATAACTGCTATTGCTAAATGATAATGCGAATTATTTGCAATAAAAAGAAAGCATATAGAGGAAAGAGAGAATCAATGAACGTAAGAACGTTTTTCAGCATAGTTTTTGGAAGTGTTATTTTTTTTACACCCAATTTTGCTTTGTGTGCTGGTAAATTTAAAGCTGTTACGACATTCACCATCATTGCTGATATGGCACGCAATGTAGCAGGTGATGCCGCTGAGGTTGAATCCATTACAAAACCAGGTGCGGAAATTCATGAATATCAACCCACCCCACGCGATCTTATGCGTGCTCAGGGAGCTAACCTTGTATTGTGGAATGGATTAGAGTTAGAGCTTTGGTTTGAAAAGTTTTTTCAAAATATCAAGGATGTTCCAAGTGTTGTTGTTTCAAAAGGTATTGTACCCATTAAAATTGGTGAGGGCCCCTTTAGCGGTAAACCCAATCCTCATGCTTGGATGTCACCAACCTCTGCTTTGATTTACGTTGATAATATTCGCGATGCTTTTGTGAAATATGATCCTGAACATGCTGCTATTTATAAAGAGAATGCTGAAATTTATAAACAGAAAATTCGTGCAACGATTGATCCAATTAAGGCTGAATTAGAAGCCGTACCGCAAGATAAGCGTTGGCTTGTGACCAGTGAGGGGGCATTTAGCTATTTGGCGCGTGATTTTAATCTAAAAGAACTTTATTTATGGCCCATCAATGCTGACCAACAAGGAACACCACAGCAAGTCAAGCATGTTATTGATATGGTTCGCAAATACAATATTCATGCAGTTTTTTCTGAAAGCACTATTTCCCCTGCGCCTGCTAAGCAGGTTGCCAGAGAAACAGGGGCTAAATACGGTGGTGTTCTTTATGTTGATTCTTTAAGTGAGAAAAATGGTGAGGTACCCACTTATATTGATTTATTACGTGTCACGAGTGGGCGTATTAGCAATGCTTTATTAGAGGGAGTAAAAAGCCAATGACAGAATCTGGAATATTTGCCCAAGGAGTAACGGTAACTTATCGTAATGGACATACAGCTTTACGCGAAGTAAATTTTGAAAGTCCAAAGGGTTCTATTACGGCATTAGTTGGTGTTAATGGATCCGGTAAGTCAACGTTATTTAAAGCGATTATGGGGTTTGTACGCCCCTCAAAGGGAAAAATTCGCATGTTTGATTTGCCCGTTGATATAGCTTTGAAAAAAAACCTTATTGCTTATGTTCCTCAAAGTGAAGATGTTGATTGGAATTTTCCTGTCTTGGTCGAAGATGTTGTATTGATGGGGCGGTACGGTCATATGAATTTCTTTCGCTATGCCCGTACACAAGATTATGAAGCCGTTCGTATTGCCTTAGAACGCGTTGATATGTTGGCTTTTGCCAAGCGCCAGATTGGAGAACTTTCTGGTGGACAGAAAAAGCGCGTTTTCCTAGCACGCGCTCTTGCACAGAAAGCAAAAGCTATTTTATTAGATGAGCCATTTACAGGGGTTGACGTTACAACAGAAGATAAAATCATTGCTTTATTACAAGATCTTCGTAAAGAAGGAGCAGTGATCTTGGTTTCAACTCACAATTTGGGTTCTGTTCGCGAATTTTGTGATCATACAGTTTTAATAAAAGGAACCGTTTTAGCTTCTGGGTTAACAGAAAAAATCTTTACAAAGGAAAATCTGGAGAAAACTTTTGGAGGATCTTTGCACCACCATATTTTTGATCTTCAAAGCACAAAAAAAAATGATGTTTTCATAGGAAGAAAGCAGTCTGCAGTTTGTGAAGACATTGAAAGAGTGGAGCACGTTGCATGATTTCTTGGTTGCTTGAGCCACTGAGCTATCAATATATGGTGAATGCAATGTGGGTTTCTGGATTAGTTGGGTGTGTTTGTGCCTTTCTTTCAGCTTTTTTGATGTTAAAAGGTTGGTCATTAATTGGTGATGCTCTTTCCCATTCAATTGTTCCTGGTGTAGCAGGAGCTTATCTTTTAGGATTACCTTTTTCACTCGGCGCTTTTTTTTCTGGTGGTCTTGCAGCAGCAGCAATGCTCTTTTTTAACCACCGGACAAAACTGAAAGAAGATACCATTATTGGGCTCATTTTTTCTTCCTTTTTTGCCTTTGGGTTGTTTCTCAAATCGTTAAAACCAATGGCTGTTAATATTGATACGATTGTTTTGGGAAATATTTTAGCCGTTAGTTCATCAGATATTCTACAATTGGCTTTTATCGGCTTTTTTTCGTTACTTATATTGCTTTTGAAATGGAAAGATCTTCTTGTTTCGTTATTTGATGAAACGCATGCGCATGCCATTGGATTAAATGTAAAGTTTTTAAAGATTCTCTTTTTCACATTGCTTGCCGCTTGTACTGTTGCTGCTATGCAAACCGTTGGAGCGTTCTTAGTCATTTGTCTTGTTGTGACACCTGGGGCAACAGCCTATCTTTTAAGTGATCGTTTCGTGAATATCTTGGTTATTGCAGTTGTAATTGGAACATTCACAAGTGTCTTGGGTGTTTATGTGAGTTATTTTTTAAATGCACAAACGGGGGGGGTTGTTGTGCTTTTTCAAGCATCTTTATTTGTTTTGGCTTTTATTTTTGCTCCTAAACATGGGTATATTGCTGCGCGCTTACGCATAAATGCGGCAAAAAAGGGTGTAATATTATCATGATTGATCAATTACTACTTCCGTTTCAGTTTTCTTTTATGCTTAAGGGTATGCTTATTGTCATGATTCTTTCTATTCCCATGGCGATGCTTTCCTGTTTTCTTATTTTGAAAGGATGGGCGCTGTTAGGCGATGCCATTTCTCATGCAGTTTTTCCAGGTGTTGTTGTTGGTTATATGACAACACCATGGGTAATCGCATTTTTGACTTCTTTGCCATTTGCTTGGTTTCAACATATGCGTCCAGAGAATATTACAATGACTCTGATTACTTGCGGTGCTTTTGTTGCAGGAATGGTGTGTGCACTATTAACGGGTTTTTTAGGAAGCAATAGCCGTATCAAACAGGACACGGTGATGGGTGTGGTCTTTTCTTCGATGTTTGGTTTGGGGCTTGTTTTAGCCACGTCTATTTATAGTAGCTTAGATTTGAATCATATTCTATTTGGTAATCTTTTAGGTGTTAACTGGCTTGATATAACGCAGACGGCGATCATTTCTGCTGTTGTCACTTTTATTTTAGCAGCAAAATGGCGCGACTTTATGCTGTATATTTTTGATACAGTTCAAGGACATGCAATGGGGTTACCAATATCTCTACTTCACTATACCCTTCTAACGATGATTTCTCTTACAATTGTTGCGGCTTTGAAAGCTGTAGGTATCGTGCTCGTTATTTCTTTACTGATAGCACCAGGAGCAATTGCCTATCTTGTTACAAAGCGGTTTTCTTTTATGTTAATGATCGCGATACTTGTTGCAGCTTTTTCTGGTTTTTTAGGGATTTATCTCAGCTTATTTATTGGCTCTGATTCTGCTTCCACAATTGTGTTGATCTTGACGTTGATTTTTATGGCTATTTTCATGATGATTTTTTTTCGTCAAAACACAGTTCAAGAAACTTAAAAGTGTTAAAATTCATGCATATCAGCCATGCATTTTTATATATTGTTTCTCATTCCTATTTTAATTAGAGTCCGAGGTGCTAGGTTATTTTTCCTCCTAATGTCTAGCAAGTGGATGCGGTACATTTTCTCCCCCCAACGCTGCATTCTTAATTAAGAGGCTGCATTGATTTATTCTGCAGCCTTTTTGTTTTTTTATTTTCTAAAATCTCTTCTCTTTTCTTGAAATCATTTAAAATGATTAGCATATTGCGTAAGTTATTCGGTATTTTCAAGGAACTTATAACAGAAAAAACAGATACAATGTTTTTGTAGAGGGTTTTGCGTAGAGGAAAATAGTACGAGAGAATGAAAAAAGATTTGAAGATATCTCACCCTTTGCGTATCTGCTATTATATAGCAGGGTGGGCAATGGTTATATTAGGTATTATCGGTGTAGTATTACCTATTATGCCAACTGTGCCTTTTTTGTTAGTTGCCTCATGGTGTTTTACGCGTTCCTCTCCACGTTTTCATCAATGGTTGAATAATCATCGTATTTTTGGTCCCCCTATTAAGCGATGGGAAGAAAAAAAAGCAATCTCTCCATTCGTTAAAGTTTTTGCAATGATGAGTATGACAGGAGGATTTTTATCCTTTTTCGTAATGGTACACCCTCCTTTATGGATTTCCTTACTTGTTGCGGTTATATTATTGCTGATTGCTATTTATATTGTAACACGTCCATCTTCATAATGATAGAAAAAGCTTTATGAGATACTCTTTTTAGCTTCGACTTATTCGTAAAAACTATGAGGACTTTTAAGTTTTGAATATAAGCTCTCCATATCCAAAATGCATATGAAGTAGTAAGGTTTTTGAAAGCAATTAATTAATAATATGTTTGTGAAATGATTTTTATGAACAAAGAAGACTGTTTACGCACACTCAAAATGTTCTCACTTGGATAAACCACATTCATGGAAAAGAGTCATTATTTTTATAAGGCATGTTTGTATGAATCTCTACATATACATCATTGAAAAGTCATTGATATGATAGCCATTTCTTTCTAAAAAGACGTTTCGTTTGTTTTCATATCTCTTAATGAGGATATAATACAAAGCTTACTAAACATCATCATTTTATACTTATACAATTAAGAAGCCGGTCTATTGGTCTATTATATCAATCTTTAATGTTACATCTGTTCTTAGCTTAAGGATAATTCATAAGAAACAACAGAATTTTTCAGATGATTTTCTGCATACACGCATTCTTATTATAATATGCGAATAAATAAATTCTCTATCTTTGTATAAAGCTTATTCGAAATAAAAATATTATTGCATTCTCTGTTTTTTAATGAGGTCATGCCCCTCACGTAAAACAAAAGAGCTCCCAAATCATGTTATTTACACATTTATTTTAATGGAACATTTCTCAACGCTTTACGCATTTCATGATGGCAGACCATACATGGATAAAGTAAAATCTCCTGTAAAGTGTATAAAATCCATTTGAGCACCATCACCCTTGCCTTACAAATGCACACCGATAGTCACCGTGCTATTTGTCATCCTCCAATGTTGCCTTAGCAATTCCTAATGTTACAATTGTAGCTTTTCATTGGGTTTTGTATATTTTTACACTAAATTTTGTACCAATTTATTTTTTTTCAAAGAGTTTTAAAGATGTTCTCAAAGGAGGGCAAAGCCTTTTCTCATTTTTACTATAGAAACGCGCATTTAATGGTCAAAATTGTACATAAAAACAACAAATTACCACGTATTCCTACTTAATCCGATCTCTTCCCGCTTAGTACAAAACCTACTGTCGAGCTACACCAATAACCCTTAAAACTTGAAAACCTTCATACATACAAGGAGATGAGTGTGCTTGATTTAACAGGGTTGAAATGAGAAAAATTTATGATATTCGCGCACGCTCTTTCAACATGCAAAACAACAGTATCTTGTTATGCCGTATAACACCGTTATTTATGACAATGATATAAGGAAGCCTCCTTGGCTAAACTTCCTAGCAAGTTAAGTATTTTTTTAATGCGTAGTGAATATTTTTAAGTCTGATCTGTCGATCCTTATGTAAGTGAAGCGTATGCGTGGTAGCCCAAGTAGAATCTGCTCAAAAAACAGCCGAACTATTTACAGACCAGTAAAGGTTAAGAATCCTCATCCTTAGGGCAGAATAAAAATCAATCTTATAAACAATATGATGAATCAATATACTCGTTTAAAGAACCGGAAACTACGTCTTTATAGGTCTAGCAATTCGCTTTTTATTACCAAAAAAATTGAGATAACGTTGTACTTCTTTTGAATCACCGATCGTTTTTTCAGGATTATCTGAAAGCTTTACGGCTGGTCGACCATTGGCATAGGTCACCTTACAAACAAGGGAAAGAGCATCAAGAGTTTCGATTTCCTGAGGTGCACAGCCTGTAAAGTCATTGGTAAGATCCGTGCCCCATCCAAAACTCATGCGCACTCTACCATGGAAATGATGATAGGTTTTTTCAATTGTATTGACATCAAGAGCATCAGAAAAAATTAAAAGTTTTTCGCGTGGATCTTTTCCTTTTTCTTTCCACCATTGAATGATACGTTCGCCACCTTCAATAGGGGGCGCACTATCGGGTCTGAAACCCGTCCAATCAGCGACCCAATCTGGTGCATTGCGTAAAAATGCTTCTGTACCAAAGGTATCAGGTAAAACAATGAGAAGATTTCCACCATAATAACGGTTCCAATCTTGCAAGACTTGATACGGAGCTCTGCGTAATTCATCATCGTTGTTGCTGAGAGCCGCAATAACCATGGGCAATTCGTGTGCATTGGTTCCAAGAGCTTCTAAATCCGTATCCATAGCAAGAAGAACATTAGAAGTTCCTGTAAAAGAATTACCAATGCCTTCTTTTAATGCTTCCACACACCAGCGCTGCCATAAAAAAGAATGGCGACGCCTTGTCCCAAAGTCAGATATTTTAATATCAGGCAATTTTTTGAGACGTTCAACTTTACTCCACATTTTTGCTTTAGCACGCGCATAAAGTACATCAAGAGCAAAACGATCTAGTTTTTTGAGAGCTGCACGTGAACGTAATTCACTGATAATAGCAAGGGCTGGAATTTCCCACATAGAGCTATGAGCCCACGAACCATAAAAATGAAGAATATATTGGCCATCTTTGCGGGTTAGTTCATATTCTGGAAGTTGAAAATTCTCAAGCCACTGAAGAAAATCCGGTTCAAAAATTTGTTTGCGTCCATAAAATGTATTACCAGCAAGCCAAATCATTTCTTTTTTTGTAAAGCGTACACTAAGAGCATGATCAAGTTGAGCACGTAATTCACTCTCATCAACATCATCGGCAAGACGTATTGTTTTAGAGCGATTTATGAGGGAAAAAGTAACATTAACATTAGGATACAACCCCCAAATCATCTGTACCATAAGAAGCTTATAAAAATCCGTATCGAGAAGTGAACGAATAATGGGATCAAGTTTCCAAGTATGATTGTAAACACGTCTAGCAATATCCGGATGATTCATAACCTTTTTCTTTCAGTTTCATAAAATCTAAAATATTATGCACCAACACGGACAATATAGGCGGTGCAATATAACAACTCTACAGTTTTGGGCAAGAATAAAAAAGTCTACTCTCTTTTTCATCTTTCATCTCTAAGATTTAACAATACGTATAATTTCATGCTGACCTGTTTTGTGTAACTTTATCCCTGTATGAACTTCGGTATATTTTTTGCCATTAACATGAAGCATATTTTTAGATCCCCATTTTACTTTAATGGTATAAATGGCATCATAAAACTTCATTGTTGCTTCATATTTTGGCCAAATAGAGGGTAAATGTGGCTGTAAAAACAACAGATCTCCCTGACGCTGTATTCCAAGAATAGCTTGTGTTGCGGCGCGATAAAACCAACCGGCTGAGCCTGTATACCATGTCCAACCACCTTGACCACATCGTGGTTCAACAGAATAAATATCTGCGGCTATCACATAAGGTTCAACACGATAAATTTCAGGATCTTGTCCATGGGTAATTGGGTTTATCATAGAAAATAAAGCGTAAGCTTTATCGTTTTGTTCCATTTCAGCCAACGCAAAAATACTCCAAATGGCACCATGCGTGTATTGACCACCATTTTCTCGAATTCCTGGAGGATAACCTTTTATATAACCAGGCTCGAGCGTACTTTTATCAAAAGGCGGCCAAAAAAGGCGAATAAGTCCACCTTTTTTATCATAGAGATGTTCCAGCATTGATGTCATTGCTTGTTTTTGGTGTTCAAGCGATGCCATTTGAGAAATGACAGCCCAAGATTGAGCAATGGTATCAATTTGACATTCATCATTGATTTTAGAGCCAAGAGGTGTTCCATCATCAAAATAACCACGTCGATACCAAGCACCATCCCAACCGCTTTTCTCTAGGGATTTTGTTAAATGTTCAAGGTACGTACTCCATATTTGCATATGGCTATTGTCACCACGTTTTTTGGCTAACGAGATAAATGCTTGTAATGTGTACCCAAGAAACCATCCTAACCAAATACTTTCGCCTTTTCCTTCCACACCTACCAAATTCATGCCATCATTCCAATCCCCACCTAAAATAAGAGGGAGACCATGGGGTCCGCAGCGTTTAATGGCAAGGTCTAAAGCTAAAGCACAATGTTCATAAACTGTTGCAACCTTTGAGGATTGGATAGGTTGAAAATAAGCATCCTGTTGCCCACTTTTGAGAACATCACCTTCAATAAAAGGAATGAGCGTATCAAGAAAAGCGTCATCACCAGTGGTAGTGACATAAAGAGCTGTTGCATATGCAAGCCAAACGATATCATCAGAAATGTATGTACGAACACCAGCATTTGTGTCAGGCAACCACCAATGTTGCACATCACCTTCAAGAAATTGGTGCGCTGCTGCATTTAATAATTGTTCACGTGCTAATTGTGGTTCCAGCAATAACAAAGACAGGCTATCTTGTAACTGGTCACGAAAACCAAATGCACCACTCGCTTGGTAAAAGCCTGCGCGTGCCATGATGCGGCATGCGTAGATTTGATAAGGAAGCCAATGGTTGACCATAAGATTAAAAGAAGCGTCAGGTGTTTTGACTTGGAAAGGAGAAACAAAATCACTCCATTGCTGTTTTTGTTTTGTGAGCAAAATTTCAAAATCACTTGCATGTACTTGATTGAGTAATTTTTCAGCTTCTTGCCTATTTTCAGCACTGCCAAGATAGAAGATGATTTCTTTTGTTTGCCCTGGTTGAAGATCAATATCATAGGCGAATGCTGAACAAGGATCACATCCTGCTTCAATGGTATTCGAAAGAGTACCAGCTTTACGGATCGCATTTGGACGTGTTACAGTTCCCGTTGCACCAATAAATTCAGCGCGATTGGTCGTAGTGCTGGTTGGACTTTCGGATGCTGATAAAAATGTAACTTGTTGAGATTTCTCGATATGATAGGGATTTTGAATAAAATGTGCACCCCTTTTGTCCTCATAAGAGGAAATAATGAAGGGGGCATATTTTGTACGGGTATTTCCCAAAACCCATTCAACATAATTATAAAGGCGTAAACTGCGTGGTTTTTTCCCTTCATTCGTGAGGGTAAGACGTGAAAAGCGAATAGGTTTTTCCGGATCAAGTGTATGAGTCAGTTCTAATGCAATTTCTGAATGTGTCGATTTAAAAGTTGAAAATCCAAAACCATGACAAGCCTCATAGACAATATTTTCATCACATTCTACAGCAGAAACGGGTGAAAAACGTTTTAAAGACTGGCGATCAACCAGATAAAGTGCTTCTCCTGGCCGGTTAGATGTTGGATCATTTGCCCAAGGAGTTAATTTATAATCGCGGCTATTATTAACCCAAGTAAAAATTGCACCTTCAGCAGAGACATGAAAACCAAATTTGTGGTTAGCGATGATGTTAATCCACGGGTGCGGTGTAGTTGTACGTCCATGAAGACGTATTACATAATGGTTATACTGGTTAAAACCACCGTAACCATTCCAATATTTTAGATCTTCTCCATTTATGGGAAAAGAGGAGGGTTTTTGTTGGCTAATAAGACCAATGGAAGCAAAAAAATTTTGTTCAGTTTGTGTTGTAACTTGCCTTCCTTCGTTATACTTTGGAGAATCTAATTGATCATGCAATTCATGATAATTTTTATGAACTGTAAGATCAAAATCACTTTCATCAAGTCGTTTAAGCTGTTCAGATAAAGAGCCATTTTGGGCATCAAGAATGATGCGCGCTGATGCAAGAAGCGTTTTAAAACTCTGTTCACTCATTTGATCGCGTCGAAGCATGAAAATATGTTGGCGTTCATCTGCTTTTTGCGTGTGGTGATAATAAGATTCACAGACCCACTCAAGAGCGCGTTGTGTATTTTGTATGTAGGAAAATGTTTGTTCATTAAGAATGACCAAATCAACAATGAGTCCGCGCATACGCCAATATTCATGTGCTTTAAGGAGCTCGCGCAGTACAGAGATATTTCCCTCGTTATTTAACCTAAGAAGACAGAGTGGATTGTCTCCTGAGATAGACATGGGCCAAAGATCAGACTGTTTTCCTAGCGTTTTTGCTAATATTTCAGAAGGAAGACGCCATGTTCGATCAAGGTAGATAAGCGGTGTTGCATATTTTTGATAGACAATAGCCTCTTTAAGCTGGGTTCCGCTCTGATACAGTGCGACTTGTGAGCGCGTCCATGCCATTGAAAGTTCTTTTTGAAACATATCAGGTTGTCGATAATGTTTAATATGATTATTTAGCGCTTCTTTTGTATGAGCAGCAAAAGTCCAAAAAATAAGTTCTGCTTTTTCATGGGCTGAAATTTTTATACGGCATCGCAATGACATAACAGGATCAAGAACACAACCTTGACTGTTACTGAAACGAGCATTTCGGTCAAATGCAGCGGGCCGATGAATGGATCGCCCCCGACCAATAAACAGAGAGCGATCTGTTTCAGCTTCTGTCTCTTGGAGAATGTCTGTTGTACTAGAGACAAAATGGGCAACATAGATTTCAGGATCGCTAGGTGAGCGTTTGCGCCTTTTGGCAAAAATTGTTTTACCTTCCTCAGCAATTTCGGTCTCTATAAACATACGGGAAAAAACAGGATGAGCTTGGTCTGTATCCATTGTGGCAAGCGCCAATTCACCATAAGAAGTCACTTCAATGAGGCGCTCTTTATTTGTCCTATTCATCAGTTGAATACGTCTACCTTCGCCACATCCTTCAGATGTAATAAGACATTCAAGCGTTGATTTTATACCATCAACCATTTTTGTATATTCAGCCTTTTCATCTGTAAAAATGCTGACAGCTTCTTCTTCAATAACACGTGTTGGCTCACCAGTAACAGACCACCACCGACCACTATGCGTATCGCGTAAGAAGAATAAAGTACCTTGTTGATCTTCTGTTGCATCAGGAATAAAGCGCGTAATCGCATAATCGTGCCACCGACTGTAACCAGAACCATTCGCTGTTAACATGGTAAAATAAAAGCCATTAGACAAAAGTAACGTTTCTCGTGGTTTGAGCAACGGGTTTGTAATAATGCGCAAAGGAGCGGCGTCAAATGCTTGAGACTTATTGCGCATACGATTAACAGCTTTGGTATGAATAATAGGAATGAGATGAGGCGCTCTTTCCTGTAACAGCAATTGCGTTGCTTCAATAATGGGATCACGGTGAAAACGGTCACGCATTCGCCCTTGAAAAATAACATTGTTAAGAGCAAGGATAGACATGCCATGATGGTGCGCATAATAATTGCGTACAACAGCGTATTTTTCCCCTGTTTTCACGCGTGAAGGGGTAAAATCGACAGAGTCATAATAACCATATGTTCCTAAAGCTCCAAGATCACGGAGTCGTTTTAAATTAGCGACAGTGCAAGCAGGAGCATATTGTGCCGCTAGAAGGCTGGCATAGGGAGCAATGACAGCATTGCGTGAAAGACCACGTTGGAGTCCGAGGTTTGGAACACCAAAATGAGCGTATTGGTAATTCATTAAATGATCGCGAGCGTTAAATGCGGCCTCTGAAATACCCCATGGCAATTCCCGTTTATGGGCATATTGTATTTGACAACGAATAATCAATCGATTTGTTTGATCTAGGAGAGATCCTAAAGGTTCATGCATTACGAGAGATGGCATAAGATATTCGAACATCGATCCAGACCATGATAGGAGCGCACCTTTCCAACCTATGGGCACGAGGAGTCGACCAAGACGAAACCAATGTTTAAGTTTTATGTCTCCTTTTGCGATAGCAAAAAAACTTGCAAGACGTGCTTCTGAAGCAAGTAGATCATAACAATTTTCATCGAGTTTGTTTTCTTGAACACGATATCCAATGGATAAGAGATGCCGTTTAGGCTGTTCTAAAAAGTCAAATTTCATATCAAAGGCTATTTGCCGTGCCACTATAGCCAACCTGTTTAGTTTTTTACGTAATTTTTCAGGATCACAATGAGCAGTCGCATCATGATGATAAGCGTTACAGGTATCGATAAGGCATTTAGCCCAAGAAAGCGCACGAGCAGATTCTATCGTTTGAATTTTGTGGTCAAGTTCACCGACTAAGTGCACAATATCGTGGGCTGCAAGTGAAAGGTCTATGATGTCAGAAGGGATCGTATTTTCTTGTTCTACAAAAGTGAGGACAGAGTCATGAAAACGAGTGATGTTTTTTTCGATTTTTTGGCGTAAAGAGCGTAAACTGGGTTGATGATCTGGAATTTCTTTGACAGTTTCTTTAAGAATAGCAAGAACATCCGATAAGCCTTCCCGATCACTTTGAAAAAAAAGAGGCGGTTTTTCAGCCCATTCACTTAAGGCAGAAGAGAGTGTTACCAAATGACCGGCAAGATTTCCTGAATCAACGGTTGATACATAAGTAGGTAAAAGAGGCCTAAGTGTATCCGTTTCATACCAATTATAGAGATGACCACGGAACTTTTCCATTTTTGTAAGAGAGCGTAATGTACATTCAATACGGGTAATGGTCTCTTCAAAACCAATCCAGCCAAAATCACGTGCAGCAATAATAGAAAGGAGATAAACGCCAATATTCGTAGGAGATGTACGTTGAGCAACAAGAGGTTCAGGATCTTCTTGAAAATTATCGGGAGGCAAATAGTTGTTTTGTGCATTGACAAAGGTTGTATAATAAAGCCATGTCCGCCGTGCAATAGAGCGAAGTTTTTTTTCATCTTTTGAAGAAAGATCAAGGCTATCTTGAAAGGTTGAAGGTTGACTCACAATCCAAGCAATGAAGGGTGAAAAAAACCATGCTATCCCAAAAGGAAAAGCAATCAAGCTTGCAAAACTATCAGAAAAAAGAGAAAGTGCTACAGTAAGGACACCAATAAGCGATGCTGGTGCCATTGTAAAAACATAAAAACGCAAACTATTGGGCATTGATTTTGTTGCGGCAGAAGTTTTCCATTCAAGAAGATGCTGTTTTGAAATCGTCATACGATAGAGTGTACGAATAATCGCATCGGTCATAAAATACGCCGAATGAGCAAGAAACGTTGTTTTAAGAAATATATCAGCGCTTGTAAGAGCAGTTTTATTCCAAATTAATTGAAAATGTCCACGCAAAGAATGATCTATATTGGACGAGACAAGCGTTTTTAATACACATAGAATGGGAGAAATGAAGGAGCTAAACAACAAGAATATTTGCCAGACGATTGCACTCTTGAAAGACAAAAAAGTCCATCCTACAAATGCTGCGACTAACCACATAAGTGGAGTAAGAGAACGACGTAAATTATCCTGCATTTTCCAACGCGTCACGGAACTTATTTGACGGTGGAAAAAAAGATAAGGCAAAAGCTGCCAATCACCGCGAATCCAGCGATGATAACGCATAACATCAATATTATAAGCGGTTGGATAGTCTTCAATGACTTCTATGCTACTTACCAGAGCAGTACGAGCATAACCTCCTTCTAAGAGATCATGACTAAGAATAGTATTTTCTTTAATTTTGCCATCAAGCGCTTGTTCAAATGCATCAATATTATAAAGACCTTTACCGATAAAGGTACCTTCTCCTAAAAGATCTTGATAAGTATCAGAAACGGCAAAAACATAAGGATCAATGCCACGGTTGATAGAAAAAACCCGTTGGAGAATTGATGTTTTTTTTCCTGTTGTAAGAGAAGGAATAATGCGTGGTTGTAAAACGCTATAGCCTTTTACAACCTTTCCACTTTGCGGATCAAAAATGGGATGATTGAGTGGATGGTTAAGCTTTCCAACAAGTTTCGCGACGCTCTCTGGAGTAAGACGTGTATCACAATCCAGCGTCATAACAAAACGGCAATCCATAGGAAGGTGTGGATTGGGAGGATAAAAGCTTGTGTTTTTATCGCCTCTTAAGAGCCGGTTGAGTTCATGAAGTTTTCCTCGCTTTCGTTCCCATCCCATCCAACATTTTTCGCTTGTATTATAAAGGCGTCGGCGATGTAAAAGGAAAAAAAGAGGAAGTTCATCACGATGATAACGACTATTGAGTTTATCAATACTCTTTTGCGCATAGTGCAATAAATCAAGATCATCTTGCGTTTCTCTCAATGGAGCATCCACCCAATCTGTAATGAGCGCAAAATGAATGGCACCTTTAGGATTGGAAAGATAGTGCACTTCAAGATTGCGTACTTGTTCATCAATATCATCGCGTGATGTCATCAAAGTAGGTACAACAACCATTGTCCGTGCATGTTTTGGAATACCTTCTTTATATTCATAGCCAATGAGTTGTCTTGATGGGACAAACCATGAAACAACAGTGTTAAATAAAGCAAAAGCAGCATCGATAGCAGGAAAAAGCGCTAATACAGTAAAGCAAAAAGACATCCATGATGTCATACCAGATATTTGTAAAAGGGCGTAAATTACAAGCAAAAGAGCGAGCGTCAGAAAAGAGACAGGAATGGCGATGACTCTCAATTTTGAGCAACAGGAAGCTCGTGTCCATTTTATGAGAAAGGGCGGGATATATCCACAAGCCTTTTCAAATATGCCACGACCATCATCAACAAGGTACCACCCCACACAAGAATGATGAGGCATATCTTTAGAAGTGGAATTTGCCATTTCTACAACTTTATGTGCAATTTCCAGCTCACTAAGAGGCGAAAAGCGTGCAACTTTTTCAATGACTTGTCGATAAATATTGCGTGAGTGAGAATCAATTTCAGAAAAATCACTATTTTTACGCAAAATAGAATCGACACAACTCACTGTTTCAAACCATGCTGTCCAATCAACATCATCTATAGCTTTAAGAGCACGGATAATATTTCCCATGGTCACACCATCTGCTGCTTGTCGGGTATGTTCATCAGCTGTTGCAATCTCTAAGCTACTCCCTTGGCTTTTCAATTGCTTTTCAAGCCAAGTTAATACTACGGTTGAATCGACAGATGCACTGCGCAGGCGATAGAATAAATGTGCTGAAAACGTTGGATCAACAGTAAATGGTTTATACTGCGTAAAGAGAGAGTGTAGATTTGTTTTATTTTCTACAAGAGAAATTTTATCAGCCACTTGACTAGCAAGATGGCGCATATGTCGCGCTTTTTCGATACGTACTGAAAGACGACGGACATTTTCAATGAGCAGCATTTGCATAACAGAAGGAAGAGCCCACAATTCACCAATTGTGAGCGCACAAACTTCTTGAAATCCATTGGTCATAGCAGTGAGTGTTTCTTGTGAAAAGCTGCTATCGGTATGCGCAATATAAAGCCAAGTTAAAGCAAAAATTCGTGGTATTCCCGCTTTGTATGTAGAAAGAGGAAGTTGCTTTATGAAGGACTTGGGTAGATTACGACGTAGCTTTTGTATAGTTTTATCAATGGTGTAATGATTATCAATGAGCCATTGAGCAGACGGTGCGATGGTCTCATCATTTCGGGCAGCAAAATCACTGGTATGAAAAGCATTAAGAATAAGTTTAGCATTTTCATTCAATCTCTTGCGAAAATCTTCTACTCCTTCATACTCAGGGAGTAAAATTTCTTTACCAGAAGCTATATCATGCCCTAAGTTATAAAGATCTTCCTGTACCTTATAAATTGCACGAAGAGGAAAATCCGTATTAATAAAATGGTTTTTTTCTCTTTTTGAGAAAAAAACCATTTTATGAAAGGTATTATGCACGTCATAATGTCCCATTGTTATTCAATTACATCGTTTTTTATTTAAATTGTAAGCATTTATAATTTTTGACGCAATAATTAGAAAATAAAAAGGTCACTCCTAAAATGAGTGACCTTAATAACACCGTCAACTTTAATGATTGATGATTAATCTTGTTCTTGTTTTTTCAAAGCTGCACCAAGAATATCACCAAGAGAAGCACCTGAGTCTGTAGAACCATATTGTGCAACTGCTTCTTTTTCCTCTGCAATTTCTAAAGCTTTAATCGATACTGAAATTTTACGTGTTTTTTTATCAAATGCTGTGATGCGAGCATCAACCTTTTGCCCAATTGCGAAACGCTCAGGACGTTGCTCATCACGATCACGCGCGAGATCAGCACGCCGAATGGTTGTCTCAAGTTTGTGGTCAATCAATTTCACACCAATGTCATTGTCGTTAACAGCAATCACTTCGCATGTTACAACAGCACCTTTTCGTAATTCGCCAGAAGCAGCTGCTTCTCCAACTTTATCGCTGGAAAGCTGCTTAATCCCAAGAGAAATGCGCTCTTTTTCAATGTCAACATCAAGGACTACAGCTTTAACGATATCGCCTTTATTGTAAGTATCAATGACTTGTTCACCAGGACGGTTCCAATCAAGATCAGACAAATGAACCATACCGTCAACATCGCCTTCAAGCCCAATAAACAGACCAAATTCTGTTTTATTTTTAACCTCTCCTTCAATTTGCGAATTGACAGGAAATTTATTGGCAAAAGCTTCCCATGGATTTTCAAATGTTTGCTTTAAGCCAAGAGAAATACGCCGTTTAGAAGGATCAATCTCAAGAACAACCACTTCTACTTCTTGTGATGTAGACAGAATTTTCCCAGGATGAACATTTTTCTTCGTCCAGCTCATTTCAGAAACATGGATCAGCCCTTCGATTCCTGGCTCAATTTCAACAAAACCACCGTAATCAGTAATGTTGGTGACAGCACCCGTAATTTTTTTACCAATCGGATACCGAACACTGATGCTTTCCCAAGGATCACTTTCAAGCTGTTTCATTCCAAGAGAAATACGGTGCGTATCTTGATTGATGCGAATAATCTGAACTTTAATCGTTTGACCAATCGTGAGGACTTCAGATGGGTGGTTAACACGCCGCCATGCCATATCTGTAACGTGCAAGAGACCATCAATCCCACCAAGATCAACAAAGGCACCATAATCTGTGATATTTTTCACCACACCTTCAACGATTTGGTTTTCTTCAAGATTTTGTACAATTTCTGAACGTTGCTCGGCGCGACTTTCTTCTAAAACAGTACGACGTGAGACCACAATATTACCACGACGACGGTCCATCTTCAAGATTTCAAAGGACTGAGAATTATGCATGAGAGGTGAAACATCACGAATAGGACGAATATCAACTTGGCTGCGCGGCAAAAAAGCAACGGCACCATCAAGATCGACTGTAAAACCACCTTTTACTTGGCTAAAGATCACTCCATCAACGCGTGCACCAGCATTGAATTTCTCCTCCAAACGGACCCAACTTTCTTCGCGCCGTGCTTTTTCACGCGATAAAACAGCTTCACCCATCGCATTTTCAATGCGTTCAATGTAAACCTCAACTTCATCGCCAACTTGCAAAGAACCGTCTTTTGCTTTAGCTCCAAATTCTTTGAGAGGAATACGTCCTTCGACTTTAAGACCAGCATCAATAATGGCCATGTCTTTTTCGATTGCAATAACACGACCTTTAACAACAGATCCTTCATTAAGATCATTGGTTTGAAAAGATTCTGTTAAAAGGGCTTCAAAATCCGCTGTTGTGGGATTGTATTGTGACATAAGAACTCCTAATATATACCTTGTGTTATAAGGTATGAGCGCTAGGTTAGTGTTAACATAAGCAACTCCCCGCCTTTTTCCTTGAATAAAGGAAAAAAGTTAGCGCTAGGCTGGAAGTCACCTTAACGAATTTATCCAATTATATGCATTTTTATGATTGGATCAATAAAACTACATGCAATTTCAAATGTTGCTTCTATACTCAATTCTGACGTATCAAGCAAGTGGGTGTTTTTTGCTGGTTTTAGTGGACTTTGTTTACGGGTTATATCGCGACTGTCGCGCTGTTCAAGTTGAGCTAGGATTTCATGATAATTTGCTTGAACCCCCTTTTTTAAAATCTCCTGGTAGCGACGTTTGGCGCGCGTTTGAACATTGGCTAAAACATAAAACTTGATATCGGCATCAGGACAAACAATAGTTCCGATATCACGTCCATCAAGCACACAGCCAGGCAAAACTTTAGCAAAGTTGCGTTGTTTTTCGACAAGAATTTTGCGTACAGCAGGGTTAATCGCTATTTTTGAAGCCGCTTCACCAAGTTCATGAGAAGAAAGAAGGGCAGAATTTAAGGTATTAAAATCAAGTTCTTTAGCATAAATAATAGCATTTTTTTCATCATTAAGAGCCAAATTTTGTTGTAAAAGCGTATGAGCAACACTACGATAAGTAAGACCAGTATCAAGATGGCGAAGACGATAATGTGCAGCAATTTTGCGTGCTAAGGTTCCTTTGCCTGAGGCTGCAGGTCCATCAATGGCAATAACAAAAGGCTTCAAGCAATTTTCCCCCCAAGTTGTTTTATAAAAGGAATAAATTCTGGAAAGCTCGTAGCGATCATTCGTTTATCATCAATGGTAACAGGTTTTTCTGATATAAGCCCAAAAATGAGAAAACACATAGCAATTCGATGATCAAGATGTGTGGAGACATGTCCACCACCCAAACCTTTGGCAGAACCTTTCCCATAAACAATAAGAAAATCTTGACCTTCTTCACAGTCTACGCAATTAATTTCGAGTCCTTGAGCAACAGCAGACAGTCGATCTGATTCTTTTACACGCAATTCTTCGATTCCTAACATCACTGTTTTGCCTTCTGCAAAGGCTGCTGCTACTGCCAAAGCAGGATATTCATCAATCATTGATGGAGCACGTTCTTTGGGCACCGTAACACCTCTAAGAACCGATGATTTTATCCGCAGATCAGCAACATCCTCTCCACCCGTTTGACGTCGGTTCAAAAATTCAATTTGAGCACCCATTTCCCACAATATTTCGATAAGTCCTATTCGAGAATTATTTATCAAAACATTTTCAATGGTGATATCAGAGTCTTCTACAAGAAGGGCTGCGATAATTAGAAAAGCAGCAGAAGAAGGATCACCCGGAATATGAATCGTTTGTCCAGTAAGATGGGGTTGACCGTTAAGATGAATCAAACGCGCACCTTCATTATCTTTTTCTATTTCAAGTTGTGCACCGAATGCTTTTAACATTTTTTCCGTATGGTCTCGTGTCAGAACTGGTTCAATAACAGTTGTAATGCCGGCGGTATTGAGTCCAGCAAGCAGGACTGCTGATTTAATTTGGGAAGAAGCTATTGGAACACGGTAACGAATCGGATTAGCCATTTTCGGACCATAAAGCGTTAAAGGAAGGTGATCGTCGTGCGTTGCTTCAATTTCAACCCCCATGAGACGCAGTGGATCAAGGATACGTCCCATTGGACGTTTAGAGAGAGAAGCATCACCAATAAAGGTTGTTTTCATATGATATGAACCAACCATTCCCATAACCAAACGAGCACCTGTTCCAGCGTTTCCAAAGTCTAAAGGTTTTTGTGCAGCTAAAAGGCAACCATTTCCTGTTCCTCGTATGGTCCAGAAGCCATCTTTTTTAATAATACAGGCACCCATAGCTTGCATAGCAGCGGCTGTATTGAGTACATCAGCGCTTTCAAGTAATCCATGAATATGTGTCTCACCACTTGCTAATCCTCCCAATATAAGAGAGCGATGAGAGATTGATTTATCTCCTGGTATTTTAATTTTTCCAGAGAGGCTATTCGATTTATAGGTGGTTATAGGGATTGCTTTTTGCATGGAAATTCTATTTAATTCTGTCTAACTTTTATGAAATTGTGCATCCTTTAGCACATGCTTTAAAAGACGTCATGAAAAAATCACTGTGAAACAGTGTATTTATCTTTGACAAAGGCATTATTTTTCGATTAAGCACCATAAAATTTATCTTTTAATGGAATAATAGTTAATCAAAGAGGCACGGTTTATGGCAAAACAAGAACTTGGAACTAAACGTGTTGATCCAGAAACAGGAAAAAAATTTTACGATCTAAATCGCGATCCTATTGTGTCGCCCTATACAGGAATTTCTTATCCGCGTTCTTACTTTGAAGTTGCAGCAGCTGAGGCAAACAATGAGGAAGATGTTGATACTGAAGAGCTTGATACAGCACTTGAAAAATCTGCTTTTATGCTTCTTGAAGAGGATGATGAGGATTCTAAAGATGACGATCTTCCTGATTTAGAAGATAGTGATGTAGATCTTGGTGATGACGATGATACATTTTTATCTCATGATGATGACGATGAAGATGATGACGTTACTGATATTCTCGGAGGCGGTGTTTCTAATGATGACGATGCTTAAGAGAAGTAAAAGAGGACATCTTTTCCATTGAATGTAAATTCTTCTTGATCTTCAATTTTGATCGTTCTAGAAAAGCTGAAATTGTATACTTTCCTTTTGGGAAAAATTGTTTTTATAGGGGCTATAGCTCAGCTGGGAGAGCGCTTGCATGGCATGCAAGAGGTCAGCGGTTCGATCCCGCTTAGCTCCACCAAAAGGACCAGCTATTCTATCAAGGGAATCAATTATAATAGAGAATGTGTGCATCAATTTAAAAGATTTATGTGCATTTAATCATCATTCCAATAGCGCCTGTTTCTTGCGTTTTAATGATATTATAATACATTTTTAATCGTTTATTGGATTATAAAATTTTGCTGTAACCGTAAACGTAGATAATTTTTTATGCTTTGCACAGAAATAGAAAATGAGCTGTTTAACTTACGCCTTGTTTTAAAGGACAAAATTTGAATTCCCTTATCACAATATTTCCACAAAATCATAATATGTTGGTTATCGATATCTTTTTAAAAGGTACGAAGTACCTAAACAAAGATTAGAGAGTAAAATATTAAAATATTCTTCTCAATTATTGCGAATCAGAACTTTTTTCGAGTATATTTAGCCTGATCAGATGTCCTGCAAATTAAAAAATTGCCTACTTTGAGTAGCATCTATCTGCTCAATATTAAGGTATATTCACGCTTAAATAACATATTGAATCAATTAATTTTGTTTTCTTGCCCGTCACAAGAAAGGTTGAGTTGTGAAAGCAAAGTGGCGCCATCATTATATGTGCTAATTCCCAATGTTGCCAATAATTCTTACATTTGAGAATGTTCATAAGAAACATTTTTAGTCTTTTCTTTCACAATTTTTATCCACATGCCAATTACGCTTGTTATGTGCAAGCCAATTGTTTTTATTGATTCAACCTCAAGAGATCTGAAATGATAAAACCCTACGCCATTCGAGATTCTTACTTTAATATGATGCTCGAATTGCATTTCTTTTGATTGCTATTTTATACGCTAACAAAGAAAATATTCATGTAATAATCAGCCAGTAATACGCATAATGAAAATAAAAAATGATATTAAATTTTAAAATTTTTCTTTAATAATCTCTGATACTTAGACCTGTGAGAAATGTCAGAACCAAATAGAAGATAGTTTTCATTGTAAATTTTTTAAACAACAGAGGTAAAAATATTGAGAGTGCTCTCAAAATATTGTGCATTGCAAAAGCTTTCTGTCTCTTTGGTTTATTCTAAAAAATAACAATTTATTTCATTTAACAATCAGAAAAACGATACAGCCTTATCACGCCATAAGAAATTTGGCTCTCAAATAATTTTACCAAAACAATTCTCTAATTGAGATTTTCAAAAATCTTCCCTAACGCCATCCACATCTCTTTAATTGTTGTTCATAGAGCCTCGATATCCTTGCCATGCGCTGTGCTGTCTGTGAAAGTGCCGCAGAGACATGCCCGCCACTACGCGCATAAGCACCATGTCCCATATGATAATTTAAATAAAGGCTATATGCATCATCAAATCTCACCCCATTGCGTTGAACACTTCGGCGATGGTACCAAGCAATAAAATCAGCAGAATCTGCAAAATTCGTACGCCATGCAAAAGATCTGCCCGTAGCACGAAGATACATTGCCCATGTACTGTCAAGCGCTTGAGAATAACCATAGGCTGTCGATTGACGCTTCCATGGAATAAAACCAAGTAGTTTTTTACGTGGAGGACGTGCATTGTGACGAAAGCTCGATTCCATATTAATGGTTGCAAGAATAATAGGCATAGGAATCCCATAGCGCATTTCTGCACGTTTAGAAGCCTTACCCCAATTGTCAAAAAAACCATTTTTTTGTGCTAAAATAGCACAAGCATTGTTTGTGTGTATGGGAGTGGTTGTTGCACACCCATCTAGCAGAAACACCAGTGCCCCTAAAAACAAAAGGTGTCGCATCTTCCTATTCCTCTCGTTTAAGAAATAAAACAAGATAGAGATACTAAAAAAATATTACCAATCAATAAAGAACATGATCTGACTTGTGATATTTAAGAAGATTGCTTTGCTTTATTCCTCGTCAGCAAAACGCAATGTTTGCGACTGAGCCAATGTTGTCATTTTTGTTGGTTCAGAATGATTCTCTTTTAATTCGACAGTTTCAATGCGATTTGCCCGTTTCATAATTTTGGAGGATGATATCAAAATTCCCTCTATATCTTCACCTGCTTTGTGAAAGTGCTTCTGTAACGCACGAACACGTATATCCATTCGTCCAAAATCTTCCATCAATTTTGCTACTTCTGATTGAATTAAGTGCGCTTGTTCACGCATCCGTGCATCTTTCATAATGGTTTGTACCACTTGGACAGAGAGCATCAACAAAGATGGTGAAACAATAATCACATGAGCTCTATTGGATTTTTGTACCAATGCCTCAAAGTCCTCATAAATTGTTGCAAAAATCGATTCAGATGGCACAAAAAGGAAAGCAGTGTCATGGGTTTCTCCAGGAATCAAATATTTTTGTGCAATATCACGAATATGGACTTCCATATCGGTACGAAATTGGCGTTCTGCCTCTTGACGCTCTTGCGCTGATTCTGCCTTACGCATAGCATTCCAAGCCTCCAGAGGGAATTTAGCATCAACAACAAGAGAAGGGGCTTTATTAGGCATATGAATGAGACAATCTGGGCGTTTTCCATTGGAAAGAACAGCCTGAAAAACATAAGCATTTGTTGGTAAGGCATCGGCAATAATTGCTTCCATCCGCCCCTGACCGAAAGTACCACGTGTCTGCTTATTGCTTAAAATGGACTGCAACTGAACAACTTGTCCCGTAAGCGATTGAATATTATTTTGTGCCGCATCAATCACTGCTAAACGCTCTTGCAAACGATTCAAATTTTCATAAGTGGATTTGGTCTGTACCTGAAGTGTTTGGCCTAAGCTTGTTGTCATCCCATTGAGTTGCTCACTGAGTGATTTATTCAATTCAGCCTGCCGTTGACCAAAAATTTCCGCCATCGTTTGCATTCTCCCTTGCATTTCAGCTTGTGTTTTCAGCAAGGTAGCCATCTGCATTTGTGCCTCACGTGCGCGTTCAGCAATCTCATTTTCCAAAAATGCTTTTTTTCGATGAGAATGTATCAACATAAAAAATGCCCAACAAACAAGTATAAATAAAAGCAAAAGCATTAGTTTAGAAAAAAACTCTCCAGCGAGTATGGAAAAAAACGAATCAAACATAAATTGTAATATAACGCTCTTATTGTAAAAAAACGCAAGAATCCGTTATTCAATATTGACCAATAACAAACCATTGATTAACCTCTACTTATGCCAATGAGATCTTTAGTTACTTTACCTGATCCGATTTTACGGGAAGTATCCAAGCCCGTTGATCAGGTCGATTCAGCTCTTCAAAAACTTGCGGATGATATGTTGGAAACCATGTATAGTGCTAAGGGCGTTGGTCTTGCTGCTATTCAAATTGGTATACCGCTACGTATGTTGGTTATAGATGTCTCTGGAAATTCTGAAGATGAGCAGAAAAAACCATTTGTTATTATCAACCCTGAAATTTTATGGCTTTCAGATGAGCGTAATATTTATAAAGAAGGTTGTCTTTCTATTCCTGACTATTTTGCAGAGGTTGAACGTCCTAAACGCCTTTGTGTTCGCTACCAGAATCGTGAAGGAAAACAAACAGAAATTGAAGCAGACGACCTCTTGGCAACTTGCTTGCAGCATGAAATTGATCATTTAGATGGGCGCCTTTTTATTGATTACATTTCAAAAATCAAACGCGATATGGTGATACGAAAATTTAAAAAACGCGCAAAAGAAAAAAACATGCAGGAAGCAGTTTTGTAATGGCTTTACGATTAAGTTTTATGGGGACACCAGATTTTTCTGTTCCTATTTTACATACTTTATTGGATGCAGGTCATGATGTTGTTGCTGTTTATAGTCAACCCCCTCGCCCAGCAGGACGTCGGGGACTTAAATTAATCCCCTCACCTGTTCAAAGTGCAGCGCAAGAAAAATCCATTCCTGTCTTCACGCCTCAAACGCTTAAAACAGACGAACAACAAGCCCAATTTGCGGCACTTTGTGTTGATGCTGCTGTTGTTGTTGCCTATGGACTCCTTTTACCCAAAGCTATTCTTGAAACACCCCGTTTTGGTTGTTTTAATGCCCACGCTTCACTCTTACCACGCTGGCGTGGTGCTGCACCTATTCAGCGTGCAATTATGGCTGGCGATAAAGAAACAGGTATCATGATCATGAAAATGGATGAAGGACTTGATACGGGACCTATCGCTCTTTCTCGCTCCATCCCCATTACTGATAACACCACCACTGCTGAGCTTTCAAACAAACTTTCACATATTGGCGCAGAACTTATGATAGAAACCCTATCAACTCTTGAAAAAGGCCAACTTAAACTAACCCCACAATCAGAGGAAGGCATCACCTATGCTGCCAAAATCAAAAAGGAAGAGACCCGCATTGATTGGACAAAACCTGCAGAATTTATTCAGAGGCATATTCGCGCGCTCTCTCCTTCTCCTGGTTGCTGGTGCAATATGAATATTGGGGGACGAGAAGAACGTGTAAAAATTCTTGATAGTCGCTTAACAACAGGTCCTTCTCTTGAAATTGGACGAATAGAACCAGATTCTTTGATTGTCCATTGTGGACAAGGGCGGATAGAAATAACCTCTCTCCAAAGATCGGGTGGTAAAGTCCTTGATAGCGCAACCTTTTTACGAGGTGCTCATATTTCTGCTGTTTTTTAAGATGCCACGTTTTAAACTCACTCTTGAATATGATGGTTCAAATTATGCTGGTTGGCAGCGTCAAGCAAAACTTCACACTGTACAAGGAGCTCTTGAACAGGTACTCTTTTCCTTTAGTGGACAACAATTGACCATAACAACAGCAGGAAGAACCGATGCGGGCGTACACGCTACGGGACAAGTTGCGCATGTTGATTTCATAAAAAACTGGCATCCCCATACTGTACGTGATGCGCTCAATGCTCTTTTACGTAAACAGGGAGAAGCGATTTCAATCTTAAACGTACAAAATGTCCCTGATGACTTTGATGCACGATTTTCCGCTGTAAAACGCCATTATCTTTTTAAAATTCTTAATCGTCGCTCTCCACCAGCCTTAAATGCCAAACGCGTGTGGTGGTTGCCAAAGCCTCTTAATGCTGAAGCCATGCATAAAGCTGCTCAAAAGCTTGTAGGAAAACATGATTTTACCACTTTCCGTTCAGCACATTGCCAAGCTAAAAGCCCTATTCGCACCCTTGACCGCCTCGATATTCAAAGAGAAGGTGAAGAAATTTTCCTTTATGCGCAAGCGCGTTCTTTTCTTCATCATCAAATCCGTTCATTCGCAGGAAGCCTCATGGAAGTGGGTATTGGACGTTGGACAGCTCAAGATCTCGAAGCAGCTCTTCATGCTAAAGATCGTAAACATTGTGGTGTTGTTGCTCCTCCTTCAGGACTTTATTTAACCAAAGTAGAGTATTAATTATCCTTCAAGAGTGAACGTCTTAAAAGTCATTAAGGCAGTTTATAAAAAGAACGAATTTCTTCAAAAGCTTCTGCTGCTGTATTGACAAATTTCACAAAATTAACATCAGTAGGAGAAATTGTACCTTGTTCAGATAGATACTCAAAATTGATAGTATTGCTCCAAAATTCTTTGCCAAACAATAAAATTGGTACCTGTTTCATACGCCCCGTCTGTACTAAAGTTAACGTCTCAAACAATTCATCTAGAGTCCCAAATCCTCCAGGGAAGATAGCTAATGCTTTCGCTCGTACTAAAAAATGCATCTTGCGCATCCCCAAATAATGAAAATTGAAACACAAATGCGGCGACACATACGAATTAGGTTCCTGCTCATGTGGTAAAATAATATTCAAACCAATCGTTGGAGCACCAACATCACAAGCACCACGATTTCCCGCCTCCATAATTCCTGGTCCGCCCCCCGTAACAACCACAAATTCACGATATTCTGTCGTAGCAGAATAAAGTGAGCACAAACGCGCAAATTCTCTCGCTTCATCGTAATAATGTGACATAGTACGCAAATTTTTCTTTTGTATTTCATTTTTTGCAGCCCACGCCGCTTGCCCAGATTCAGGAATACGCGCACCACCAAACAAAACAACTGTTGATTGAATATCATATTCTTTAAGGGTTATTTCCGGCTTTAAAAATTCAAGACCAATACGTTGTGAGCGCAACTCTGGACGCATCATAAAATCTTGATCGATATAGGCTAAACGATAAGTAGACGAACGCATTTGTACTGAATTAGAGATTTTATGTATTTGTTGTAGAGCATCCTTCGTATGGAGAAGTGGTGTCCAATTTTCTTGTTCTCCTTTTCTTTTTTCTTTACAGCCTTTTTTCATGCACCTGTCCTACTTCCTCATCGTTTTATTGACTGAACACATTTCTTCGCGTAGTTCATAGAGAATAAACCTTGAAGCTTTCAACTTGTTTAACGGAACTCTCGTCATGCCCCATCTCACACAACTTGAAATGATTATTCAACAAGCTTTTGACGATCGCGATTCTATCGATACTACCACAAAAGGCGAAATACGTGAGAGTGTCGAACATACATTGAACCTTCTTGATAAAGGTGAAATCCGTGTTGCAGAACGACAAAAAAATGGACAATGGCATGTTCATCAATGGTTGAAAAAAGCGGTTTTGCTCTCTTTTCAGCTTAATCCTATGCAAATTATTACTGGTGGAATCAATGGAACACATTGGTGGGATAAAGTTCCTTCAAAATTCTCTGGTTGGCAAGAGACCGATTTTAAAAGTGCTGCTTTCCGTTCCGTTCCTGGAGCCATTGTACGTCATTCTGCTTACATTGCACCCAACGTTATATTGATGCCATCCTTTGTTAATCTTGGTGCTTTTGTCGATGAGGGTACAATGGTTGATACATGGACCACCGTTGGTTCTTGTGCACAAATTGGTAAACATGTCCATCTTTCTGGCGGTGTTGGTATTGGAGGTGTTTTGGAACCACTGCAAGCAAACCCAACAATCATTGAAGATCACTGCTTTATCGGTGCTCGCTCTGAAATTGTTGAAGGCTGTATTATCCGTGAAGGTGCTGTTTTGGGAATGGGAGTCTTTATTGGAAAATCTACAAAGATTATTGATCGTACAACAGGTGAAATTTTTATCGGTGAAGTACCAGCCTATTCAGTGGTTGTGCCAGGTTCTTTCCCTGGAAAACCTTTACCAAATGGTGAAGCAGGACCAAGCCTTTATTGTGCTGTTATTGTAAAACGCGTTGATCAAAAAACACGAGAAAAAACATCCATTAATGATCTTTTACGTTCTTAGACACAAGATTAATTCACAATAATATTTCATCATTTTTTTACTTGAATAATAACCTCGAATACAAGAATTCTCTCATTTCAAATCCTTTCATAGTGAATCTAATCACTATCATTTCCTTGCGCGTTACAAACGCAGTTGGTGTGTGGGCAAGAGACACTTTAAGAAAAGAGTAAAAATATTTTTAATGAAAATTCTCTCAAATGATAAGGACTGTCATAATATTTTGAGCTAAAAAAGAGTATGATAGATGCGCTTTGCACCTTTATGACGCGTAAAGACGGTGATGCCAAATGGATTTTATATCATTCACAGTGCATGTTACTTTATATTTTTCACAGCCTTCATTGTGAAATGGAATTTGATGCATTGAGTGATGATTCACTAAAACAAGCACACCAATATGCAACATAAATGTATTTCGTTTAAAGCATTCTGTTTTACGTGAGAAGCATGACATCATTACGCAATACACAAAAACATGAAGCACAGCGCAATTCTATTTAAAAGTGTTCTTTAAGCACCTGAATCAATCAATAAAAGCAAAAGCGCAATCAATAAGAGACAATACTCCTTTTTTCATTATTTGTTCATTTTGAGTGCTTGAATAAATGCCGATTGTGGAATTTCTACTTTTCCAAATTGGCGCATCCGCTTTTTGCCTTCTTTTTGCTTTTCCAAAAGTTTGCGCTTACGCGTGACATCACCCCCGTAACATTTCGCTGTTACATCTTTACGCAAAGCACGAATTGTTTCGCGCGCTATAACTTTACCACCAATAGCCGCTTGAACTGGAATCTGAAACATATGCTGGGGAATAAGATCTTTCAGCTTTTCACACATGGAACGCCCGCGCTTTTCTGCAATCGTGCGGTGCACAAGCATAGACAATGCATCTATAGACTCTCCATTTACCAAAATAGACATTTTAACTAAATCCCCTTCTGCATAATCTGCCATCTGATAATCAAAAGAAGCATAACCCTTTGAGATTGATTTTAGCCGATCATAAAAATCAAAAACAACTTCATTCAGTGGTAAATCGTACGTTACCATAGCACGGGTTCCAACATAGGACAAACCAGCTTGTATCCCCCGCCGCTCTTGGCATAGCTCTAAAATTGACCCAAGATAATTATCAGGAGTCATGATTGTTGCCCGAATCCATGGTTCTTCGATTGAAGAAATTTTAACCACATCAGGCATATCCGCTGGATTGTGCAACTCTTTAACAGAACCATCATTCATATTCATGCGATAAACAACCGAAGGTGCTGTCGCGATTAAATCCAAATTAAACTCACGCTCTAATCGCTCTTGAATAATTTCAAGATGAAGAAGTCCCAAAAAGCCACAGCGAAAACCAAATCCCAAAGCCGCGGATGTTTCCATTTCAAAAGAAAAACTCGCATCATTTAAGCGTAATTTGCCCATGGCTGCACGCAAATCATCAAAATCGGCAGCATCAATTGGAAAAAGACCACAAAATACAACTGGTTGCGCCGGCTTAAAACCAGGCAAAGCATTTTCACAAGGACGGCGCTCTTCAGTAATCGTATCCCCAACCCGTGTATCTGCTACTTCTTTGATAGAGGCAGTGATAAAACCAATCTCGCCTGGTCCTAACTCATCAACCTGTACCATTTTAGGTGTAAACACCCCAACGCGCTCAACTGGATATTTTGCTCCCGTACCCATCATACGAATGGTTTGGCCTTTTTTTAAAATACCATCTATCACTCGTACCAAAACAATGACACCAAGATATGCATCATACCAGCTATCAACCAACATTGCTTTCAAGGGATTTGCAACATCGCCTGTATGTGGAGGTGGTAATTGTGTAACAATTGCCTCCAAAACATCAGGAACACCCAAACCTGTTTTTGCTGATATTTCTACTGCTTGAGATGTATCAATGCCTATCACATCTTCAATTTGTTCTTTAACACGCTCAGGTTCTGCTGCTGGAAGATCAACTTTATTGAGTACAACAACCAATTCATGGGAATTATCAATGGCTTGATAAACATTTGCTAACGTCTGCGCCTCTACACCTTGGCTTGCATCCACCACCAATAGAGAACCTTCACAAGCTGCCAATGAACGCGAAACCTCATAAGCAAAATCCACATGACCAGGTGTATCCATAAGATTTAAAATATAGATTTCACCATTCTTTGCCTTATAGTGTAAACGTACCGTTTGTGCTTTAATAGTAATTCCACGTTCACGCTCAATATCCATGGAATCGAGTACTTGTTCTTTCATCTCACGTGTATCAAGCCCACCTGTTATTTGAATCAAACGATCCGCTAAAGTGGATTTGCCGTGATCAATATGCGCCACGATGGAAAAATTACGAATATAATTACGATCTATTGTCATATAAGGCGATTTAGCAAAGAATAATACAAAACGCAAAGACCAATTATGCTCCGGCTTCTATCGAAAGAATATAAACCTAAAAAGCTTCTCAAAACACAACTTTTCATAACCTAAAAAATGAGGCTTTTATTTGCTAAATTAAATCCAACGGTACTAAAATGATATTTTCACATCTTATTTTATGACTCATATGCTGGATAAACCGGCACCATCACACATTTTCCAACCTCCAATGTTGCAACAATCCTTTACACTTGAAAGAGTTTATAAGAGATATGCCTTTCTTGTACAGTTTTTCCCCACATGGACCACTTTCTTGTAACGTGTAAGCAAGTAGATTTGGATTGATTTAATATGAAAACAATTTGAAGTGATAAAGTTTTACGGTATTCAGAATTCTAATTCAATGTGAATAATTCTATATTAATTATAAATCAATATGTTATAATATTTATATGATGGACGTGTATATCACTTAAGCTTGCAATAAAATTCGCAAGAAATGCTTTTTTATTTATACGCAATAACCTGCTTTTTTTAGCAATCTTATATAAAATAACATGAATATCGCGAGCCTTTCTCATTTTAAATCTTCTCATAGTGAATCAATCAAATTTTTTTGCTTCCCCATTATAAAACAGGGCTAGTGTATGGATAAAAACGTTTAAGAAATGAGTAAAAATGCCTCTCTCTTTCAAATGCCAAAGACTGTCGTAATATTGAGAACTGACAAAGAAAATGCTCATGCCTTTTATTAAGTAAAATGATGATGCTCTGTGGTTTTTCTATACTTCACGCGGACCGTCAATGAATATGATGTATATTAAGAATAATTGTCTTTTTAAAAAACGCGTTAATATACAACATTATGGGAGGCCGCTTTAGGCGTTCTATTTTACGTGAAAAGTGTGATTCCATGAAAGAATAAAAGGCATAACGTGCAACAGTGCGTAATTTTTATTATTCAAAAAATTACCATGGATGTTTTCGAAAACTGTAAAGCTACATTTAACAATAACAGTAAAGATGAGAGCTGTTTTTTATCTTCACCATTTCATGCTTTGACTCAATGAAAGTTGACTTCCCATTTCAGAGATTAAGCAAACAGATAAATATTATTGCTCCAATTTGCTATACAAAAGCTGGAATAGCTTATAAAGCCTCCTTTATCTTCATATTAAAAAAAGCCTCAAAAATGAAAACTTTGCAAGCAAAAATCTCATGTAATAAAATCATAATAGAAAAGGTGCATAGCTAATCAATTTTTTCAATTGCTTTATTTTTTTTACGCCATTGTGAAGGTTGTAATTCAGCCACAATGATCCCAATCAGAATAAGCAAGCCACCTAATAATGCTAAAGGGGATAAATGTTCTCCAGCCAGACGCCCAACAATACCAGCCCATACCGGTTCACCTGCGTAAATGAGTGTTGCACGTGTAGGGGAAATAGACTTTTGTGCCCAGTTCATAGCCAATTGAATGATGGCACTCATTAATGCCAATCCGATGCCAATACTAAACCATACCCACGAAAATTCAGGAATGCTTTCACCCACCAAAGGCATACAAGCAAATGAAAAAAAACCACTAAAAAATAACTGGATAATGGTCACACGCCGACTATCAACCTTATTGGCAAAAATTCCGATGAGTATGACTTCTCCAGCAATCGCTAACGCGCCTAACAAAGTCAAAATTTCGCCTTTTGAAAAATCAAAATTCCCCGGCTTTTGTCCTGAAACAAGAACAAGCCCAATAAAAGCGAAAACAATACCAACCCAACAAGCAAAACGGGGAGGTTTTTTAAAAACAATCCATTGCAAGATTGGAACCATCGGTACATAAAGCGCTGTAATAAAAGCCGACTGACTACTAATAATCGTTTGAAGTCCAGCTGCTTGAAAAGCATAACCTAAAAACATGGCTAAACCAATCGCCATCCCAGCGAAAACTTCATAAACCGTTATACCTTTTATAGAGCTCCAAAAAATTGCCCCACATATAAGAGATGCAACAATAAAACGAAATCCAACAAAAAACAGGGGACCACTATAGCGTACCGCAATATGAATGACTAAAAATGTAATACCCCACAATATTGTTGCAACAAATATTGCCAATTCTGGCTTACTTAATAAAGGATATTTAAGCTGTTTTATATTTGTCATGAAAGGCTTTCTCCTCCAATTTTCCGCACAATTTATGAAACAATAAGCGTTCCAACTCCCTGTTCGGTAAATAGTTCTAGTAAAACAGAATGAGGAGTTTTACCATTTAAAATGACAACACCTTCCACACCATTTTGGAGGGCTTTCATACAAGTCTCTACTTTTGGAATCATGCCTCCTGAAATTGTCCCATTTTTGATAAGTTTCTCTGCTTCCGAAACTGTCAATTCTTTTAAAAGTTGGCCCTGTTTATCCAAAACACCAGGAACATCCGTGAGAAATAAAAGGCGTTTAGCCTCTAATGCACCAGCAATAGCTCCAGCAAAAATATCAGCATTAATATTATAGGTTTTTCCATCGCGTCCTGGAGCCACAGGAGCAAGAACTGGTATCATTTCAGAACATGCTAAAAGATCCAGCAATGTGCGATCAACTTCAATAGGCTCACCAACAAATCCTAAATCTAAAACACGTTCAATATTCGAATCAGGATCAATGACAGTTTTATAAGCCTTTTCGGCAAAAACCATATTGCCATCCTTGCCACATAATCCTATTGCCCATTCACCCTCTGCATTGATGAGAGCAACAATTTCCTTGTTTATGGAACCGGCCAAAACCATTTCAACGACTTCAACGATCCGCTCGTCGGTTACCCGTAAACCGTTTTCAAATCGTGATTCAACCCCCATTTTCATCAAAATTTCAGCAATTTGAGGTCCTCCACCATGAACAACAACAGGGTTAATCCCCGACTGCTTTAATAGAGCAATATCACGTGCAAATGCCCGCCCCAAGGCAGGATCACCCATAGCATGACCGCCATATTTTACCACAACCGTTTCATTTTCGTATTTTTGCATATATGGTAAAGCAGACGATAGAAATGCTGCTTGTTTTTCTAAAACATCTACAGCACCGTTTTTAGCATCATCCATTAATAGAGCCTCCTCATCACGTTTTACCATCTTTATAGTGGAATTTAGGAAAAGTAATAACGAAATGAAACAAGAAAACAACTTCCTCAAAAAATTGACAGCGAAAAATTAAACAATCCAAGTGTACAAAATTTTATGATTTTATGTATAAAATTGAAAAGCAAAATTCTGAAAAATTTTAAGCTATGCCGTACATTCAACTCGTCAGTTTACGCCTATGGATACTTAACAATGAATACGAATATATACAACCATTGATTTTATAAGATAAAAACAAAATTTTCTTATAATCATAAAATTAACATATCACCAAGATAAGAAGTAGATTGACTTAGCACTGTAACCTTATCCAAGCAATTTTCTAGAAGAGATCAGTAAAGCTATACGATAGTTCCTTTATGTTAACTGTCTTCATGATAATTGAAATTGTTTGGAGATCCGAATGAACAATCTCTCTACAGCTTATCTATATAAAAATTTTTTAAAAGCATTCTGAAGGATTTTACTAGAATTGTATGATACAAATAAATTCTGCTTTTTATATCCCATTAATTACTGTCTTTAATCAGACAACATCAATCCATACAAAAGGCAATAAAAGAAGTACGCTACAGTGTAATCCTTTCACCTCTCTATAATATCTTGTTATAGAATATTATCATATCTTGTAAATTTATCGCGAATAGCTCTTAATGCTCTCCAGAAGTATCTTTATAGAAATATTTAATTGTTTAGATTGCTATCTTCGTAAAGTTTTATAAAATTTTTTATTTTCATGATCTGTTTATTAAGTTTTTCTTTCTGCACAGCAAGACATGCTTAAACTATTCAATGTCTTTTAGATTTTTTAATTCTCTTAGTGTATTGTTTTAATTGTGTTATTTTATGAAAATAAGATTCAATTCGTAAATTTCTCTTTCCATATCACTAATCAATTTCAACAATATATCGTGATGTTTTTTAAGCATATCGTGCCATTTTTGTATTGTATTTATTTTCTCTTTTCGAAAGTAACTCCCACTTTCTCCCCATCAAATCTGTTTCTCCAAAAGAGAGATGCCTCAAGCATCTCAAGACATATTTTGTTATGTCTTCTTTAGTATTCAACATGATTATCTCATTTCATAATTTTTTTGGAACAAAATAAATTTGATTATAGCGTTTTTTATTATCTGAAAAAGTATTGTTGACGCCAGAAATACAAAAATGCTGAATGCATAAAGGCAGTTATCATGACACTGGAAATTAGTCTCTCAATTGCGTTCTTCTTGTATGGATAAGCCCTTTTTAAAATATCATAGACACTCAAAAATAAGACTTATCCATAAAACTCGTGAAATGTAAAAAAACTATCAGCGGCAGGCCCTTACCCTAAAGTAATCGTTTCTCTCTTTTCTTTTCAAGAAAAAAATGCTTTTCACAGATGATAAGACTATAGAAAGCTTAATTAAAATAACCTTCCAAAAGTTTTTTCTAATCTATTCTGGAAACATTCACATATTTTAACCAGAAATATTTTCAAAAAATTCTTTCATACGTGAAAAAAAGCCATGTGATTGCGGTGAATTCTCATGATTTGAAAGTTTTTCAAATTTTTGCAATAGTTCACGTTGCTCTTGCGTTAATTTCTGTGGTGTCTCAATCGTGATATGGATGTAAAGGTCACCCCTTGCTTGCTGTCGACGCAACATGGGCATACCCTTGCCCTTAAGGCGGAATTGACGTCCATTTTGTGTCCCTTCTGGGATCTTAACACGCGCTTTAACACCATCAAGATCGGAAACTTCAAACTCTCCTCCTAAAGCAGCTGTTACCATTGAAATAGGAACGCGACAGTGAAGATCTGCTCCTTCTCGCTGAAAAAATTCATGCGGTTTAACGGAAAGGAAAATATAAAGATCACCATTGGGGCCACCACGAGTACCAGCATCACCCTCACCAGAAAGGCGAATACGCGTTCCATCTTCAATACCAGCTGGAACATTCACGCTCAATGAACGTTTTTTCTCTATGCGTCGTGTCCCCTGACATTTGGGGCATGGATCCGTAATAGTTTCACCACGTCCATGACATGAAGGACATGTTCGCTCAATAGAAAAAAAACCTTGTGCAGCACGCACACGACCAGATCCATGACATGTTCCACAAACTTGCGGCTTAGAGCCCTTTCTCGCTCCTGATCCTTCACAAACATCGCATGTAACGGAACTGGGAATAGTAATTTCTGCAGTTTTTCCTGAAAATACCTCTTCTAAGGTTATTTCCATATTATAACTCAGATCTGCACCACGCTCGCGACCATCACCACGCTTACGGTGCGCACCTCCCATAATTTCGCCAAAAAAATCTTCAAAAATATCAGCAAATCCACCACCAGCAGCAAAACCTCCAAAGGGATTTGCTCCTCCTTGACTACCGCTATTTTCAAAAGCTGCATGACCAAATCGATCATAAGCAGCACGCTTTTGGGGATCTTTAAGGACTTCGTAGGCTTCGCCAATTTCTTTGAATTTTCGCTCTGCCTCTTTATCCCCGGCGTTGCGATCAGGATGATATTGCATTGCCAACTTACGAAAAGCAGATTTCAACTTTTTATCATCACATTCACGAGTCACGCCAAGAATTTCATAATAGTCAACCTTCATCATGTATTCCTGATAATTTCTCTATCATCCATCTTTATGGATAAGATTGCTTTTAATTTATATTTTTAGCAACAAAGTTGCAACTCACTCAAATAATAAAGCCCAGCCTTATATTTCAAAGGCCGGGTTTATAAATTAATCAACACATATGCCGACACTATTTCTTCTTATCATTAACTTCTTCAAAATCAGCATCAACAACATCATCATTCTTTGCTTCTGTTTCAGTGTCAGCGTTCGCTGCTTGTGACGCTTCATACATAGCCTGTCCAAGTTTCATACTGACTTCAGCTAATTTTTGCATCTTTGTTGTTACTTCTTCAGTATCACTGCCTTCAAGCGCAGACTTCAAATCAGATATTGCTGTTTCAATCTGTCCTTTTTCTTCAGCTGATACTTTATCACCATATTCACTGAGTGACTTTTCAGTTGAATGAATAAGAGCTTCCGCTTGATTTCTAGCTTCAACACCTTCACGGCGTTTTTTATCCTCAGCCGCATGCTCTTCCGCATCCTGTACCATTTTTTCAATATCAGCATCACTTAAACCACCTGATGCCTGAATACGAATTTGATGCTCTTTACCAGTTCCCTTATCTTTGGCCGAAACATTAACAATACCATTCGCATCAATATCAAAAGTAACTTCAATTTGAGGTATACCACGTGGTGCTGGAGGAATACCAACAAGATCAAATTGAGCCAATAACTTATTATCACTCGCCATTTCCCGTTCACCTTGGAAAACACGAATAGTCACAGCACTCTGGTTATCATCAGCTGTTGAAAAAACTTGAGATTTTTTCGTTGGGATAGTGGTATTGCGCTCAATGAGACGTGTGAAAACCCCACCCAAGGTTTCGATCCCTAAGGATAAAGGTGTTACATCTAGAAGCAACACATCTTTGACATCGCCTTGCAATACACCCCCTTGAATAGCAGCACCCATTGCAACAACTTCATCAGGATTAACGCCTTTGTGTGGATCCTTACCAAAGAAGCTCTGCACGACTTGCTGAATCTTGGGCATACGTGTCATACCACCCACTAAAACAACTTCGTCAATCTCACCGGACTTTAATCCAGCATCTTTCAACGCAGCTTTACAAGGCTCGATGGTGCGCTGCACTAAATCGTCAACCAGAGATTCAAATTTTGCCCGAGTCAATTTCATTGTTAAGTGCTTGGGACCAGATTGATCTGCCGTGATAAATGGTAAATTGATTTCTGTTTGCTGTGATGAAGAAAGCTCAATTTTTGCTTTTTCTGCCGCTTCTTTTAAGCGCTGTAAAGCTAATTTATCACTTTTCAGATCAATGCCTTGTTCCTTCTTAAACTCATCGGCAAAATAACCGACCAAGCGCATGTCAAAGTCTTCACCCCCTAAAAACGTATCTCCATTGGTTGATTTAACTTCAAAAACACCATCTCCAATTTCAAGTACTGAAATATCAAATGTACCACCACCAAGGTCGTAAACAGCAATTGTTTTTCCGTCTTTTTTATCCAAACCGTAAGCTAAAGCAGCTGCAGTCGGCTCATTAATAATCCGTAAAACTTCAAGTCCAGCAATTTTACCCGCATCTTTAGTCGCTTGACGTTGCGCATCATTAAAATAAGCAGGAACAGTAATAACCGCTTGTTCAACTTTTTCACCCAGATAAGATTCAGCTGTTTCCTTCATCTTTTGCAAAATCATAGCTGAAATTTGCGATGGAGAATATTTCTTACCCGCTTCTTCAACCCATGCATCACCATTGTCACCTTTAACAATTTTATAAGGCACAAGTGCTTTATCTTTTTCAACCATAGGATCATCAAAACGACGCCCTATCAAACGTTTAACTGCAAAAACTGTCCCTTCCGGATTTGTTACCGCCTGCCGTTTAGCAGGCTGTCCAACAAGCCGCTCCCCGCCATCAGTAAAGGCAACAACAGAAGGTGTTGTTCGTGCTCCTTCTGAGTTCTCGATAACCTTTGCGTTTTTGCCATCCATAACAGCCACACAAGAGTTCGTTGTCCCCAAATCAATACCAATTACTTTTGCCATATTATAATCTCCATTCAGCAAGCTACCTCAACCTTCATAAAGCATCTTTTTAAGACAGCTCCTCATAACACTCAAAGCCCGTACACTGCTTCAAACAACATAAAATAACAATAAATTGCAAGTCGCAATAAGCCTTGCTGCCTCGTATATAAGAACAGGCTTTTATTGCTACAAGAGAATAATGAGAGAAACATCTCCAAAATAAAAAATTTATTTTAAAATAGGCACTCTAATGACCTATAAACACCATATTTATGAGAGACTTGGGATCATAATATATTTTTCTTGCAATTTTCAATAAATATATATTTCTATAAAAATTAAAAAATTAAATAAGAGTGATTGTACTCTCGCTCTTGATCTTCTCATCATTCATAAAAGATACTCACGTAAAAGCTTTTTAAAAGGCGAATAATTTATATCACGAATATTATAAAGTTTCTTTGGAATAAAATAGTCATCATATCTAATGCTCATATCAGTAGAGGTATTATCTATCGATCTCCTTTCAAAAATTCTCCTTCTAACGGTCTCATTGTTTACTGCTATTTGAAAGATGTGCTTTAAACTCACCTAAAGTGTTTTTTCTTAACTATATAATTTTAAACTTTGAAAATATATAAAAATGCCAAGAGCTGTCGTAATATTAAAAATTAGTAAAGTGGTTGATGATTATTCTGTATTATATCTTTATTTAAGTAAATAGTAATGCATTATAGATTTTATACCATTTACAAATACTATTGTGAGGTGAACACGGAAGCGTTGAGAGGTGTTTTGTCATTGTAAATCTTATTGTCTCCCGTTAAAATCAAAGGATTTTATGATTTTTATTCTCATATTCAAATCAATTTCATTTTAGCAATTACTCTTTTATTTTAAATAAAAGCTCTGCTAAAATGAAAAAATATTCAAAGTGTGAATCTTATGAAGGAGGGTAAATCAATGATGACATCTATTATTAAGAAAATAACAAATCTCATCTTTAAGAATATAATACATACACAATATCCATACAAAAAGGTTATCATAAATATCGTGTGTGCTCTTCTCTTTGCTGGTATAATCGTGCCAGCAGGTGCTCAGCAATATCAACTTGGCGACATAGAAATTCTCAATCCTTGGACACGCGAAACACCTAGAGGTATAAGAGTTGGTAGCGGTTATCTCTACATTATTAATCACAGTAATACCCCAGACCGTTTGGTTTCTATTGCCACAAACGGAGTAAAAAAAACAGAGATACACTCTATGGCTGTCGTTAATGATATTATGAAAATGGAAAAAATGCACAATGGCATTGAAATTCCGGGAAATGGCGAAATCACGCTTAAACCTGGCGGTGATCATATTATGTTTATGGGGCTTTCACAACCATTCAAGTTAGGTGATAAAATTAGCGCAAAATTGACATTTGAGAAAGCAGGAACGATTGATGTTGATTTCTCTGTAAATGCTATGAAAGCACCATCACCTTCTAAATCCTCTCCTAGTCACTAAGCTCCCTTTTTATAATACGCACTTTTAAAATGAAGAAGCGTGAAATTTTTGTACGCTTCTTCATTTTTTGTTTAATGCCATCAGTAAAAAATTCTTCCCTTTGATGAATTAACTATGGTCAATTTCAGGAATACGTAAAACTTGTCCAGGATAAATTTTATCGGGAGATTTTAGCATTGGCTTATTGGCTTCAAAAATAAATGTGTTTTTATTACCTTGCCCTTTTCCATAAACCTCTTCAGCAATTTTCCAAAGATTATCGCCAGATTTAACCTCATAAAAGCGAGAAGGTTTTCTAGGCGTTGTATCTATAACCTTTAATTGATCAACATCTACAGAAGAGATACCTTGTGAATTGCCAACAACCAGCAGTGCTTTTTCAAGTGTTTCCCTGTCTGGAACTTCACCGCTTAAAATAGCTTTACCGTCTTCAACTTGAATATTTACTTTTTCTGTACCGAGTTGAAAATGATCAAATGCTGTCTTAAAATCTTTTTCTTTTGGTTCATGGTCCCCAATACCTAACTTTTCCCCTACAGTTTTAATAAAATTAAAAAATCCCATTACGACCTCCTTTCGTGTAGCAGAAACAAATTTTTGTGCATATATTGCCACATTCTTTTCTTTGCTCTTAAAACACATAGGCAGATTTTCTAAACTTCAACAATCAAAACTATACCTGTTCAATTATGGGACAAATACAATAATAAACTTTGTAATAAACCTTGATAAAAAAAGCCTTTATGAAAATTTTCTCTCAAACGAAGGGATCTTAATAGACATAGAAACATTATAAATTATGAAAGCAAAACAAGATTTTACAGTAATGACAAAAGGTTTTTTACTTTGCTACAATTTGTATCATATTTGTTTTGCAAAAAAAATATGAACTCCCATATAAATAGGTGTGGGTAATTTGCTACCACAGCAATAGAAAGGTCTAAGAAACCATGAAAGATACACCAACAATCACGCAAACGATTGTACTTGTTGATGATGATCGCAATATTTTGACATCTTTATCTTTTGCGCTTGAGACAGAAGGATATCGGGTTGAAAGCTATACAGATGGAGCATCTGCACTCAAGGGTCTCACACTTCACCCTCCACACTTAGCTATTTTTGATATTAAAATGCCCCGAATGGATGGGATGGAACTCTTGCGTCGTTTACGTCAAAAATCTGATCTTCCAGTTATTTTTCTTACCTCTAAAGACGATGAAATTGATGAATTATTTGGTCTCAAAATGGGAGCTGATGATTTTATTACTAAACCTTTCTCCCAACGTCTTCTCATTGAACGCGTGAAAGCTATTTTGCGTCGTTCTAATGCACGTAACCAACCGCTTTCTACAGGAACTTCTTCCACCTCTTCTCTCAAACGTGGAGATCTTGTGATGGATCAAGAACGCCACACCTGTACATGGAAAGATAAACCTGTTATTTTAACCGTTACGGAGTTTCTGATTCTGCAAACCTTAGCACAAAGACCAGGAGTTGTAAAAAGTCGTGATGCTTTAATGGATGCTGCCTATAGTGATCAAGTCTACGTAGATGATCGCACCATTGATAGTCACATTAAACGTCTGCGTAAAAAGTTTAAACAAGTGGATGATGATTTTGCAATGATTGAAACACTTTATGGTGTAGGTTATCGTTTCCACGAGGTATAAAACTACTTTGTCGCAAAAATTTGAACGGCAATCAAATCGATGACAGACAATTCTCAACTGGAAACTTTACAAAAAACAACCGTTAATGGTACATCCTCAACGCCATTTCTTATGTTTGCCCATTTGCATCTTCGAACACAACGTCTCTTTAGACAATTGCTTTTTTCCAGCCTCACACGTCGCATTGTTATATTAAATATTGCTGCCCTTGCCGTTTTAGTGACGGGCATTTTATACCTTAACCAATTTCGCGATGGTTTAATTGAAGCAAAAATTAAAAGTTTATGTACCCAAGGAAAAATTATTGCTGGGGCTATTGCTGCTTCTGCAACAGTAGATACAAATTCTATCCTCATTGACCCCCAAAAACTCTTAGAGTTACAGACTGGTGAAAGCGTTACACCCGCTCCTCAATCAACCGATTCTTGGGATTTCCCTATTAACCCTGAGCAAGTTGCCCCTCTTTTACGGCGTCTCATCACACCTAAAACGACAAGAGCACGTATCTATGATCGTGATGCTACTCTCCTTCTTGATTCGCGCGTTCTTTATTCTAGTGGAGAAGTTTTTACTTATGATTTACCCCCACTTAAAACAGAACAAAACATGTGGGATCGCCTTACTTCATGGTATTCAAGCACGTTTTATGGCAAAGGTATTACTCTTGACAGAGAACAAACAAAAACCAGTGGTATTGCTTATCCAGAAGTGTACCGCGCATTAAACGGATCTCTTGCTACGGCTAAAAGACGCAACAGACAAGGTCAATTAATTGTTTCTGTTGCCGTTCCTGTGCAACGCTATCGCGCAGTGGTTGGAGCTCTTCTTCTTTCAACCACTGGTTCTGATATTGATAACATTGTAAAAGGCGAAAGACTGGTTATCTTTAAAGTTTTTGCCGTTGTAGGCAGCGTACTTTTGGTTCTTTCTCTCTTTTTGGCCCATACGATTGCCCATCCATTAAGTAAATTATCTGCCTCGGCTAATCGAGTACGTAATGGCAATAATCAGCGTGTAGAAATTCCTGATTTTTCAATGCGTGAAGATGAAATTGGTCACCTTTCAACCTCTATTCGTGATATGACTAATGCCCTTTATATGCGTATTGAAGCCATTGAACGCTTTGCTGCTGATGTAAGCCACGAATTAAAAAATCCTCTCACCTCTCTACGCAGTGCTGTTGAAACGCTCCCTCTGGCTAAAAATGAAGAAGCACAAGAGAAATTGCTTGAAATTATTCAACATGATGTGCGCCGTCTTGATCGGTTGATTACAGATATTTCTGATGCATCGCGGCTCGATGCAGAGCTTGCACGAGAAACCGCAGAGATTGTTGATATGACACCGCTTTTGGAAAGTCTTGTTCATGCTGTTCAGGAAGTGTATCGTAATACGCAAACCATTGATATAAGCCTTAATATTGTTCCACGTCCTCATGGAAAAGCCTATCTTGTATTGGGACATGAACTTCGTTTAGGGCAAGTGATTTCAAACCTTCTTGAAAATGCACGTTCTTTTATTCCTCGGAATCGTGGCAAAATTTGCATTACTATGAAAAGTCATGCTTCAACCCTTATTTTAACCATTGAAGATAATGGCCCAGGTATTCGTTCAGAAAATATTGAACGCATTTTTGAGCGTTTTTATACAGATCGACCAAACGAAGATGCTTTTGGACAAAACTCTGGACTTGGCCTTTCTATTAGTCGGCAAATCATAGAGGCTCATAATGGGACAATTACAGCCGAAAATATTATTGATCCTACACTTGGGAAGTGTAAAACTGGTGCACGTTTTATTATTATGCTTCCCCTCGCTAAATAAATCTTTTATCCAAAGTAAACGGCATGAAAACAAAATGTGAAATACTCCACGCAAATTGTCTTCAATTGGGCGGCAAGGGGCTGTTAATTATAGGTCCATCGGGATCAGGAAAATCAACTATTACCCTTTCTTTGCTCGACCGTGCTGAGTGGTCAAAACGTGAAGCGAAGCTTATCAGTGATGATTATACAATGTTGCGTGCGGAAAATGGAAAGCTTCACGGATACACTCCTGATAATTTAGAGGGCGGTATCGAGATTCGTGGCGTTGGTCTTTATATGATAGAATTTGAAAAGCACACAACTATAGATTGTATTATTTTTCTCGGTCCGGAATATGAACGTTTTTCCACAAATAAAACTTTTCAATTTGAAGATTTGCACATCCCTCTTTTAAAACTTCCCTCTCTTCGTGAAGCCGATTGTACAGCCATTTGTCAAGCTATTGAAGCATTTTTGTTTAGAAAAATATGGCAAAAATCTGTCTAATTTTTTTCTAAAGATAAAAAATCACAATTTTTGCCTTTTTTTTGCAAATTTTTCTTGGCAGCAAAACAAAGCCTTGTAAAATGTCCTTCCCACCAATATGGTCGGATCTTATTAGTTAACAGGAGTTTGCGTAAATGATTGGACTCGTGCTTGTAACGCACGGTGAGCTGGCTGTTGAATTTTTACATGCTGTGGAACATGTTGTTGGAGTACAAGAAAAGTTCGCAACAATATGCGTTTATCCCGATGACGATATAGATCAGCGCCGAGGTGATGTTATAGCCGCAGTAACCGATACAGATACGGATCATGGCGTAATCATATTAACAGATGTGTTCGGTGGAACACCATCGAATATAGCTATTCCTGCTATTGAAAAAGGACGCGTTGAAATGATTGCGGGTGTTAATTTGCCCATGCTTATTAAACTGATTTCTATTCGCAAATGTCCTGATATTTCATTATCAGACGCGTTAAGAATAGCACAAGAAGCAGGGCGTAAATATATTAATGTACCAAGTATGATTTTATAGCGGATAATAAAATACCAATGTTTTCCAAAGATACCCTCCCATGTATAAGTCGTCATTTCAATATCTGTAATAAACGTGGCTTGCATGCACGTGCGTCTGCGAAATTTGTACAAACTGTTGACAATTTTAATGTTACTGTTGAAGTTGAAAAGGATGGGAAAATCGTTGGCGGATCATCAATTATGGGACTTATGATGCTAGCGGCTTCATCCGGTTGCAACCTCACCATTCGTGTTTCAGGACCAGAAGCAACAGATGCTCTTAATGCTCTTGAAAAGCTTATCAATAACAACTTTGGAGAGGAAAACTAGCGCTCTCTCACCATAAATAAGGATGATGATTCTATAAAATAGGAATTGTCCATCATTATTTTGAATTTTAATTTCTCTTCCCGCTTTTATACCAATATTTATATCCATTATGGATTTGCATAATTATCATAAATGTAAAAGCCTATAGTAATTTTATTATACTGGATTTTTCCTTCCTTTCCTAACATTATTTGACCAATTTGAATAGTTCTGCGTACTATGGCTATTACTCAACTTAATCGTATGATTAAATCTTTACAGAAAAAGAGAACTCTTCACCTTGTATTAGAATATGCTTTATTTTAGGCTAAAGACAAATGTCAAAATAATTTAGCACATCAAAAATCTATCAACTTTTCTTATTTTCTGCTAACTTTGTAGTCTTTATAATACACAAGTAATCTTCCATTGCACATCATTGTGATACAGCTTATGAAAACGCAATTCTTATCGATATCATAACCATTTTTAGACATTTTTTTTCAATACTATTGCCTTATTTTCTATGGTACATGCCTCGCCTTTATTATCTATATTGTGCTTGGAATAGCATCTTTCATTATAAGGAGATAATATTATAGGTCGTCTATTTAGTGCCCTTCAAATTCCTCAACAAACAACACAACAACTTGTGTCGTTGCAAAGTGGCTTACCAAATACGCAGTGGATTAATTCGCAAAATTTTCACATCACCTTATCTTTTTTTGGCAAAGTTGAAAGTTCTACCGCAGATATACTTATGCACGCCTTTGACACAATAAAACTCTCTCCTTTTATGCTACAAATAGATGGTTTTGATATTTTTGGTTCAGAAAATACTGCCCCCTCTCTTGTTATTCGCATTAAACCTTGTAAAGCTCTCAATTTTCTACACGAAAAGATGCAATCTATCCGTAGCCATTTAGGTCTAACACCTGATGAAAGAGAATTTACTCCACATATTACTATTGCGCGACTGCTTGATACTAAACCTGAAGACCTTGTTCCTTATCTGTTCTTTCGAAGGAATTTTTCATTTCCTCCTTTTGAGGTTGATCATTTTGTTTTATTTTCATCGCCATTTCCCTCAAGCGATGCCGTGTATGTTGTAAAAGGAAATTGGCCACTTCAAAAATTAAAGGGTGTTTGTCACACCCTTTAAAAACTCTTTGAGAAAAGACCCTATATATATATGAAACTGCAGGGAATACTGCATTTTACGATAGAGGTTTGTTATTGATGTGTTTTAAGCCGAATCAGTTTCAACAGAAGCTTCTTTTGCTCCTCCTTTGGCTACACCCACTATAGCTGGACGTAACACCCTTTCCCCGATAATATAACCTGCCTGAACAACTTGTTGAACAGTATTATCTGGAACATCGGCATTAGGAATTTCAAACATCGCTTGATGAAAATGAGGATCAAATTTTTGCCCCTCTGGATGGATTTTTTGCACCCCATGACGTTCTAATGCTGCCATCATGGCACGTTCAGTCATTTCAACACCTTCTGCCAATGATTTCAAACCAGCATCACTTTCCCGCGCCCCTTCTGGAATAGCTTCCAAAGCACGATTGAGATTGTCAGAAACCGATAACATATCCCGTGCAAAATTAGCAATGGAGTAAGCCTTTGCATCCGCCACATCTCGCATAGTACGGCGTCGAAGATTTTCCATATCTGCAACAAGACGTAACAGCTGATCTTTCAGTTCTTTATTTTCATCCTGCAAAGACGCTAAAAGATCACTAACCTCATTGCTTTCTTTTTCCACGTCTTCGTGTTCCTCTGTTGTATGTGTTTTTAAAAATTCATCGGCTGCCTGTTTAAGTGTATTACGATCAGCTGGATTTTTTAAATCACAATTTTCAAATGAAGCGTCAGTAAATTTGTTTTTTTCATCAGACATAAAAATTTTATTCCTTCATAAGATTCGTTATTCTCGATATCGAAATTCTACAGACAAAAATCAAGGGGTATCGATGTATATAATACAATGAGCTTTTATAGTACAAATACTTACCTGCATCGTTTTAACGCAATAACTGTGACACAAGTTGAGCTGTATAATCAACCATGGGCACAATCCTTGCATAATTAAGCCGTGTAGGACCAATAACGCCTAAAGCACCAATGACTCTTTGTTGTGAATCACGATAAGGTGCTACAACTAAAGAAGAACCAGAAAGTGAAAATAACTTATTTTCTGAACCAATAAAAATTCGAACTCCAGAACCTTCATCCGTTAAATCGAGGAGCTGTGCCATACTCTCACGCGTTTCAAGATCATCAAACAAATGGCGTAATCGTTCTAAATCTTCTTCTGCTTTCACATCTTCAAGTAAATTGCTACGCCCGCGAACAATGAGGTGTATTTTATGATCAGCACCTTCTCCTCCCCAAAGAGCTAATCCCGTTTCAACAAGATGATGCGATAAATCATCAAGCGCAGCCCGTGTTTCTGCGCATAAGCGGGCAATTTCCCCTTTAGCTTCACTCAATGTACGTCCTTGGATATGGGCATTGAGAAAATTCGTTGCTTCCGTCAATTGTGCATGGGTAACCCCCTCTGGCAAATGAACAATACGATTTTCAACTTCACCTTGTTGAGTCACCAAAACGGCAAGAGCGTGCTCCCTATCAAGGCGCACAAATTCAATATGTTTCAATGTTCCTTCTTGTTTTGTTGCTAAAACAAGCCCTGCCCCACGTGAAAGATCTGAAAGAACTCGGCTTGCTTGAACAAGAAAATGTTCAACCGATTGTGCATGACCAGCCTCTTTGACTTGCATTTCAATATTTTCTCGCTCTTCGTTTGGCAAATCACCCGCTTCCATAAATGCATCTACAAAAAAGCGTAAACCTGATTGTGTCGGCATTCGACCCGCAGAAACATGTGGTGCATAAATCAAACCGAGATGTTCAAGATCACTCATCACATTGCGAATCGTCGCAGGTGATAATGTCTGTCGTAAAAGCCGTGAAAGATTGCGTGACCCTACAGGTTCACCATCATTAAGATAAGCTTCAACAATATGGCGAAAAATATCACGTGAACGTTCATCAAGATATTTTAGTTCATTATCAATAGTTTTGTGCTTCATCACAATTGTTTCACTACTTTTAAAATCCTCATCTCTTATATAAGTTTTGCCAAGGTTTGGTCAAATAGTCTAAAGTAGTATAAGAACATATTATCCTATTGAACCGTAAAATTCTAGCTTTCAGAGTGATGATTGATAAATTACGCAGGAGGTATTTTTTGTTAGAGTGTGTGAAAAATATTTAAGATTAAGAGTTGATCTATAAAGTGGTCTACTGTAGAGACTTTCCAAGAGAATCTGGATTGTTTAAAAACCGCTGTAAGTAGAAAATTTCACCTTTTAGAGCAAGCCGGAAATTGGAAATTTACCATAAAAGTGCTATCATCAAAAAGACATGCCTTTCATATTTTTGCAAGGTTATCTTTGTACAAGATAAAAAATTTTATTGGAATAAAATATCATAAAACGTGTAAAATAATCATATCATGTAAAATCAAGCAGAATGTGTGTATATGGTATTTAAGCTGGTTTTTAGCACAAAAATAGTTCCCCTTTCATTTTTGGAGAAATCTATATGAGAAGCATCGCAGATAAAAAACTTGTCATTGCTACACATAACACCGGCAAATTGCATGAAATCACTACTTTAATTACGCCTTTCGGTTTAATAATACAATCGGCAAAAGAACTGGGCTTACCAGAACCAAAAGAAACGGGAAAAACATTTGAAGAAAATGCTTATATTAAGGCTTTTTCAGCAGCAAAAAAGACAGGACTTCCTGCCCTTTCTGATGATTCAGGTTTAGAGGTAGATGCATTGGAGGGTGCGCCAGGCGTTTATACCGCTGATTGGGCAATTCAAACCGATGGCACACGTAATTTTCCAAAAGCTATGAAAAAAATAGAAAATGAACTCCAAAAAGTCGGAGCGCGAGAAAAAAGCCAACGAAAATGCCGTTTTATATCCGTCATTTGCATTGCATGGCCTGATGCTCATGCAGATTACTTCCGTGGATGCGTTGAAGGAACATTCATTTGGCCTCCACGGGGAGACAAAGGCTTTGGTTTTGATCCTATTTTTTTACCAGATGGATATGAAAATACCTTTGGAGAAATGTCAACAGAGCAAAAACACAACTGGAAATGTAATGATATTCCCCCTCTTTCACATCGCGCACGTGCTTTCAAACTTTTGGCAGAAAACCTTTTAGCATTCTCATGAATGAACCTTTTGGCATTTACATTCATTGGCCCTTTTGTGCAGCTAAATGTCCTTATTGTGACTTTAATTCGCATGTTCGCATCCATGGTGTTGATCAACCACGTTTTGTCACCGCCTTTAAGCGCGAAATAGAAACGCAATACCACAAAATAGGCCCACGCCATATTACAAGTATTTTTATTGGTGGGGGAACTCCTTCTCTTATGGAGCCGCAAACTGTCGATGCCCTATTGAAAGCACTTGCAAAAAAATGGGTAGTCGATGATAAAGTTGAAATTACATTAGAAGCTAATCCATCCAGTGTGGAGGTAGAACGCTTTCGTGGATACCGTGCAGCAGGTGTTAATCGCTTATCTCTAGGGATACAAGCGCTCAATGATAAAGCATTGCGCAAACTTGGCCGACTCCATAATGTGGAACAAGCTCTTTGTGCCATTGCTTTAGCACGGCAAATTTTTCCACGTTTATCCTTTGATCTCATTTATGCCCGCCCCGAACAAACCCTTGAACAATGGAAATCTGAACTTGTACAAGCAATTGATTTGGCAGCAGACCATCTTTCTCTTTATCAATTGACAATCGAAGAAGGAACTGCCTTTAAACGGCTTCATGATGCAGGAAGACTTATCCTTCCCCCATCAGAGCTAGCAGCAGATCTGTATCATCTTACCCAAGAAATAACAGCACTGCACGGACTTCCCGCCTATGAAATCTCAAACCATGCAATACCCGGTGCTGAATCAGCACACAATCTTCTTTACTGGCGTTATCACCAATATGCAGGCTTTGGTCCAGGAGCACATGGACGTTTCATTGAGCACACACCGAATCATTCCTCTGCCTGTTCAAAAACATTGTCATCACACCTTGAAAACCGCGAACGTTATGTCACAATAAATGAAAAGCATCCCGAACAGTGGCTTAATTTGGTAGAAACAACAGGACATGGCTGTATTGAAACGGAATATTTAACCACTGAACAACAGGCAAATGAAATGCTCCTTATGGGATTACGCCTTTGCGAAGGCTTAGAGCTTATACGCTATGAAACCTTAAGCCCTAAACGCATCCCAATAGAAAAACTGATCGATTTACAATACCAAGAATTGATAGAAATGGTGGATAACCAACGCTTAAAAGCGACAACCAAAGGACGTATTGTTCTTGATCACATCATCAGCCAACTCGCAAACTAAAGTTTTTATAACAACATACTTATTTTAATCATAATCATCATTTTTCATAGAAACGGCGAGATTAGAATATCGTGAGATTCTCTCATTTCAAAACTATTTATAGTAAATTAGTTACCACCATTTGCTTACACCTTAAAAGTAGAGAAGCGTATGGATAAAAGCTATAAAAAAGAAGTAAAAAGAACTCTTATGAACACCCTTAAGTACTAAAAGCTATCGCAATATTTTGAGCTAGAAAGTGTATGGTGGTCTAACTTTTTTTCATAAACGTAAAGATGGTGAGGCACTGTAGACTTTATACATTTCACGGAAAATTTTATATTACACTATTCATAAGCACCGTAGTTGCACGAATGTGACAAATATTGAGAAAATTTCTTTAAAACAAGTATGTGAATGCATAATACGATAATGTATTGTTTTTTATGAAATCGTGGCACCATTTAAAGAACCAGAGAAATAAGCATGAAACCATGCATTAAGCTCTGATTATTTAAAAAGATATTACTCTAGATACTTTTGAAAATCGTAAAACCGAATAAAAAAGGAGAGTAAAAAAGCACGTTGATTTTCACCTTTATACCTTTATATTTTCCCTCAATGAGGTTGTGGTTGTATGTCTGTTTCAGAGATTACAAAGAATAGATATACACAATACTTTTATCCTATTCTGGCATATAAAAGCTGTTGTCGCAAAAAATACTGAACCAATATTTATTTGAGATACGCGGCTGTATGATTGGTATTGATTTATAGGTCACAGGAAAATCATGAACTTTATTAAACAAACAATGCACTTAAATGGCAAATATACCAGATATGAATCGAGATTGCTTTGTTAGCGAGCGAAATGATAGTAATCCCATATGATCTTACTTGCGTACATGCTTATGAGTATCTGTACGCGTCCTTTAAGGTTATTTTATTAAAAAATTGAGAATAACACTAGGAAAATCCTTGTCTAAAGAGGTCAACGTGCTGCTACAAAAGAATTTCTGTGTATCTTTATCATAACCAATATTAAAGCTGATTAAATAAGCTCACCTTCTATCTCGTAATGATTTTGCAATGGAAGTTTTTAGGGAAAAAAGAAGGAGAAAATATATGAAATAAAACAAACTTAAAGCGCATCTCTATGGGCTTTACTCTAAGAGAGGCTAATTGAAACAAGAAGTGCCTTTTATGAGAGTGCAGAAACCATATTAAGGCATGAGCTGTGAATGAGCGCATTTATGCTGTACAAATTTTTTACAATAGCAGCATGTTTTTGTGTGTCTTTATGGCTTCAACCTATCATCACACAATGATGATATAATATTCATTGTTTTCCCTATATGATTGCGCGTTGACTTCCTTTCTACACTTAAAGAACGAATATTTTTAACCTAATATGGTCTGTAAACAGTTCTGCTTCTTAAAGCAGGTCGCGCTTGGCTTTCCAGTTATGTAATTCACTTAACGAAAGACTCTACAGGCAAAAATCACAACTTAAGAATATTCATCACTTATTCTAAACCCACTTAATATATTAAGTCTTACGTGTCTCATATTACCACACCTCAAATGGCAATATCTTAGGGCACAACAAGATAAAGGTATTTTTGAACCAGCAATCATTTCTTCATGCAAAAAAATCAACAATAAAACGCTCATAAATAGTAGTAAGCGTTTCCACTGCATCAAGGGCTACACACTCATCTACCATATGCATCGTTTGCCCTGGTAAGCCAAATTCAACCACTGGGCAATAATCCTTAATAAATCGCGCATCTGAAGTACCACCAGAAGTGGAACATTCTGGTATATTCCCTGTTACACTTTTAATAGCATTGGATAAAGTCTGAATGAGTTTATCATTTTTGGTCAAAAAAACATCTCCCAAACTTGGAATCCATTCAAGCTGATAGTAGGGTAATTGATCATTCTTATTTTTTTGCTGCACCAAAGCAAGGCGTTTTTCAATTTCTGTTATAAGCGTTTCTTTTGTCCAAAGATCATTGTAGCGTATATTAAAACGGATTGTTGTTTGCGCTGGAATAACGTTCACCGCGGGATTCCCCGTATCGATGGTTGTTAATTCCAAATTACTTGGTTGAAAATTTTCTGTCCCTTGATCTAAGGCTTTTAGTGTCAATGCTTGAATAAGCTTATTTACTAAAGGCAATGGATTGGCTGCCCGCTCAGGAAAAGCAACATGCCCTTGGCGCCCTTTAACCGTAATGATACCAGAAATTGATCCTCGACGACCAATCTTTACCACATCACCAACAGTTTTTACGCTTGTTGGTTCTCCGACAAGAGCTGCAGTCCATTTTTCCCCTTTTTGCTCTGCCCATTTCAAAAGTTTTACCGTACCATTAAGTGCAGGACCTTCTTCGTCACCAGTGATCAAAAGGCTTATTGTTCCTTTAATAGACTGTTTTTCTAGAACTCGAGCCAACGCCGCAATAAAACAAGCGATCCCGCCCTTCATATCAACAGCGCCCCGCCCATATAATTTCCCCTGATCTATGACAGCTTCAAAAGGTGAATAGGTCCATTCATCCAATGCGCCTGGTGGTACGACATCTGTATGACCTGCAAACATAAGATGGGGTCCTTCATTTCCCATTTTTGCATAAAGATTTTCAACATTATCTGTATTTTTATCCGTAAAAATAGGGCGCTCAACATGAAATCCCATTTTTTTCAAAAATTGTTCCAAAGTTGATAAAGCCCCTGCTTCATGAGGTGTAACAGAAGGACAACGGATAAGTCTTTGTAATAGCTGAAGTGGATCTGTAAGAACAGGCATAAGCTCCCCTTCCCATTTTTTTATAAGTTATCGGAACTTAAGGTTATTACGCTGAATTACAAAAAAGATAAAGCAAAAACATTGAAGACACTCAGCAAACCAAGCAGGGGAGAACAATCGTGCTGAGAGCTTCAATGGCTTCCTCATTATGCATGAGCAAGTACACACACAACAAAACACTCGACAAAAAGTTCCGTTAAATATTGCCTTCATTGGAAAGCTTTTTACGCCTTTAAATTATATGAATCAAAATTAATTGCGTGCAATCTATGAGCATTTTCCTTCAACCAAGCACGATACGTTTTACTATCAGGACATAGTTCTTCACAAAGAGCCCAAAATCTTGGACCGTGATTCATTTCAACAAGATGAGCAACTTCATGAGCAACAACATATTCCACAACTTCTTTTGGTGCCATAACAAGGCGCCAAGAAAAAGAAAGACGCTTATCTATTGAACAAGACCCCCAACGACTTCTCGTATCTTTATAACAAATTGATTTGACTTTACGCTCTACTTTATGGGCATAATGTGCCACCAAAGGTGTTATAATATGTGCTGCTTGTTTTTTCAAAACGTCAGCAACACGCCTTGGCAAATATTCTAATTGACCATAAACGATAATTTGAGGGTCTTGTTCTGCATCTCCTGCAATAATTTCCGTCACCCCACGCCCTTCTCTATGCTTTATGGAATGGCAAACACCCAATAAAGGAATCGTTGCCCCCTCTTTGAGATAAGCATTTTCATGAGAGATTTGTACACGAGCAAGACGTGCCTCAATCCAAGACCGATGCTTTTCAATAAAACTTTGAACCGTACAGAGACTTATCGCTGGTGGTGTTGTTACACAAATCCTCTGTCCGCTCGCATCAATACGTAAGGTAAGACGGCGCGCGCACTTATTTTCCCGCACCCATACAGATACAGAGCGATCAGAAAAAATAAAATGCTGTTTAGAAATGCTCATATATTTTTATCTTCATCAATAAATGTACCCCTTATTTTGCATTAATCTGATTAATAAAAGATCTCAATACCGTTTCGAGGCAATCTAAATCTTGCGGACGAGAAAAGCGATGACCTGCATCACGAACAAGTGTCAATGTTACATCATGGAGAGGTAAATGATCAAGTAAAGTCAATGTATGCTGATAGGGAATATCTTCATCTTCCATCCCTTGTAAAATATGGACTGGACACCCAACATCAATGCATCCTTTCATAACACAATTTTCGCGTCCATCTTCAATCAATGTTTTTGTAAAGGGCATTGGCTCTGTATCATCAACTGCAGGTCGTTCAATATAGCCTTTTTCCTCCAAAATCTTCCATTCTTCTGGGCCTAATTTTGGTTCCACCAATGTTTGTGTAAAATCAGGTGCTGGAGCAATCAATATCATGCCAGCAAGCTTCTTATTTTTCTGTACTAGCATCATAGCAAGCTTTAGCGCAATCCACCCGCCCATAGAGGTGCCAATCAAAATTTGTGGCCCTTCACAATAATTTTCAAAAACCGCTAAACTTTCTTTAACCCAGCGTGAAATCGTTCCTTGAAAAAAATCACCTTCAGATTCTCCATGTCCAGAGTAATCAAAACGTAAGCAGGACAAATCATTCTTCTGAGCAAAACTATCAACCAACATCGCCTTATCCCCTGACATATCGGACAGATAGCCATGAAGCCAAACTAAACCTGGAGAATGGCTGCCTTTGCGATAACGTACTGCAAGTGCGGTGTTCTCAAACGAAAAAAACTGACAAGGAATATTTTGATCCATGATTCTTTATCCTCCATAAAACAATTCCTTTAAATTAAGAGAAAAACTTTTATAATCTAAATCATTCCCAAAAGTAATAAATCAAATAATGAAAAAGACACGAATTATAGTTGTTTTTAGGTGCATAATTGTATATTAAATTAACTGTAGTTGAATCAAAATTAAGGAGCATAAACCATTCGTAAACCGTTTAAAATGACACCTACCCAAAAAGACGGACCGCGTTCAAATCAGGATATCCGAGTACCTCATGTTCAGCTTATCAATGATGAGGGACAACATCAGGGGGTTGTTGCGATACAAGAAGCTCTTGCTATGGCTGCAGATGCGGGGCTTGATTTGGTTGAGATTGTACCAAATGCGGAGCCACCCGTATGTAAAATCATCGATTTGGGCAAATTAAAATATCAAACCCAAAAAAAAGCTGCTGAAACACGTAAGAAGCAAAAAGTCATCGAAATCAAAGAGATTAAGATGCGCCCAAATGTTGATGTCCATGATTATGGAGTCAAACTCAAGGCTGTTCATCGCTTTATTGATCATGGTGATAAAGTAAAGATTACTTTGCGTTTTCGTGGTCGTGAGATGGCTCACCAAGATCTTGGATTAAAGCTTCTTCAGCGTGTGAAAGAAGATACAAGTGAAATTGCCAAAATTGAATTGGAGCCAAAGCTTGAAGGCCGGCAAATGATGATGGTGATAGCACCTAAATAGTTTTGCATTAGAATAATATTTGCATGCAACTCATCAAAATAAGCGTATGGCATTATTTAGAAGCACCACATAGAGTTTTTGTGGTGCTTTTAAGGTTTTATAAATGTGTATAAATCCTTTTAAGAGTTTAATAATGCTTTATCGATTTATAAGAAGAATTCGTTATTTTGCATATTAAATGAGAAAGCTCAAACATCGTAAGGTCTTCTTATTTCAAGCTCTCTTATCATGCAATGTGGCAAAATTGTTTGCTTACACATCACAAACGGAGATGATACATAAAAATTATTAAAAAAGCAGAAATGTTTTTTGTGAGCTATTTCAAGTGCCAAAGGTTATCACAATATGGAAATTGGTAAATACAATGGTGAAACTCGCCGTTACCTTTTATTGAAAATTAAAAATAATGATGAACAGCGAATTTTCATTATACCTTTTACAGAAACTTTGCACTACATTTTTCACTCTCGCCGTCGTGAAATTGATGTGATGAACCTTGAAAGAAAAGGCTATTTTTGTAAAAAAGATTAAGAGGCTTTTTAATTAAGAATGTTTCAATCTTGCATAAAATAATGAGAGAATATGGAAGCACTTCATGGCTAAAAAACAAATTTCCTCTTTTGATAAACATCTTATTATCCGCCTTTTGCGAGAAAATTTTCGTAAACATATGCGTTGGTACAGTGCGGCTATTTTCTCAATGATCATCATTTCTTGTACCACAGCAACCAGTGCATGGATTATGCGTGATGTTGTTAATCAGATTATTGATGCACAAAATTTTCCTATAATTGTTTTGATTTCTAGCTTCATTGCTTTTATCTTTATTCTCAAAGGAGTTGCAACTTTTTCCCAAACTTACTTTCTAAACAAAGCAGGCAATAGTATCATTGCTGAACAACAGCGTAAAATTTTTGCACGACTTATGGAACAAGGAGTCTCTTTTTATCATAATAACACTTCATCTGATCTTCTTGTTCGTGTAACTCATAATGCGACAGCTGTACGTAATATAATTGATACTATTATCACAACTTTTGTACGTGATTTGCTTTCCGTTAGTGGTCTGTTGCTTGTCATGTTCATTCAAAACTTTGTGTTAATCTCCATTACTTTAATCGTAGGACCACTAGCTTTTTTAGGCGTTCGAATGGCTTTAAAACGCGTTCGCCGCCTGATGGAAAAAGAGCTCCTTTCACTTGGTGAAATTATCAAAATCGTACAGGAAACGGCTGTTGGTATTCGAATCATCAAGGCCTTTTCACTAGAAGAAGTCATGAAAAAACGAATGGACAAAGCCATTTGTGATGTTGAAAAACAAACAAACAATATTGCAACACTCGAAGCTATTACCAGTCCGATTATGGAAACACTCACGGGTGTTGCCATTGCAGGTATTATTTGTTTTTCCGGTTATCTTGCAACCCAACGCGCAGGTGTTCAAGGTGAATTTATGTCCTTTATTGTTGCTTTACTTTTAGCGTATGAACCCGCAAAAAGGCTAGCAAATGTACGTGTCAAAATTGAATCTGGCTTGGTCAATATCCGTACGATGTTTGAAATACTCGATTGTCCCCTTACAGTTATAGAACATAAAGAAGCTAAAGATCTGAGTAAAACGCAAGGAACTATTCGTTTCGAACATGTTTCTTTTGCATACACTAATAACAAAATGATATTGAAAGATATCAACCTAGAAATAGAAGCCGGAAAAATGACAGCATTAGTGGGACCATCCGGTTCGGGAAAGTCAACCCTTATCAACCTTATTATGCGCCTCTATGACCCCACAAAAGGACGCATATTGATTAATTATCAAGATATTCGCTACACAACATTTCGCTCTCTGAGAAACCTGATGGCCTATGTAGGACAGGATACTTTTCTCTTTCAAGGAACTGTTAAATATAATATCGGGCTTGGAAAAGAAGGGGCTAGTGATGACGAAATTATCGAAGCAGCAAAAGCAGCAAATGCTCATGACTTTATTATGAGTTTGCCAAATGGTTATGATACACAGATAGGTGATAATGGCTGTAACCTTTCAGGGGGGCAAAAACAACGACTCGCTATCGCTAGAGCAATGATTCACGATAGCGAAATTCTGATTCTTGATGAAGCAACGAGTGCGCTTGATTCACACACCGAAGCACAAATTAATGAAGCCATTCAACACCTTACCAAAGGACGCACAACGATCATTATTGCTCATCGCCTTTCAACGATTGCTCGTGCTCATAAAATTGTGGTCATACAAAATGGACAACTGATTGAACAAGGTACTCAGAAAGAATTGCTAGCAAAAGAACATGGATTTTATAAAAAACTTCATAATATCCAGTTCAAAAACATACCTCCTAATTTCTAAATCCTTAAATAAGATTTGAAATAAAAATGGACAGAAGGTAATGCTCCATTTATAAAAAAGTCTTGTTACCAAGCAAAAATATTACTTCAATCAAGAATTGGCAAAGAATTTATGGTTTATTAAAAATAAACTTCTTGGATTTAGATGAAAACTTTACTCGCCATTTTGTTGAATACAATTGACTTTAACAATGAAACTTCAAAAACCCTTTCCTTTCCTCAAATAAGTGTTGAAACATTCATAAATGTTGCCAATCCTAAAAGAGAGAGCATCAAGGTTTAAAAAAATTGCCGCGGATTATGATAATGAATCTGTATTAATACAACCTTTATCCGTGTTTATCCCTGCACTGACAATTTTTCTCCACACATCTTAAAGGACAAAGATTCTACCCAATCTGATCTGTAAACAATCCAGATTTTTATTGAGTTCGTTCCACTTGATAACAACTTATGTGATTCACTTATACAAGGCTTACTCTAAATATTCACCACGTGCTTTCAAAATACTTTGTCAAAAAAGCTTACATGCCTTATATCACCAAACCTCAAATGTCAGTCTTTTATGGTACAACAGGATAAGCTGATAATTATAAGTTGTGCTGCAAATTGTAGATACACTCAACGTAAAAGAAAAACATTGAAAAAATAAGAGAGGATTTATTATAAAACTTTTGTACTGTTGTAGCTTTCTTTAAAGCAAGCTTTGCTGTTTTTTCTATATCTAGAAACTAAAGTGATATTCCTCCAATACCTTAACTTCTTGAAGAAGTTTATAAATGCATAACGTTAGTGCTTATATAAAGCTATGATTTCAATATGCAAAAAAAACAATAAACAAAAATCGAATATTTCAGATATATTTCTTCACGCCTCAAAAAAATCTTCTTCTTTTATAGGACTTTTAGCCTATGTCTTCTTCCTCAGATTTAGAAATGAGAGACAAAAAACGAAGAATTTGTTTTTTAAATTCAATCTTTAATAATCTCTTTCATAAAAGAGACCAATACTAGAATTTTGTTCATTTCCTATGGCACCTTTAGCTTTGAGATGACGCGAAATATCTAAATTAATTGTCCCTTTCGTCGTTCCATCGGACCCTGCTTCAAAGCCCAAATAAATATTATTGTGTATGTAGCGTCCAATACGTAAGCCTGTATTACCCTTCTCATTAACGATAACATCAAGATCATCAAGCCCAATTTTAGTTCGTAAAGTATTCAACAAAGATGTATTAGAAGCACCTGCAAGATCAGCCGCTGCTGCTGCAAGTTGAGCAATCTGAAATGGTGATAATTCATTAAGAGAGCGATTAAAAATCAAACGCGCCAAAATCTCATCCTGAGGCAAATTCGGTTGTGAAGAAAAATTAATATCAAGATTATCAATCGTCCCACTTACAGTTACAGTGACTTGAATATCACCACTGTTATTGTTGGTTACAAAATAAACCGTAGGATTAAGATTACCGCTAAAACTCGCTTGTCCTTGATCAAAATTAAGACGTTGCGAAAGAATATCAAAACGTCCACGAATCATTCTAAATTCACCAACTGGATGCACATCATTCAATGGACCTGCTAGATTAATGAGTCCTCCCAGTTCAGCATCTAACCCTTTTCCGCGTACAAAAAATTGATTGCGTGCTGTAATACGCATATTTGATAGCACAACAGATGAAGACTTTTGTGTAACTATACGGCTTTTGCTTTTGTCCGTGTTCTTAACATCAGCACGTTCAAGTGTTGTTTGAATCGATTTAGTTAAATTCTTATTTCTAACATCAAGAAACTTGGCACTTTTAAAATTATCAGGAACAAAAACTTCAGCTTTTTCAACGATGATATCACCACCAAGAACAAGATCATTTAAAAAATGACCTGTCATTGTCATCTCACCTGATAATGTTGCCAGAATCATAGAACCATCATTATAATTGGCATTATCAAGATGAAATATCAAATCTGTCTCTAGATCATTAGAGATACGACCTGAAGCAGAAATTCTCCCCCCCTCAAACGAAGAAGCTGAAGCTTTCTCTATAAGGATATGATCACCGTTCAATTTGCCTTCAAGCGTTATATTATTCAACCCTACATTTGTTTGTGAATCAAAAAAGCTACCGTCGCCTATAGAAATATTTCCTACCAATTGTGGCTTTGATAACGCCCCATTAAGAACTGTATCAATTCTTGCTGTACCCGTTATATGTGCACCACGCTTGGCTAATAAGAGATTAACAAAATCAAGAGGCATTATCCCTTTAACGTTTAATTTTGCCTCTGAACCATTAAGAGATACAGGCCCATGGATGGAAAGATCTAATCCTTTATCTCCAGTAGCTATCATATTTTCAATATGAAAAGTCGATTTTTTATAAGAACCATGAGCATTTATATTGATTGACATTGGTCCTTTATACGTCATAGCGGTTAAATTTTGACTAGAAAGCTCAAAATGAGCAGATGGATCCTTCATTGTTCCACCAATATCAACTTTGCCTATCATTGTCCCATCAAGCGCTTGTCCTGCAATAAAACCATTTGCCAAACGTGCAGATAAATTTTGCAAATTAATATGAAGATCAAGCTTATTTTTCTCTAGAGATACATGCCCCTGAGCTTGTGCTTGTACTCCTTCTCCTGTTAAATTTGCATTTAAAGTAAGATTTTGATCTACAGTGTTTCCCGTAGCAGAAAGAGAAAAAGGCATAATTTTTTTATCTTGAAAAGCAACGGTTGTCAGTCCTTCACCTTTTATATCGTAAGTTATATCAGGTTTTTTTAAATGACCACGAATCATAACATGCCCTGTTACACTCCCTGCTGCTCCAAGATCGGCTTTCCACAGATTGACTAAAGTAGCAGGAAGCGCATTCATTGTAAGTTGCAAATTCAGGGTATCTTGAATATTCCCTGCTAAGATGATGTTGCCTCCATTTATTGCAATTCCTAATTCATTGATTGTCATTCCATCTTTATCAAAAGCAATTATAGATGGTTTCAGCAATGTTGCATGAAAAGTGTGTTGTTTTAGATCCACAGTTTCAATTTGCACTTCTCGTTTTATACTTTCTGGAAGTTCCTCAACCATTAAACGACCAGAAAGCTGTGCATTGAGAGTATCATGCAACATCGCTTGGACAGTAAAAACCGTTTGTCCATTATTTCTATCGGCGTGAGCATTTAAACGATTGACCATTATCAAAGGTGTTTGAATATGTTCTGCATTGATAACTCCTTCAAACTGTGTCATGCCAAAAGGATCGAATATATCAGCATCTATTGCCAATTTTTTTATTTTATTCTTGGAAAAATTTAAATGGTTAATATGCGCCTTCACATTGGTTTTTTGTCTGCCATTTTGTTCATCAAAAATAAAATCTCCTTTTACTTCTCCACTACCATCCTGCAAAAATAACGCTGACAGTACGGAAATATCATCGGCATCAATATGCAGCGCTCCTTTCAAAAAACCCCCAAGTTGTTGAGAAAGAGCACCCGTTATTTTTGCACTTCCCCCTCTAATATCGATATTTTCAAGTTTTCGAATTTTATGAGAATCTTTAAAAGAGGCCGATAAATGCAAAGGTTTCTTAGCAAAAATCCCTTCACCTTTTACCACCCCCGTTAAAGCAGTAACTGGTGCTGTATTATCTACAAGTGCATCTATGTTAAATGTTGTGTTTTGAAGTTTCTTCCCTACGATTAATGCTTCAGCAATATGGGCACGTGTATTTAGTTTTATATGGCTATTGCGCCCTCTCGCCGTACTTTCAATTGTAAGCGCACCGCTTATCTTTGGATCTAATTTGGACAAATCAGATATTTCAGCAGATAGATCCATTTTAGCGCTTTCATCTGAAAAATAACCATTAGCCTTTATGTTTGTATATTGATTTTTCAAATTAAAATGACGAAAAATGAAACCCTTCGTATTTCGAGTAGCACCACCTGAAAGAGTGATGTTTCCTTTGAATAAACGATCAAAAGACTGCACGCCTATTTTCATATCGTCAGCCATTCCTGATAATTGGAGATCAAAAATGCCACTCAATAAATTGATCGTTCCTTTGGCTTTAATATCGGCACTACCAGAAAGTGATTGTTTACTGAACACTTCCAAAGGAGTTAATGTTTGAGCTTTTAAACCGAGGTCGCCTTTAAAAACAAAATTCTCCATTGTCCCTTTTAACCAAGAAGAAAAACCCTGAGCCGTAACACTCAGATCATGAATCAAAATTGGTTTATTCGAAACAATATCCGTATCTAAATGCACATGAACCGCTTGGCTTAAATTTTCTACTAACGCTCCCTTAATTTTTTTAACCCCTTGAAGCGTCCCTTTAACCTGAACACCAACATGACGAGAAGCTGCATTATCAAGATTTTCGCTTACTCCTCCCATATCAAAAATTGCATCGCGAATATAAATATTTTTATTGCTTAAATGACCTACGACCAACCGCCCATTCCAAGATTGTTGCCCTTCGCGACCATAATCAATGTTCAAAGCAAGAGTATTGGCAGGTTTTGGCACTTCTGATACAGGTAAATGAACAGACTCCTGTTCATTATCAAGAGCCATTTTACCATCAACAAAAAGCCGCCGCAAAAATCCATCGGCAGTTATTTCAGCATTGGCTATAACATTCATTGCTTTGCTCTGAATAACCATCTGATCAAGGTGTGTCACACCTTCTTTTGTTCTTCTTGCCTTTGCTTTTAATGTTATATCAGATTCGAAGAGACTATGATATTGAGAAGGCATTAAAGGGCTCAGTGTTCCCTCTAATTTCGTAGAAAAACTGTGTCCTTCTGGAACACTTGCAAGAATAACATTACCATCTAAAATAGAATGATGATCAGACTCTAAAGAAAGTTTGATAACCAAATCATCAAAAGTACCATCACCTTTCACGACGAGATTTAGTGCTGGACGTTGTTCAATGTTAAAAATATTCGCCAAAATACCATTTTGTGGTTCGTTAGCAGAAATATCAATTTGAGCTGTACGATTACTATCAGATATCTTGGTGAGAACAGAAAAAGAACCCGGTGCATCTAAACGATGCGCCGCTATATCGACATCAAAATTACCACTAGCTAAAGTGAAATTGCCTTTTAGGGACATATCAGCAGAAAAACCAAAAAGATTCTGTTCAAATATCACATGTTGAGCTGTAAGCGTATTGATAGAAAGAGCAAGCGGCAATTTTGGTAAAGAGAACTTACCCGTCTCAAGGGAAGAAACAAAAGAAGAATTGCCTTGCGGTTTGCGTAAAAATGTAACCTGTTCTGCCGAAAGCTGGTTAATATCCATCCGCCCTCTCAGTAACGCTAGACGATTCCAATTCATTTTAGCATTGGTAATTTTAAGCCAAACCCCTTTTTTATCACTGACAGTAATAACATCAATTGATGTTTGAGAAGACAGTGTGCCTTGCATATTGTATAAACGAACTTGACGATTGGGCGCTGAAAGCTTTCGTTCAATTAAAGAAACAAACCATGAGCGATCATCTTTTTTTATTTCACTAGAGGGAAGAATATCTCCTCTTTGCGCAAAAACAAAACCACCCACCCCAAAAAACAACAATACAAAGAAGAAAGCTGATAACTGTACACCTTTTTTCATTAAAATGCTTGCCCTATACCCACATAAAAACCAATACGAGGATCACCCTTCTCTCTCTTTAAAGGAAAGGCTAAATCAACGCGTAAAGGACCAAGACCCGTCATATAACGACCTCCTATACCGGCTCCCCATTTAATTTTTTGAGAAAAATCAAAATTCGCCTTTTCCCCTACTAAACCTCCATCAAGAAAACCGACAAACCCTATTTTATCATTTAAAGAAACACGCAATTCCGCCGATCCCTCAACAACCGCCCGCCCACCAACAACCGCATCATTTTCTGTTTTGATACCAATATTACGGTAAGCATAACCACGAACAGAGCCACCACCACCAGCAAAAAAAAGCGTATTCGCGGGGATTTGTGCTGTATCATTCCCAAGAATTGTACCAAGCTTTGCCCGCGTAGCAAAAACAAAACGATCTCCTTCATCCAACGCCCAGTAAGAACGACCTTCTGCTGTTACTTTTGCAACAAAGTTGCTAAAACGCATCTCATAAAAAGGCTCAATGAAAACTTCACCATATAAACCTTTTGTTGCATTAAGCTTATTATTACGACTATCGTAAATCAAACCACTAGGGAAACCTATTGTTGTAAAATTACGGCTCCCAAAATAAATATCACGTGAATAACCATTTGAAACTTCTACAGCAGCCTGTCCCGATAGATTACCATTGAAAATATGCGTAATCCCTAATCTTCCTTTGATGGCTTTTGTCGTATAATTTTCTAGAACATCTTGTTGTATTTTTAATTCTGACCTAAGATCTGTATCTGGCGTAAATACACCAGGCTTTATAAACGTGCCACCGAAAAGATAATCAAAATTTTTAAAATTATACGATTGCTTTTTATTGCCACCAACACCACTTATTTTTGTTTCAATTTTAAGAACCTCTGCATGACCAAAAAGATTGTTATGCATCCAATAAGCTTCAAAACCAGCACCATCTAATGTTGAATAGCTACCACCTACACCAAAACGACGCGGTTTACGTTCTTGTACAACAAGTGCAAGCGGTAAACTGCCATCTAAATTAATGGTGTCAGCCTCACGTATATTGATAGCACGAAAAACACCAAGGCGCGCAAGACGTTCATTCGCCTTAGCTAACGCATCGGAATCGTATTTCTGACCTAGCTTCAATCCGGTCATCCATGCGATATAAGCTGAATCTACACGTGGTTTCTTACTTATATTACGCACACTTAAAGGACCATAATGAGCCTTTTGTCCAAGATCAACAACAATCCGTCCTTCAACACGCAACGCAGCATGATCAGCCACGACCTCACTTTTCATAATTTTAGCTTTAGCATAACCTTGTTGACGCCATCCTTCTATCGCCCATTTTTCTGCTTTCAAAATGGTTTCAGATTTAGCAATAGCCCCAACTTTATAGCCCAATTCTTCAATTGTGGGTATTTTATGCGCTTTACGTTTTTCAAACGGAGCTACTTTATCAATATCTGCAATACTAAAAACATATTGTGGACCGGCATTAATTGTAATAACAATATTGGATTGTGCTGGAAGTTGAGTTACCGGACTTAAATCAGCGACTTCTAAGCCATTAATTTTAATACTAATAACACCACCGTAGCGTCCATCAGCATAAAGAGCAGAAAGAATTGCTCGATAATCTGAGCGCGCCTTGGCTAGCAAACCAGAAGAACTGGCGGATGCTTTCTCTTTATCCGCAACAAGAGAAGAAACAGATTTAACTATTTTTATACCTTCTAATGGCGCACCTAGCGGTGCAACAACATCAACTTTATAAAATCTCTCTGTACTTTTGGCATAATTTGAAGGAGAATTTGTTTTCTTTTGACCAAAAAAAGGTATGCCGAAAAAATCAAATGCAGCAAGTGGCTGTGGAAAAGCAAAAGCGAAACACAAGCCTATAAATACACAGCGCACAGTCCCTGATTTTAATAAAATTCTTGCTTGGTATACCATAAAATCAGATACCTTATAATACACTTTGCATCTACTATACTTTAAATAATATAAAAATAAGAAAGGTAAATGTAATTACTTTGCACATTTTACACGTTTTATCACATCAAATAACACTCTGCGATACATAACGTCACCCTCCCCTTATATTTTCATAAAATTTTGCACTGTTGTATAACACGAACAGCCTCATTCTTTTTCCTTAACATATTTATTTAGCTTATTATAAATGTTTTATTGCGTCCCATACTATCATGGTTAAATTTGTACAAATGACTTTCCATGAGGACGCTAAAAAACTGCCTATGTATATAGATCTCTCTATAAAAAAAACCATAGAGATGCTTCTTGATTTTTATGCATAGGTATGATTGTCTCTACAAAGTCTAAAGGGGAAAATAAATAAATGATCGCACGTGTTACAACTGTTGCTTTTCGCGGTCTAGAAGCAGTCCCTGTCGATGTACAGGTTATGATTTCGTCTGGTAAAATAGGAATGGCTATTGTTGGATTAGCTGATAAGGCAGTTGCAGAAAGCCGTGAACGTGTGCAAGCAGCCCTCCACGCTTGTGGACTTTCTATGCCTACTAAACGGATTACGATTAATCTTGCACCAGCTGATTTGCCTAAAGAGGGCTCGCATTATGATTTGCCAATCGCCGTAGGCTTAATGCTTGCTATGGGAATCCTTCCTCCTGAAGTAGCACAAGACTATATCATTTTGGGAGAATTATCACTGGATGGTTCACTTACCGCTGTTAATGGTGTTTTACCAGCTGCCATGACAGCTTTATCACTCGATAAAGGACTGATTTGTCCCTTCCAATGTGGACCTGAAGCTGCTTGGGCAAATGCAGAAATAAATATTCTTGCCCCAGAGACTCTGCTCACTATAGTCAACCATTTCAAAGGAACCCAAATTCAAAAACGTCCACAACCACGCCAATATACTATCGAAACTGAACTCCCAGATCTTTGCGAAATCAAAGGACAGAAAACAGCCAAACGTGCCTTAGAAGTTTGTGCTGCTGGACGCCATAACCTTTTGTTTGTAGGACCTCCTGGTGCTGGGAAATCTATGTTAGCGCAACGCTTACCTTCCATTTTGCCACCTCTTGATAGCCGTGAGCTTTTAGATGTCTCTCTGATTGCTTCTATTACAGGAGAAACGGTTCATAATACCATTTCACTTCATTGCCCCTTTCGTTCCCCACATCATTCTGCTTCCATGGCCGCAATGATTGGTGGGGGACTTAAAGGACGACCGGGAGAGGTCTCTCTTGCCCATAATGGTGTGTTATTCCTTGATGAATTGCCTGAATTTTCTCCGCAGGTTCTTGATTCTCTTCGTCAACCCTTAGAAAGTGGGGAATCGGTTATCGCCCGCGCTAATCACCATATTAGCTATCCTGCTCGCTTCCAACTCATTGCCGCAATGAATCCTTGCCGTTGTGGTATGGCAGGCGAAAAAGACCATGTTTGCGCTAAAGGAATACGCTGCCAAATCGATTATCAGTCCCGTATTTCTGGTCCTCTGCTTGACCGAATTGATTTACGGATTGATGTCCCTGCTTTGACAGCTATGGACCTTATGCAACCAGAACAATCAGAAAAAAGCTGCGATGTTGCCAAACGCGTCGCACGATGCCGTACCATTCAAGCTAAACGTTTTGCAACAATGGGGTTTGATCATATTCGCACCAATGGCGATTGCCCTGCCAAAATTATAGAACAGATTGCCATTCCTGATAAAAGTGCGACCATACTCTTACGAGATGTGAGTGAAAAAATGCACCTCTCTGCACGCGCTTATCATCGCATTCTCAAAGTTGCACGCACAATTGCTGATCTTGACGGATCAGATAATCTTTCACGCTATCATCTCGCAGAAGCTATTTCCTATCGATTAGGCGCAGAAAGATTAACAGCTCTTAACTAAAAAATTATTCATCAATAAAAACTTATTGGAAAATAACGCAAATAAAGTTCTGTAAGTTTACCATCCTCTTCTAGAGATTTCAGCGCATAATTGAGTACATCAACCAATTTTTCATTCTTTTTTGCAACAGCAAGCTGCATTCCTTGTCCTAATAACTGTGGCGCCATATATGCCCCCCCAACAAAATGGCAGCAATCGACAGATTTTTGTTTTTTGAACCATAACGATAAAGCAAATCCATCATCAAAAATAAGGTCAATTTTACGCTCTTGTAATGCTTTATAGAGCTCTTCTCTCTTTTTAAATTCTTGCCATTTTGCTTTAGGAAAATAATGATGAAAGAGGTTTTCGTGAATACTTTTAGACAAAACACCACTGGTTAAATGTACCAATTGATCGCTTATTGGCTCATCGAGATCTAAAAGTCGAGAAGCAACAAATCGCGCTGGAAAGCGCAAATATGATTTTGTAAAAACAAGATCTTGCTGGGTTTTACTTGTTTCTTTTAAACCCGCAATAATGACTTCTGCACCACCATTTTTAACATGTTCTATAAGCTCTTTCCAAGGAATTACTTCTACTTCACAAAGCTTCTCTAATTTTAATTTTGAGCAAATAGCGCGCAATAAATCGATATTATAACCTGCAAGATGCCCCGTTTGATCAAGGAAATTAAAAGGAGGAAAATCAAAAGTTGTTACAAAACGCAAACGAAGAATATCCGTCGTATCAGGTTGTACCAAATGTTCATGCGAATCAAAAAAAGAAGGCAACCTTTCAGCTTCTGCGTAAGAGGAAAATAGAACCCCCCCTGCTACAAATAAAATACGAATAAAAATATTGTATGGATTATTGAATAAAAAGTACCATAAACGCAATTGAAGATGTTTTATATATATAGATTTTTTTATTTTCAAAATCTCTCCCCCATTTTTAAAACTAAGATGCAACCCTTCTCAGTTATTATCTAACGCACTTCACCAAAATATCTGGCGTTTAATAAATAAAATTCTTGCTATTTATAAAAAGTAATTTGAGAGAAAGGCGATTTGATTTTTTAAATATAAGAAATAAGCTGTATATACTTTAGTGGCACACTCCATTTTATCAAAATATCAAAACCATTTTCTTGCGTATCACAACCAGAGGGAGTATACAGACACTATTAAAGAAAAGAGTAAAAATACCCTTCAAATGCCGAGGGGTTTCTCAACATTAAGGTTGCGTCAACATTTAAGAGCTGGAAAATAAAATGATGCTGCTGGTTTGCACCTTATTGTCAATATGGGCAAGATAGGGGACGTGAATCTTGTAGTATTCACAGGGTATTGTGCGTTATACTATTTAAACATCGTTGTAAAATGAGTTTAGGAACATTGAGAGATGTTTCTTAAAAAAGCGCGTGAATAACAGCGCAATGGGGCTTTGTTTTAAATAAGGGACGTAACCTCCATTACAGGAATGAGAAAAACAAAAGCGTAAGACAATGCGTCATCACCACCATTCTTTAAAAACATCGCCGTAGACGTTTTTAAAAGTTGTAAAACTGAATAAAAGAACGATAGTGGAAACGTGTTTTTACATTTACGCCTTTATATTTTCCACATTTTAAAGATGACACAAACCAATATACCCAATATTTTCGCCTCAATCTAATATATAAAAATTTGAGCTGCTTAGAGAGCTCGTAACCTTTGTTTTAAATATACGGCAGCATTAGAATTGAAAATTGATTTATGGATAAAACAAGTAAGACCTTTGTTAGTCTAACACAAAAATGTATAACTAATTTTGAAACATTACGCATATGCAAAAATAAACAAAATAAATAGCATCATTATTGTAAAGCTTAATTGACCTCATTCCCACACCTCAAAGGAAAAGGATTCCTACTAGCGTTGATGTCTAGACAGTCCTGCTTCTCTCGACTAATTCTTTGGGGCTATCCACTCATGCAATTTACTTAACTAAAGGTTATACAAATAAACCCTGCTCCGAATATTCACCACACACTTTAAAAATACTTAATGTATCAAGGTAGTGCTTACTTTCCTTATATCACCATATCACCGCCCTAAATGACGGAGTTTTACGACATAACAGTACAATCTCATTTCATCATTCTCTTCATTATATATCGACAGATATTGAATCTAGTTCTGATATACGGTAAATGTTTAATGTGGTTATTCCATAAATAACTGATCAGAACATTAAGCTTTAAAAAAGCAGATAGAATATTGTAAATTGAACACAGGAATGGACTAACTTATGAGTGATGAAATAACCTCAGCGGCACAAAGTGATGATTATGGCGCTTCTTCTATCAAAGTCCTCAAAGGTCTTGATGCTGTACGCAAACGTCCTGGTATGTATATTGGTGATACTGATGATGGATCGGGTTTACACCATATGGTCTATGAAGTTGTAGACAATGCTATCGATGAAGCTTTAGCCGGTCATGCTACTCTTGTAAACGTCACACTCCATGCTGATGGTTCTTGTTCTGTTCGTGATAATGGACGTGGGATTCCAACAGATATCCACCCAACAGAGGGTGTTTCTGCAGCTGAAGTTATTATGACACAGCTTCATGCCGGCGGAAAGTTTGATCAAAACTCTTATAAAGTTTCAGGTGGATTACACGGTGTTGGCGTCTCTGTTGTGAATGCATTATCCGTTTGGCTTAAATTGCAAATCAGACGGAATGGTAAAATTCATGAAATATCATTTACCCACGGAGTGGCTGATGCTCCATTAAAAGTTATTGGCGATTGCGATAGAGAAAGTGGAACAGAAATCAGATTTTTACCAAGTTCTGAAACTTTTACTATGGTTGAGTTTGATTTTGAAACTTTGGAGCGCCGTTTACGGGAATTAGCCTTTCTAAATTCTGGCGTTTATATTCTCCTTGTTGACGAGCGTCATGCTGATACTAAATCAGTTGAATTACATTATGAAGGTGGATTAACGGAGTTTGTCAAATATATTGATCAATCAAAAAAAGCCCTGCTTGATAATCCTATTTACATTGCAAGTGAAAAGGATGGTATGAGCGTTGATGTTGCCCTATGGTGGAATGATTCCTATCATGAGAAGGTCTTGTGTTTTACCAATAATATTCCTCAGCGTGACGGTGGAACTCATTTGATAGGTTTTAGAAGTGCCCTTACGCGCCAAATTAATGGCTATGCTGAATCTTCAGGTATTGCTAAAAAAGAAAAAGTAAACTTAACCGGTGATGACTGCCGTGAAGGATTAACAGCTATTCTTTCTGTCAAAGTTCCTGATCCAAAATTTTCTTCACAAACAAAGGATAAGTTAGTCTCTTCTGAAGTGCGCCCTATTGTTGAAAGTTTGGTCAATGAAGGTCTTTCAGTATGGCTGGAAGAACATCCTCATGAAGCAAAACTTCTCATTAGTAAAGTGGTAGAAGCTGCAACGGCACGTGAAGCGGCACGCAAAGCACGTGAACTCACAAGACGAAAAGGGGCGCTTGATATCACTTCTTTGCCAGGAAAGCTTGCCGATTGCCAAGAACGTGATCCTGCAAAATCAGAAATCTTTATTGTCGAGGGGGATTCGGCTGGCGGTTCAGCAAAAAGTGGGCGCTCACGTCAAAATCAAGCAATTTTACCCCTTCGTGGTAAAATTCTCAATGTTGAACGAGCACGTTTCGACCGCATGCTTTCATCTGATATGATTGGAACACTTATTACAGCTCTTGGAACGTCTATCGGTAAAGATGAATTTTCACCGGATAAATTACGTTATCATAAGATTATCATCATGACAGATGCGGACGTTGATGGAGCCCATATTCGTACTCTGCTACTCACTTTCTTTTTTAGACAAATGCCCGAGTTGATTGAACGTGGACATCTTTATATTGCTCAGCCTCCTCTTTATAAAGTATCGCGTGGAAAATCTTCCCAATATATTAAAAATGAAGCAGCATTTGAAGAATTCTTGATCGATACTGGATTAGAAGAAACAACGCTTGAGCTTTCAACGGGAGAAGTTCGTGCAGGAGCTGATTTGTATCAACTCGCTAAAGATGCTCGTATATTACGTCAACTTTTAGATGGTCTTCATACCCGTTATGACCGTAATATTGTTGAACAAGCAGCAATTGTTGGCGCTTTTAATCTTGAAGTCTTTGCAACACAAGAAAAAGCGCAAAAAATAGCAGATACTATAGCACACCGCCTTAATCTGATTGCTGATGATATGGAACAAGGTTGGAGTGGACAATATACAGCAGATGGAAACTTATGTTTTGAGCGTATTTTGCGTGGTGTTAAAGATGTTGTTACGCTTGATGTGGGACTTATAAATTCAACTGACGCACGCCAAATTGATCGCATTTCCCAAAATTTTATCGACATATATCATCCGCCTGTTCTTTTACGTCGCAAAGATAAAACAGAGCGTATTTTTGGTCCTATGAGCCTCTTAGATAGCATTTTTACAAATGGTAAAAAAGGTATTACTCTTCAACGTTATAAAGGTCTTGGGGAAATGAATGCTGAACAGCTTTGGGAAACAACGCTTGATCCTAATGCACGTTCTCTTTTACAAGTAAAAATTAATGATGCAACCGATGCAGATTCACTCTTTTCTCGTCTCATGGGTGATGAAGTTGAACCTAGACGTATTTTTATTCAAGACAATGCCCTAAGCGTTGCCAATCTTGATATCTAAAGGTACTCTTCTGTTTTTTGGCTGTGTAAATGTCGCAGTTTTATACGTTTTTTTTCGTATTTGAACATTCCCTCTTTATTTCATTTACGATAAAAGAAAAATAAGGAAGGTCATACACATGGCAGTTGAAACAGAACGTGTAGGAACCAAGGGGGGCATGGAGCACTCTTTTGGTTTTACAAGAGTAGATGAAACACAAAAACAATCCATGGTGGATGGTGTGTTTCATTCTGTTGCTGAAAATTATGATAAGATGAATGATATCTTATCATTAGGGTTACACCGTGTGTGGAAAAATTCCATGATTGCTTGGCTTTCCCCACCAGCACTTTCTCATTGGAAAGTTCTTGATGTCGCTGGCGGTACAGGTGATATTGCTTTTCGTATTCTTAATGCTTCACGCCAAAAAGCCCATGCTACAGTGCTTGATATTAACGGCTCAATGCTCAACATTGGCAAAAAACGCGCACAAAAAAATGGTCTTGCCCCTCTGATTGATTTTGTTGAAGCCAATGCAGAAAATCTACCTTTTGAAAATCAAAGCTTTGACGCTTACACTATTGCTTTTGGAATTCGCAATATTCCTCATATTGATCAAGCTCTTAGAGAAGCTTTTCGTGTTTTAAAGCCCGGTGGACGTTTCTTATGTTTAGAATTTTCAAATGTCGAGATGCCTCTGCTGGATAAAATTTATGATCTTTGGTCTTTCCATGCTATCCCTAAGCTGGGTCAATTTATTGCAAATGATGGCGATGCTTATCGTTATTTGGTTGAATCTATCCGAAAATTTCCTAAGCAAGATGATTTTGCCTATATGATCAAGCATGTGGGATTTTCGCGGGTATCGTACCGCAATCTCACCGGTGCGATTGCAGCACTGCATTCAGGTTGGAAAATTTAAAATGGTGCGAATTTCCCCTTACTTTCAATTGATGCGTGCAGGATGGGTTTTAGCACGTGAAGGTGTTTTAAGTGCTCTTCCTCATGATGATCTTCAAGGATTTCCAGCACTATGTCATCGTATAGCAAGTGCATTAGCACGACGCAAAACGAAAAAAAAACAGCGATCTGAAAATATTTCGTATGCCATTAATAAGCTTGGACCCTCTTACATAAAACTTGGTCAATTTCTTGCCACAAGACCTGATATTGTTGGGCGTGATATTGCGGAAGACTTGTCACAACTACAAGATCGTGTCCAAACATTTTCTTGCACTGCCGCTGTTGCTCAAATTGAAAGTTCTCTTGGTCGCTCTATTGATGATTTATTCATAAACTTTTATCCCCCCATTGCTGCCGCTTCTATTGCTCAAGTTCACCCAGCTGAATACAGTGATGAAACTGGTCATAAAAAAAAATGTGCTGTAAAAGTTATTCGTCCTAATATCAGAGCACGTTTTTCTAAAGATCTTAGGGGATTCTATCTCATTGCTCACTTACAAGAGCGCTATATCCCTGCCTCTCGAAGGCTTCGTCCTGTTCGTGTGGTAGATACTTTAGCACAAACAACACGCCTTGAAATGGATTTACGGTTAGAAGCAGCAGCTATATCTGAAATGGCTGAAAATATTCAACATGATACAGGCTTTCGGGTTCCACGTATTAACTGGGAACGAACAGGACGTAATGTTCTCACAATGGAATGGATTGATGGTATTAGAATATCCGAAACTTCCAAACTCAAAGAAGCAGGATTTGATTTGCAGGCGCTTGCCATTACGCTTATTCAATCTTTTCTTCGTCATACATTGCGTGATGGTTTTTTTCACGCCGATATGCATCCTGGTAATTTATTTGTAGATGCAAAAGGATGTATTGTCGCTGTTGATCTAGGCATTACAGGAAGGCTTGGCAAAAAAGAAAAGCATTTCCTTGCTGAAATTCTTTACGGCTTTATTACTCGCGATTACCATCGGGTTGCACGTGCCCATTTTGAGGCAGGTTATGTTCCTTCACACCATAATATTGAAAGCTTTGCGCAAGCCAACCGCGCTATTGGCGAACCAATTCACGGACAATCAGCACAAAGCATTTCCATGGCTAAATTGCTCACTTTATTGTTTGAAGTCACTGAATTATTTGACATGCAAACGCGGCCTGAACTTTTATTACTGCAAAAAACGATGGTTGTCGTGGAAGGTGTTGCCCGCACATTAGACCCCACTTTTAATATGTGGAAAGCTTCTGAACCTGTTGTCAAAGAATGGATTAGTAAAAATTTAGGACCCTTAGGCGTTGCAAAAGACTTTAGTGAAGGAGCGCAAGCTCTCCTTTCGCTGGCACGCAAAACACCACAATTGGTTCAAAATTTCCAACGGATAGAAGAAGATTTCAATCAAATGAGAAAAACAGGTTTTAATCTTTCTCCTGCCACCCTCAAACAACTTGCTGTCGAACAAAGTCGTAGAAACCGTTATGGTCGTTATAGCCTTTTCATCATTGCGCTTTGTTGCGTTTGTCTCACTTTTTACTTTTTTCATCTTTTCTAATTTCCTTAATATGCTAAAAATATCAACGATGAAATCATTGAAATCATTTTATTTCTTGGAGGTATTTTATGGCCAGTATTACTATTCGTAACCTGTCTCCTGAAACCAAAGAAGCTTTGCGCATACGTGCCGCGCAAAATGGTATTTCTATGGAAGAAGAAGTCCGACGCCTTTTAAGCAATCCCACTCCTCTCACCACACAACTCTCTCATACTAGTGCTGTTGAAGTGCAATCATTGAAATCAAAATCTCTCCTTCTTATTATTGGGGGAAGTATTGCATCCTATAAAGCACTTGATTTGATTCGCCGTTTACAAGAACGTGGAGCACACTTAAAAGTTGTGATGACAAAAGCAGCGCAAAAATTTATTACGCCTTTAGCTGCTGAAGCTTTAAGCGGTGGTACTGTATATACTGATTTATTTTCACGCGAAGAAGAACACGATATTGGACATATCCGATTAGCACGTAATGCTGACCTTATTATTTTAGCCCCTGCTACAGCCAATCGCATTGCAAAAATAGCCAATGGCATAGGAGATGATCTGGCTGATTGCGTCCTTTTAGCGGCACGCTGTCCACTCTTAATTGCACCCGCTATGAATCCGTCCATGTGGGCGCATCCAGCCACTATTCGCAATGTTGCACAATTGCGCGCAGATGGCGTTCGTATCATTGGGCCAGAAATCGGAAATATGGCTGAACGTGACGAGATAGGATATGGGCGCATGAGCGAACCTTTAACGATTGTCGCTACCATAGAGGCTCTTTTGAATGTGCATGAAAAACCTCTCTCTGACCGCCATTTCATCGTTACCTCTGGCCCTACCCATGAACCAATTGATCCGGTGCGTTATCTTGCTAATCGGTCTTCAGGTAAACAAGGTCATGCCATCGCAACTGCTCTTGCGCATTTGGGTGCAAAAGTAACACTTATTTGTGGACCTGTTAATCTTGAAGACCCACAAGAAGTAAAAACCATTCATGTTGAAACAGCACAACAGATGTTACAAGCCGTTCAAACCGCATTGCCTGCTGATGGTGCCATTTTCGTTGCCGCTGTTTGTGATTGGCGCAGTCAAACACAGTCTTTACACAAAATTAAAAAGGATGCTCATAAAATACCACTATCCCTTCATATGGCCGAAAATCCTGACATTTTAGCAACGATTGGACACGCTCCAAATCGCCCCTCATTGGTCATTGGTTTTGCTGCTGAAACATGTGATATCATTGCCAATGCGCAAAAAAAATGTGTTGAAAAAGGAGCTGATTTCATTCTTGCTAATGATATTTCTCTTCAACTAGATGGTACAAGTGTCATGGGTGCTGATACAAACCAAGTTTATCTCGTGAGTAGGGAAAAAGTTGAACAATGGCCCCATATGAGTAAACAACACGTAGCGCAAAAATTAGCAAACATGATTGTATCATTTTTTGCCCCCCAGACACTTACTCCTAATGAGGAAAATATACCCCATTTCAAATAATAACTCTTCAAACGCGTTGATATTAAAACACCTTATAAAATAGAACTAACAATAGGTGTCTATCTATCTCGATTAGTATACAATATTTTGATTTATAATGATAATCTAGCGTTGTTCATATTAAATTAGAATCCCGAATATCGTAAGATTCTCTCATTTCAAATCTCTCTCATGTTGAATCAATAAAAACCATTTTCTTGCACGTTGCAAACAAGGATAGCCGTATGAATACAAAACGTTTAAGAAAAAACTAAAAACGCTTATAACGGACCGTCTCAAGAACAAAGGGCTGTCGAGCAATACTGAGAGAATGATGGTGCCCGCCGTGCTCTTTTATTAAGCGTAAAGATAGTGGTGCCCTATAAGTTTTATATTATTCACGAGAGCTTTACCCTTATACCATTCACAGGCACTGTTGGGAAATGGGTGTGACGAGCGTTGGGAAATATTTCTTTAAAAAATTCCATTTTACCCATAGCCTTCATAAAAAGTAGGATCTATTTCACCACTGTCTCCCCAGCTTATAAAAAATAAGCTATTATTCACTTTGCCTACCATCAATTTTGAGAAAGCTCTTGCACTGGATAAAATTTATAAAAGCATTTTCTTTCTTCAATGTTTTTATCCCCATATTGGTCCTATTTATGGTGTGCAAATAAATGATTTTGATTGTTTCATGATGAGAGCAGCTAATGAGAAAATATGACAGCTTTATTTGGAGCTCTTATTCACCATGAAAAATAATGTATAAATCAATGTATTATAACATCTCAATGCAATTTGAAGAATATCTCACACTGACGCTTATAAAGAGTGTAGACAAAATTCATTGCACCCCTGTCTATAAGTTTATGAAACTGATTCTTTTATTATTTTCCTCAGTGATCAGTCTTTAAAATTAAATCTGTGTGTCCTCTCTCTAGTATACAAAGACCACAAAGACTAGAATTCGATCCATAATATCCTCACATTGTGGTGTTTCATGAGAAGCATTTTATTCCTTTATCGAAAGCTTTGTATCCATACAGTTGGTCTCACCTATAATGTTCAAGTAAATAATCTTTTGATGTTGAATAGAGGCTTTGAAATTAAAGAATATTTCTATATTTTGGATTCTTATTCAAGTTGAAAATGACCAATTCCCTCCATAACTTAGTGGTGTTATTATCTAAAAATTATTTGATACAGTGCACCACTTGTATGAAAAGTGCTTCAATGAGTTCTTACTTCATTGCACTTATAGCTTTTAAAATTCAAAATCTCATCATTTTTAATTATCAGTGGTGCCTCCCACTCTTTGGCTTCTTCTCAAGAAATTACCCTTCCATGGGATATGGACAGTCAATCGCCTAAGCTTATTTTTTCCACTTCTATCATATTAATCATTCTGTTGCCCAAATCAGAATATCTACAAGCTACTACGTTACTCCTATTCCATTGAACTCAATATGTTTTGAATAAAAGCGAGAGGCAAAAGCATGCCGCCAAATAGTATAAAAGTACAGAGTATCAGGAATTGTGCAAAACAATTAAGCACGTAGATAAACGAAATTAGACAACTCTACTGAATAAATAGAAGTCAACAACTTTCCTCCCAACTAGTTCTTATTCCTTAATTTTTCACATATAAATGCAATAACCTACACTCTATACAAAAATATTAAAAATTTCTTCTACAACAGCTGCTTTTTAAATTCTTCTTGATTTTTAAAATTCAAACTTTCTTTTAAACAAAGAAACCTTGGTCATTTTTTATAATGTTCTTGAAAAGAAATCTTGTAATTCAAAAAAGAAAAAACTACACCGTACATTCTTTAAATATATTTCTTGTTTTTTTTGCTTCTTTCCTTAGTTTATTAATTTATGATTTTTACTGCTGCCTATCGTGCTTTACAACGTCTTCTGACCTCGCAATATAGTATTATGATACTGAAAGCATTGGGGATTACTTTTTTCATTCTCGCCATTTTATGGTTATGTGTGCACCAACTTTTTATGTCTTACTTTTGGCCTTGGATTGCTCAGTTTTTTCCTGGACTCCCTAGTTGGGCGGGATGGATTGGTTTTAGCATGCTTATCATTTTTAATCTTGGTTTGGCTCTTTTGTTGGCTTTTTTGATTGCACCAATCGCAGCTATGATTGGTGGTTTTTTCATTGACTCTGTTGCTGAAATCATTGAAAAAGAGGATTACCCAAACGAGCCTATTGGACAAGCTTTGCCGTTTCAGCGTTCTCTTATCATTTCCTTTAAATTTGTTATTTTAAGCCTTCTTGGTAATGGAACTGCTTTTATTTTATTCTTCATACCAGGTATTAATTTAATCGCTTTTTATGTTATTAATGGTTATTTGCTTGGTCATGAATATTTCTTGTTTGCTGCTTATCGTTTTCGAACAGAACAAGATGCACGTGCTTTTTTACATACTCATTACACAACGGTTTTTAGTGCAGGATTATTGATAGCGCTTTTTGTTTCGATTCCAATTCTTAATTTAGCAACACCGCTTTTTGCAGCCGCCTTTATGACATATTTACACAAAATGCTTTCCCAAAAGACCATGGCACGCATTACACAAAAATAATGTTACTTGACTTTAAGGCTAATAAAACTTGCCAGCCCAAAAAGCATAATATAAAATTTTATGCTTTATCTTTTATTAAAGTAATATATTGATTTATAACGATAATTTATTGTTTCACAACATGAGTGAAAAACCTAAATATCATGAGGCTTTCTCATTTTAATCCTATTCATATTGGATTAATTGAAATCGTTTGTTAATATGTCATAAACGGAGGTGGTGTGTGGATAAAGGTACTTTCAAAAAGGCGTGAAATACCTTTTATGAATCCTCTCAATGCAAACATTATCGTCACATTAAAACTGGAAAAGAGTATGATGATATCGATTTGTACCTTCTATTTCAGTAAAATGAAGAGCATAATGTATTTTATACCATTCATGAAGAGTATATGCTCTTCTGAGAACCGTCATAAGAGAGTTTTGGAAATTATTGAAAAATGTCTTTGTAAAACAAGCACATGAATGAGTAATATAATAGCATTTTTGAGGGTATTCTATTTTAAGGGTATTCTATTTTAATTGTGAAAAGCGCGCGCTTTAAAGAAACCTTTTGAAAAAAATCTTGCTCTGATGTTAGCGTTTCGCTAATATGGTGTTATCATGTGCATTATCTTAAATGGATTATTTTAGCCTTATTAACGCCTTATATTATAAGGTTTCTTTTCTTCAAAACCGTTGATACAAATGATTAATTGGATATTCATTTTTATTAAAAAATAAGGGGTTTGTTAACCATCGCAAGGAGTGAATTTTAATACCAAAGTAAAAAATAAAAACATGTAAGTTCTTAAACTTATGAGAAATTTGTTATAGGGTATACTCTTCATAGATATGATTGTTATGATATTGGAAAAATTAAAATTAAAAAACAAGCTATACGTACACTGATAAAAGTATTAAATAGACTCCTTTGTTCTACCGGTAAAGCAAATTTGACTGCTTGGGTTCATATTCTTTCAAATCATGCGAAAGATGTGTAATATTTAAAGGAAGGTTATAAAGATGAACTGGATTACAAATTATGTTCGTCCTAAAATTAACTCTATATTGGGGCGCCGTGAAATTCCAGAAAATCTATGGATTAAAGATCCTACCAGTGGTGAAATGATCTTCCATAAAGATCTGGAAGCTAATCAATTTGTAGCTCCCAATTCTGGCCATCATATGCGTATCAGCGCTAAAAATCGTCTTATGCATTTTTTTGATGGTGGTGTTTATACAGCTCTTGAAAATCCAAAAGTTGTAACAGATCCTTTAAAATTTCGTGACGAAAAACGCTATATTGACCGGTTAAAAGATTATCGTTCTAAACTTGGTGTTGATGACAATATTTTAAGTGCACGTGGTACGATTGAAGGCTTACCAATCATTGCGACCGTTCAAGATTTCGCCTTTATGGGTGGATCACTCGGTATGGCTTCAGGAGAAGCCATTATTAAAGCTTTTGATACTGCCATTGCCGAAAGGCGCCCGTTAGTTCTTTTTTCTGCTTCTGGTGGCGCACGCATGCAAGAAGGAACACTCTCGTTGATGCAAATGCCTCGTACAACCGTAGCGATTGAAATGTTGAAAGAAGCAAAACTTCCCTATATTGTTGTGCTGACTAATCCAACCACCGGTGGTGTTACTGCTTCTTACGCCATGCTTGGTGATATTCACATTGCTGAACCTGGCGCTATGATTGGTTTTGCTGGTCCACGTGTGATTCAACAAACTATACGCGAAACCCTACCAGAAGGTTTTCAAAGTAGTGAATATCTGCTCGAACATGGTATGATTGATATGGTTGTATCACGTTTAGAAATGAAAACAACAATTGCGCGTCTTTTACGTTTGATGATGAAACGCCCTGCTGTTTTTGACCCTTCCGATCCATCCCCAACAGACTCTCAAACATCGCTTTCTACGACAAAAGCGGCTTAAATTTATGCAACAAAACCAGATACAAAGGGTGGTGGATGATTTACTAAAAAATTATCCGAAAAAATTTGATCTTTCTTTAGAGCGTATTATTCACCTTTTAGAGCGTCTTGGTAATCCACATTTAAAACTTGCCCCTGTTATTCACATCGCTGGAACAAATGGCAAAGGATCTGCCTCAGCGATTTGCCGTGCTCTTTTAGAAAGTGCAGGATACTGCGTTCATGTCTATAGCTCACCTCATCTCGTCAACTGGAATGAACGCTGCCGGTTAGGTCAAAAAGGAGGTGGTCAACTTGTTACAGAAAACCAATTGGCTGAGACAATCCGTGAAATTATAAAAGTAAATCGTCAAGAGCCGATTACTATTTTTGAAATTTTTACAGCCGCTGCCTTTATGCTGTTTAGTACACATCCAGCTGATGTTGTCATTTTAGAAGTTGGGTTGGGAGGGCGTTTTGATGCTACCAATGTCATTAACAAACCAGCTGTATCGCTTATTATGCCCATTGATTATGATCATGAGAACTTTCTTGGAAACACAATTGCTCAAATCGCTTTTCAAAAGGGGGGAATTATCAAACCAAATGTTCCAGTAGTCATCGGGAAGCAAAATTATGAAGAAACTCTTGCTACTTTAATACCCCTTGCCGATAAAAATAAAGCACCTTATTCTCTATTTGATCAAGATTATCAAAGTTATAAAGAACATGGACGTATGGTTTTTCAAAACAATCAAGGTCTCATGGATCTTTCACTTCCTAACCTTATTGGAAACCACCAAGTTGCCAATGCTGGCGCATCTCTTGAAGCAGTTTGTCAAGCAGGTTTTCAACTTTCAGAACAAACCATAAATGACGCTTTGAAAAATATCTATTGGCCCGCACGGATGCAACATCTTATCCAAGGACATTTGGTTGATCAACTGTCTCCTAATATTGATTTATGGTTAGACGGTGGTCACAATCCTGCTGCTGGAAAAGTTATTGCGGCAGAACTTACACAATGGAGAAAAAAAACAGATCGTCCCATTATTATGATTGCTGGCATGCTCAATACCAAAGATGCTGTCGGTTATTTTCGTTCCTTAGCGAACCTTGTCGATAAAATATATACGATACCGCTGATTAACAATAATGCCAGTATCTCTCCAATAAAATTAGCTGAATCAGCGCAAAAAGCAGGAATCTTTGCTACTCCACAAGCACATCTACAAGATGCTTTGCATAAGATTAGAGCCGAATATAAAGAGGCAATTGTCCTTATTAGTGGTTCCCTTTATCTTGCGGGCGATATTTTACGTGACAATAAAACACCTCCATGCTAGAAATTGATTATTTTAAAGCTTTGAAAGATAGACTTTTTAATCATGCAACTTGATTGTGCACTTTATCAACATCCTAAACTTATTACTGTTTTTGGCGGATCTGGTTTTGTAGGACGACATGTCGTTGAAACTTTGACTAAGCGGGGATATCGCGTTCGTATCGCTGTTCGTTATCCACAAAAAGCTTATTACATGCTCCAAATAGGAGAAGTAGGACAAACCCAAATGCTTAAAACGGATATCAAGCATCGTGCCTCTGTTGCACGCGCGTTGCTTGGAGCTGATGCGGCAGTGTTTTTACCTGGTAGCTTAAAACAAGCAAATCAATCGAATTTTAAAAACACACAAATTGATGGTGCTTACAATGTTGCTGAATTAACAGCACAAGCTGCTATTCCACTCATCTATATGTCAACACTTGTAGCTAACGAGAATGCTTCATGTCTTTATGCACGTGTTAAGTTTATGGGTGAACAAATCATTCATAACAAGCATCCTCAAGCAATTATTATCCGTCCATCCGTTATCTTTGGACCAGAAGATTGTTTCTTTAACACCTTAGCAGATTTATCACGTTTTTTACCAATTATGCCTCTTTTTGGGGGTGGGCAAAGCAAATTGCAACCCGTGTATGTTGGTGACGTTGCTGAGTTTATCGCGCGCGCTTTAGATGGACAGGTTGCTTGGGGAAAAAATTATGATCTTGGTGGTCCCCAGATTATCACCTTTCAAAATACTCTTGAAAATATACTCAAAATTATTCACCGTAAAAAAACAATCCTATCCATGCCCCTTTCTGCTGGTCTATTGATTGGAGGAATTTTGGGAACTATCGGTAAATTTCCTTTTGTACCAACACTCGTAACAGCCAATCAAATACGTTTTTTGCAAATGGATAACATTGTTTCTAAAGAGGCTATAGAGAATGGATATACTCTAGAAGGTGTGGGAATTACCCCCAGAGCAATGGCTGCATTCTTGCCAAGTTATCTTTGGCGATTTCGTCCACATGGTCAATTTTCGCAAAACTTATTTGTCTAGAATAAATTTTTCCAGAAATGAGTTAATTATTTGATTTATAATTTATAGCTCGTTGTTAGCGGTTTTAAAATCAGAGTGCTCAATAGAGTAATGTCTTTGCATTTTTAATGCTCTATTCAGTATCACAAAAAATGTTTAATCGTATATCTATAGTATTTTGATAAAAATCGTTGAAAATAGGAGAAAAGCACTCCCTATAAACTGTCTTTATCCAAGAGCAGATGCAACATTGGAATCCTAAAGAACCGATTCTGAATTGCCTATTCATAAATATGATAACCTATGGCTTTGCATTATATTATTTTGGTAGAAAGCTTAATAATGAGATTAAAGTAAGGTAATACTTCCTTTTTCAACAACCGCATAAGCGAGTAGAATACAAGTATACTACTTTCGATATTATCCCATAAAAAATCGATATAAAAACTGTGAAGCAATGCTCAATTTTTATTATTTAAAAGGTATTCTCTCTGGAGATTTTAAAAGAGCTTTTTCACATAAAGAAGTCCTCTTCTTGTCTTGCATTTTTTTTTAATTTCTCCTACCGTCTTGGAAAAACTTATTTTAAAGGAATAAAGAATGGCAGCTCAAGATTTTGTTGTCAAAGATATTGCACTTGCCGCTTATGGTCGTAAAGAACTTGATATTGCTGAAACTGAGATGCCTGGTTTGATGGCTTGTCGTAAGGAGTTTTCCTCTAATCAACCTTTGCGCGGAGCGCGTATTTCTGGCTCATTGCACATGACAATTCAAACAGCTGTTTTAATTGAAACATTAAAAGCGATTGGCGCCGATATACGGTGGAGCTCTAGCAATATTTTTTCTACGCAAGACCATGCAGCAGCAGCTATCGCCGCAACTGGTATTCCTGTATTCGCCGTTAAGGGTGAAACATTGGAAGAATATTGGACTTATATAGATGCAATTTTCCAATGGCCAGATGGTAATCCTTCCAATCTTATTTTAGATGATGGAGCTGACGCCACAAACTATATTTTAATAGGAAGTCGTGCAGAACAAAATAAAGATATCCTATCGCATCCCAAAACAGAAGAAGAAGAAATTTTTTTCAAACAAATACAAAAGCGTATGGATGCAACGCCAGGATTTTTTACACGACAGCGCGCAGCAATTAAAGGTGTAAGCGAAGAAACCACAACAGGTGTAAACCGTCTTTATCAGTTACAAAAAGAAGGGCTTTTGCCTTTTCCTGCTATTAATGTCAATGATAGCGTCACTAAATCAAAGTTTGATAATAAATATGGATGTAAAGAATCATTGGTCGATGGTATTCGACGTGGAACAGACGTGATGATCGCTGGTAAAACTGCCATTGTTTGTGGTTATGGTGACGTAGGAAAAGGTTCAACAGCATCTCTTTCTGGTGCTGGGGCTCGTGTTAAAGTAACAGAAATTGATCCTATTTGCGCTCTTCAAGCAGCTATGGATGGTTATGAAGTTGTTAATTTGGATGATGCTGCTTCCAGTGCTGATATTATCATCACGACAACAGGCAATAAAGATGTTGTTCGTTTAGACCATATGCGACAAGTAAAGGATATGTGTATTCTTGGAAATATTGGTCATTTTGATAACGAAATCCAAGTCGCAGCCCTTAGAAATTTGCCATGGACAAATATTAAACCACAAGTTGATATGATCACCTTTCCCGATGGAAAACGCATCATTTTGCTCTCTGAAGGGCGTTTGTTAAACCTCGGGAATGCGACTGGGCATCCTTCTTTTGTCATGTCAGCCTCATTTACTAATCAAGTTTTAGCGCAAATTGAACTTTTTACCCGTGCAGAACACTATACAAATGAAGTCACTGTTTTGCCTAAACATCTTGATGAAAAAGTTGCACGTCTACATCTTGATCGGTTAGGAATAAAATTAAGTGTTTTATCAGAAGAACAAGCCGCTTATATTGGAGTCACACCACAAGGACCTTATAAACCAAACCATTACCGTTACTAAACATTTCCTTGGGTTAAAAAAGGGAAAGATGTCGTGCGCAGCTTTGGTGACTATAACCCCAAAGAACAAGCTCAAAAAATGATTCGAATCTATGCGTATATATTTTGCCTTTTTTTCTTTTTTTCTCCAACATGCGCTGTTGCTCAGCCACTGGAAGGTTATTTACCATTTTTCTTCATTTTACTAGATGGTCCATGGCTGCTTTTAGCGCTATGTGGAGGAATTTCTTGTGCTTCACTTCTCACGTGCCTAGCTGTTATTATGCGTGCAAAAAAAACTGCACAGAAGCCTTTGAATATAATTCAGGCAAATTTTTCTGAAAAACTTAAATATTATGAATGGCTTCTAGAAGAAACCGAGCAATTCCTTCTTATTTGGGAAAATCCAACAACCCTACCCCGTGTCGTTGGTGCCCTTTCTGCATTGCAAAAAATAGGAATCGACCAGAAAGATTTTCAGCGTTTTGAGCTCTGGGTTGAAGAAAATTCTCTGCGAGAACTTGATTATGCATTGACTCAACTACGTTGTAAATGTCACCCTTTTGATCTTTCTATCACCACCACAAACAATGTATTGCTGCAAGTTACAGGAGTCATCGCAGGAACAGTCGCTATTGCTCGTTTTCAAGATATCTCAAAACAACAGAGTGAAAATGCTCGTTTACAGAAAGATATCGCCCGCCTTCTTACTGAACTGAGAATGCAGCGTAATCTTCTTGATCTTATTCAAGAGCCCGTATGGATAAAAGATTGTGAAGGAAAAGTTTGTTTTATCAATCGCGCCTTTAGAGAAATGACAGATTTTCGTGAAGACAGTGATGAAGTGGGGGATCTTTTCAATGAAAATACACAACGCAAAACAGATGAAACAGAAACAATTTTTCAAGAACATGTTCACACAGTTATTGATGGAGAACGACATCGTTTTCATCTCACACGTATTACAACAGCCGAAGGGATGGCAGCTTTTGCGCGTGATGACAGCGCATATGAAAATCTTGCTCATGAATTAAGTTATGTTCTTCAAAGCCATTGTGAAACACTTGACCAAATTTCAACAGCTGTAGCTATTTTTGATACAAACCAAAAATTAAAATTCTGTAATCATGCTTTTAAAATTTTATGGCCGTTGGAGACTTCCTTTTTAGAAAGTGAACCAAGCCATACATTATTTCTTGAACGTTTACGTGAAAAAGGGCTCATTGCTGAACACCCCGATTGGCGCGCGTGGAAAGAAGAACTTTTTAAAGCCTATCGACAAACAGAATCGAACCAACAAATTTGGAATCTTCCAGATGGGCGTACGGTGCGTGTTATCTCGAACCCTCATCCACAAGGAGGTGTCACTTGGCTTTACGAAAACCTTACAGAAAAAATTGATCTTGAACGCCGTTATAATACACTTATTAAAATACAAGGTGAAACACTTGATAAACTTTCCGAAGGCGTGGTTGTTTTTGGTACTGATGGGCGCCTTCGTTTATCGAATCCTGCCTTGTCGAAATTGTGGTCGCTTCCTTATAATTTACTGGTAGAAGGGACCCATATTACACAGTTACAAAGCCATTGTTCAGCCTTAACCTTAGGACAAGAATGGGATCAATTTACCAAATTCATTACCGGTTTTGCTGAAAAACGTGAAACATATTCAGGTCGTATAGATCTTAAAAATGATATGATTATTGACTATACTCTGGTCCCTCTTCCCGATGGACAAACGATGCTTACTTTTGTGAATGTTACGGACACTGTCCATGTTGCGCGTGCTCTTCAAGAAAGAAATGAAGCATTAGAAAGTGCTGATCGTTTGCGTAATGAATTTGTTCAACATGTTTCCTATGAATTGCGTACACCTCTCACCAATATTATTGGATTTTCGGATATTTTACGTGATCAAATTTTCGGCTCTATCAATAAACGTCAACAAGAATATCTTGGGCATATTCATTCAGAATCAGGAACTCTTTTAAATATTGTTAACGATATTCTTGATCTTGCTACCCTTGATGCAGGCATTATGGAGTTGGACATAAAATCGGTTAATATTGCAGATGCTATGATACAAGCAGTAACACGTATAGAAGATCGCCTTAATGGACGCCATATTACGCTTTTACAACAAATTTCTCCTTCCTTAAATTCCATTTCTGCTGACGAAAAACGCTTGCATCAAATTTTTGTGAATGTGCTGAGTAATGCTATTAATTTTGCAACGGAAGCGAGCACTATTGAATTTTGCGTCGATGAACAAGATGATAATATTGTCTTTAGCGTTCACAATGAAGGCTCTGATATTCCAAAAGACGTCCTTGATCGTATTTTTAAACGTTTTTCTTCTCATTCACACCATGGCGGGCGTGCAGGAGCGGGTCTTGGCCTTTCCCTTGTGAAGAGTTTCGTTGAACTACACGGTGGACATGTTGAGATTCTTACCGGTTCTGGAAAAGGAACAACAGTTAAATGTTTTTTCCCACTTCCCAAAGGAGATAAGATTTTTTAATTTCAATCTTTATTATAACAAAAATTTTTCATCCATTTCATGGAACTCTTAATGAATTTTAGTTTTTTTCTTGAAAATGAAGAGGCAACAAAGCTTTTTGCACAACATTTAACCCTTTCTTTAAAGCCGGGGGATCTTGTAACGTTGCAAGGAGATCTTGGAACTGGAAAATCAACTATTGCACGTACAATCATTCAAACACTTGCGAATGATAACACTATGGATGTTCCAAGCCCTACTTTTACTCTTGTGCAAAGCTATCAACTTCCACAATTTGAAATTATTCATGCTGATCTTTACCGCCTTTCTATGGCAGAAGAAATTGATGAATTAGGGCTTCATGAAGCTCGTGAGAAAAATATTTTACTTGTTGAATGGCCAGAAAGAAATACAGCTCTTTTAGAGCTCGCCACTTTTGCACTCACCTTACACTATAAAGAACATGGGCGTCATGTAACACTCAGATCAGCACAACATGCCATTGAACGTTTGCAACAGTCTTTTGCAATTCGTACATTTTAAAAAAACATCGACATGAGCATGAACATCATCATTTTTTAATTGATAATACCTCAATACGTACCGAAATTTGAGATGATGAACAACATAGAGAAGTTCCTCATGGATGTATCAACTATGAAGATGAGATGAAATACTGGTTCTTTTATATAACAATGACATAAATTGCAAAGGACATCCGTTAATTTATAGGAATTTATCAATTTATTTTAGAGAATGTTTTTTGCCTTTCATACTTTTAGTAAAGGCTTCAAAAAAAGTCTTTTGATTCTAGAGAATAGTGTAAGAGAATTTTAAATTGAAGTGGTAACCCTTTAGAAGAGCATTATATAGCCTGTAGTGAATTGCTTGCTTCTTTCTGCTTAAAAATTGTGAACTTCAGAAAAGTAATTTGCAAAGTTTTTTCTTAAAATCTCCTTTCATGATTGCTAAGGACTCCAAACAAAAATCTCCTTATTTCTAGATTGATATTGCCTTTTTATGTGTTGAAAGCACTATCTATCTCTATAGTCTTATTCAAGAAGAAAATACCTTTATGAAATTATCATTCACCCAATATTTTTAACGCGCATATAAGGAAAGAATTGCCTATATTCTTCATACAGGGCAATTTTTTATAAAAAATAGTCAATTGAATCATGCATAAAAGTACGAATTCTTAAATTCATTTAACACTTTGATTTTATTATCTTTTTATTATAATATAATGCAAAAAAGAATGTTAAAAAAATCAAAAGGAGAGACAAAGCTTCTCTCCTTTATAGTGATTATATGTGGAATTAACTAAGCCCATCTTTTATCCATTCAGAAAGACGTCCTTTAGAGGTAGCGCCAACCATATTCGATGAAATATTTCCATTTTTAAACATTAATAATGTAGGGATAGAACGTACTCCGTATTGGGTAGCCAGTTCTGGATTTTCATCAATATTTACCTTAGCAATTTTAACTTGATTTTGCATTTCCATTGAAATTTCATCCAAAATTGGAGCAATCATTTTGCAAGGACCACACCATTCTGCCCAAAAATCAACCACAACAGGGGTGGAAGAGGTTAGAACTTCACTTTCGAAATTGTCCTTATCAACTTTTATACACGTCATTGATTTATCCTTTATATTCACTCTTTATAGATTGGTATGATAACAATTCATATCAAGTTATTGCAAAGATAAATTATTAAAGAACTTTTTTACACCAGAGATTGTGCATTGTATTTGTTTGGGCGATTTTATGAAAGTAAAAAAGTGTAAGGATACTTTGAAGGAAAGGAATAACTTATCAGGCAACTTCACTAAGAAATGCTTCGAGTTTTTCTGAAGAAAGCTTAAAAATTTTGGCTTCTTTACTGTAGATAAGCAGAGCTTGGATGTCTTTATCGGGATGAATAGCTTGCAACAATTTTCGGTAAAGAGCCATTTGCAACCAGTGATGGGAAGCAATAGCAGCTTCATTTTCTGGCGGGGTTCCTGTTTTAAAATCGGCAAAGATGATGCTGTTTTGCGTGATGTAGAGACGGTCAATTTGACCAGAAATTGCGTGTTCTTTTCCACGAATTTTTACAATACCCATTAAGGAGACCTCAGCACGTGAATGCTCAGAAAAAAGGGGCTTGAGGTAAACATGATCTAATATTTTCCAAACATGGCGAAGAGCATCTTCTCTTTGGCTCTCATACCAATGAGAGGCTTTAATATTGAGATAGTTTCGAGCATAGTCTCGACGTTTTTGTGGGGGGTAATCGGGTAAATATTGTAATAATCGGTGAACGATATTACCATATTCAATGGAAAAAGCTCTGTTAGTGTTTGTTTCTCCTAAAACAGGGGAGATGGTAAGCTGTTTTGGACTTGAGGACAGCTCTGTATCAGCTTCAATGGAAAGGCTCGCGACTGAGGGTTTTAACGGTTTTGGTAGCACTGGTTCTTCTGGTATTTTATGGGAGAAAAAAGCAGGCAAAGGTGGTAAGGTTTGGCATTCAGCGCAAGGGACTTTTGGGTTTATAGAAGCAGAAGAAGGAGGTGTAATACAATAACGCCAAGCTGCAATATCTTCCGCAGAATCTTTTATAGCAAGAGCATGCGGTTCGAGGGCTTTTTTTACCAGTTGTAACCATGTATGAGATGGCGTTTTCTGTCCTTTATATCCACAAATAAACAAGCGATCTTCAGCGCGTGTCATTCCTACATAAAGAAGGCGCCTATATTCTTCTTCTGCACGCTCTTTTAAGTGTGAAATTGCTTGTTTAGAGAGTTTTGTATCAAACTTTTCATTGGGGCACCAAATAAAGGCTTGTTTTCCGTTCCATTTTGCATTGTTTAAAGGAACTTTAAGCAAATGAGGCGCATGCTGAGGATGCCAAATCGCACTACCAGGATCGACTAAAAACACAATAGCAGCCTCTAGTCCTTTTGCAGCATGAACAGTCATGATGCGGATTTCTTCATTGTTTTGTTCAAATTCACGTTTAATTTCTGGTTCGCTTGCACTTAATGTTTCTAAAAAAGCTTGTAATCCTGGTAATCCTGTTTTTTGAATAGTAAGCGTATAATCCATAAAAGCATCGAGCACATCATTTGCTTCAGATCCTAAACGAGACAGAATTTTTTGTCTTCCCTTATCGTTATTCAAAATATGGCTATAAAACTCGAAAACCGGTATTTTATCCACTAAAGCGCGATAATGGTTTAGCTTTTCAAAAGCATCTTTAAAAGATGCCTGCGATGATGCGTGCGTAAATAAGCTTTGCCAAAGAGAGCCGGTGCGGTGTGCAGCAAGCTGATAGAGTTCCTCTTCACTAAGAGCAAAAAGGGGGCTTTTTAAAACACAAGCAAGAGAAAGATCATCTTGTGGCTGCAAAATAAAACGCGCAAGCGCCATTAAATCACGGATACTAATATGTTTGGTAAGCTGTAAACGATCAGCCCCTGCTACGGGAATATTGCGGTGTTTAAAAGCACGAGAAAGAGCTGAGACAAATTGATCACGTTTACGAACCAAGATCATAATATCACTTGCACGTATTAAGCGTCCTTTTGCTGGAAGCATTTCACCTTTTTGTAACCAGTTGGCAATAGTTTCAGCAATTTTTTCTGCTAAACGAACTTCAGGGGTATCTAAATGATCAACGCTTAAATGCCAATCATGAGGAAATTCACTCGTCTCTTGGGAAATAGCATCCCATATAACAACTTCACCGGGACTATGAACACGAATAGCTTCATGCACCGTTTTTGTATTTTCTGCCGAAAGTCCTTTGTAGTTTTCTGGTGTTTCAAAAACAATATCAACGCTTTTAAGAACATCCGCTGTAGAGCGAAAAGAGTAATGCAGTTGTATTTTTTCAAATTGCTGATTTGTTTGCTGCACTTTTTTTTGAATGATTCGTCCATTTTCAGCAAAATTTTCTGGAGCTGCGCCTTGAAAAGAATAAATAGATTGCTTTTCATCTCCAACAGCAAAAAGAGTCCGTATATTTGTTCGTTGGCTATAACCTGAGAAAAACTCTTGTGCCAACAGTTGAATAATTTGCCATTGCTCAGGATTAGTGTCTTGTGCTTCATCAAGTAGAATGTGATCAAGACCGCGATCAAGTTTATAATGCACCCATTGGCTTGCACCTTTACGCTGTAATAAATGAAGTGTACGCTCAATAAGATCGTCAAAGTCTAAGAAGCCATTAGCCTTTTTTAGATTCGTGTAGATTTTGAGATAAACAGCACATAACTGAAAAGCAGCTATATTGAGAGTAGCAACTTTTGCACATTGATATTTCTCTAAAAGAATAGAAAGCTTGCTTTGTTTATCTTCAAGCATTTGTTGAATAAAAGGCCAAATTTGGTCTGACTTTTTACGAGATAAATGTGAAAACTTACGTGGCTCACCTTTTATTGTAAAATAAATATCAGAAATGATATTGAGAATATTTGTCTCATCATGCACCTTTTCTAATTGGGAAAGTTTTTCCACCATATCCTTGCAGCTTTGACTACCATTGGTTTCACAATGGTTAAGAGCATAAAGAGGAAGGCGCGCTGTCTGTTTAATTTGTTCCAATAGACATTGGTTTGTTTCATCTGGCGCTAAGTTAAAAAGTGCACGCAATTTTTCTTCTCCATTTTCAGATAGAAGAGAAGATAAAAAATCAGATAATTTATGTTGCTTTTCCGTTGCTTCATAGAGCAATTGATTAAAAGTATGTTCGCTAATAACTTTAAATAACTGTTGCAAAGCAGGCTGTACATCACGACGAGCTAAAAGTTGGCGACGAGATTCTTGTAGTAATTTTTTTCGACTGATATCATCGGGAAGTTCAAAATGCCCTGCAATATTGGCTTCTAACATGAATTGATGCAAGAGAGATTCACAAAAAGCATGAATCGTTTGGATTTTTAAGCCACCAGGCGTTTCGAGGGCACGCGCGAAGAGTTGTCGTGCATAAGTTAGTTTTTGCGCATTAACAGGTTTTTTTTCAAACCGTGTTAAGGTTTCCTGCAGCTGTGCATCATCGAGTTCATTCCAACTGGAAAGCGTGCGAAAAATTCGTGATTGCATAACAGCAGCAGCAGCTCTTGTATAAGTAAGGCATAAAATACGTGCTGGAGGCGTACCGTTTAAAAGCAAACGGATAACACGTTCACTTAAAACATGGGTTTTTCCAGATCCAGCATTTGCAGAAACCCACACGTTTTTTTGGGGATGTGTTGCCGTTGCTTGTGCATCAAGAGCGGCTTCAGGAATAGAAAAAATCGTCATGATTACTCTTCTTTATGAAAACCACTTGACCATTCCCACAACCGAGCCAAATGGTCGTAGTCACCTTCATATCTTTTTGACATGGGGACAGCATATGAGAGATAGCCTTGTTGTGGATTTTGATAATAAGTTATGAGTGCGATAAGATTTTCCCATGCATTTTCACCAAGATTAACAGCACTTAGGTGAATTTTTCCGTCTTTTTTCTTTAAAAGAATTGATTGGGATTTAATTTCACCTTTTTTGTTAAGGGGAATGTAAAATAAATTTGAGGGAGTAAAATCTTGAAAATCTGGGAATCCCCCTTGTATGAGTAAAGCTGTTTCTAAAGCCAATTGCGGAAATAATAATTCACGAACTTGTTTTGATGAAGGAGGGGTACCGGTTTTGAAATCTAGAATTTCAACTGTTTTATCTGGCAAAACATCAAGACGATCAGCACGTCCTGAAAGGGTTACCCCTGTTGTTCCTATAGGGATTTTTTGTGATACCACTTCCGAATATCGCTCTCGCAGTCCTAAACTTTGTTCCCATTGAATAAGGCGTGGAGCAAGATTTTCAAAACTATTCCACCAAATTACTTCAATATCGGGTGGAAAATTGAATTTATCAAACTCTTTACGTCCAATAGAAAGCAGCACATTGAGTGCATTTGCAGCATTTGGATTTTTTATTTGTGTGCAAAAGGCTGCAAGAATAGCGTGATAAAGTGTTCCACGTTCTGAAGCGCCAGGATCATGAATAAGTTCTTTAAGTGGTTTGAGTCGTAAGATTTTTTTAGCATAAATAGCATAAGGATCATATCGCAATGTTTCTATTTCAGTGACTGAAAAATGACGCGGGCGTATATCAAGAGGTGGAGCAGGGCAAGGACGTTCCACCTCAGAAGTTATGCTTGTATGATCAAGCATCTTTGTCCAATGGCGTAGTATTTCACCTCGTTCACGGATTTTTTTCCAAACCTGTTTTCCTACAACTGTTTCCATGCGTTGTAGCCAGCGAGAAGGAATGGAGGGGGTATGATTAACGCGCAATGCGCGACTCATCACCACTTTATCCATTCCCATCGCCCATTGAAAATCATGCGCGGAAAGACCAATACGCTGCTCTGGTGGCTCCAGAGTTAACATCATTTTCATCGGTCGCGATAAAAAAGCATCATTTCGGGTTGATATCGGCCATGACCCTTCATTAAGACCGCCGATGACCACTGTATCAACTGTTTGCAAACGTGATTCCAAAGTACCCCAGATGAATAAACGTGGATGTCCTCCAGGCGAAGGTGTGACAGAACGGGTTGCTATTATGGCAGAAAACATAGCGGGCCATTCGCAAAGATGAAATGTTAATCCTGATTGATCACTGACCAATTCACGTAAAAATTTTGATAGGGCTTGTCCTGCTTCATGTTGATAAAGATGTGCAAGAGAATTATCTTCATTGCGACCGAAATTTTCAAAAACCTCAACAGTTGCTATCGCAGCTTCGGTGATGGTGCATTCTTTCTCTTTTTTCATAAGAGATGTTAAAGGTTCAACAGCTTTCCTCAAAAGATGACAAAGAAAACGTGCTTCTTCACATTTCTGCTGATCAAGAGCGTTGATTTCAGAACTATTATGAAAGTATGTTTCAATCCATTTTTCAAGAAATTGATCACATTCGCAAAGATTGATGCGCCCTGTATTCCCTCGAAGAATAAAAAGTTCAAAATTTTCTGCCATTTCGCGTAAACGATGACGGTTTTGTTGGAGTGTTGTCAGTGGATGTTTAAGAAGAGAAAGAAAAGCAATGGGATCATCGGGTTGCAACACATTTTCTAAGATAAGTCGTAAGAGAGTTACAGGTAATGTTTGTGCAAGTGGTATTCCGCCTGAATCATTTGCTTCAATTCCAAATCTCTGTAATTCCACAGCAACACGGCGTGCTAAATTACGGTCATTTGTAATAAGGGCCGCAGTTTTTTGGGGTTCTTCAATAGCTTTGCGTAAGGTAATAGCTATAGCGAGAGCTTCTTCACGTTCATTTATAGCTTCAATAAATGACCAATCTGCACAAAGATTTTCATAATCATCACGGACAATTTGTATCCATTTATCTGTTGTAGAAGCTGGTCGGAGTGCTTCTGATAAAAGAGCCATTCGTCTTTTCTTTGTTATACTTTGTTGGCCAATTTCGCAAACATGATGACGTTGACACTCCATGAGAGTTAGAAGTTTTTTTAAATGATATTGAGGATGGCTAAAAACATTTTCTGCAAGATCAAAAAAATCACAAGCTGTTTTTTCTTTATGGCTTGTGCTTAGTGCATTCCATTGTTCTTCATCCATATGAAGATCAAGGCCAGGAAGAACAACAGCCCCTTTTGGCAGAGAAGCTATAACCTTTAAAAGGTGAGAAACTGCGGGCATAGAACCTGACACACCAGCTGCAATGACCGGTTTATCAGGCGGCATACGTCGTAAAGTCTCTGCATGCATTGTGAGTGCTTGATTACGCCATTCAGCGGGATTACTTCGTTGTCTTTCTGTCAAGATTTTTGGCCAATTTTGAGTAACAATAGTCAAGAAATCGAGCGTTATTTGCCACCATTCAGCGACTATATCAGGTGCAATATTTTTAAGTTTTGACCAGTCTGCTCCTTCTGTTTCAATTTCGTCCATCAAGTGTGCTAAATCTTGCGCAAGCCAAATCGCATCAGCACTATGAGCCGGAATAAGCACATCTTCTGTGCCAAACATGGCACGCAGATGCGCAGGTAAATTTTCACGCCATGGACGAATAAGGCGTGCTAAAAGTAAAAGACGTTCGCTTTCTCCAATAGGCGGATCGAGAGTGCTGGTATGATTTTCCACAAAAAGGAAACTGTCTTCGTCTACATCTCCTAGAGCACGAATGGTTGGCAAGAATGTTGATTGTGTGTCACTTCTTTCAACAAAGGCTAAACGCAAAGCGCGAGCAGCACGACGTGTCGGAACATAAATAAGGCTATCGGCAAGGGCAGTTTGAATATCTCCACTGGAAGCGAAATTATCAATAAGGCTACCAGAGAGTAGTGCATCAACAAAGTGAGGCAAAAAAGCAGTTCCCGGAGAAATAGAAAAGACACGCGGTTTATAGGTCATATGATCTCATATTTGGGATAACAAATTTCAGCTTATTGATTATTTGTATTATTTTGACTGTATACAATATTTATACAAGGAAAAACTGAAAAGCTATATTTATACAGCAGATTTTTTATTTTAGATCTAAAAAATATTGAAATAAATTATATGTCTTACGTCATCGTGAAAAAATATATAAAATTTTTCTGATATTTTCAACGTAGAATTGGCTAAAGTTTATTTTCTAACTCAAATAGGTAATATAAAAATAAATATTAAAGTTTTAAAAGGTGCTAGGGATACCAATGCATTTTAGCTCTTTGAATATAATAAATAAATTTCCCGTATTCTTTATACAGTGCAATCTGAAAATATCCCTTACATACTCCATCATTTTCAGAAAAAAATAATAATATCTCCACCTTTCACAGCGAAAATAAATTACTTTGATGGAGAGAGTTTTGCAAAAGTTTATCGTGCAAGCCTCTATTTTGCTAGGATTACATCCCTTATGCAAAATAGAATGCCCAAAAATATCATTATGTTGCAATTTTATATGTTTGTTTTTAAAGAGACATCTTTCATTGTACTTGAGCTTACCTCGTAATGTCGTCCCATAAATAATATAAATGAGTAGTATAACGTAAACTTCTGTACGCAACAAACCACTATTATCATTTTTACCCTCACCCAATATTTTGAAAACTCTTGGTTATAGAGAAGGTTTATAAGAGGCTTTGTATTTCTTGCTTCAAGTGTTTTACGCACACATCAATCCTACTTATGACATGCAAACAAATGATTTTGATTGTTTCAATATAAGAAACTTACAATATTCAGATCTTTCACCCAACATAAAAAACGATAAATTATCATTATAAATCAAATTATTGTAGAAAATATTTTTCTTTATTTTAAGAGCGTACTTGGTAATCTTTAAAAGCAGAAAATTTTATTTTAGGAGCTCTTTCTGCCTCATAATTCAATGAAAAATGGTTCTCCGCTAAAAAAACTGGATCACCTTCTAAATCATACGCAATAGCAGAGCGGTGATTGCTGAGAAACTTTTGCAACTCATCTTTGCTCTGCGCTGAAATCCAACGACATAAATTAAAACGCGCAGACTCAAAATTCACTGGCAAAGAATATTCTATTTTTAATCGTTCTTTTAAAACATCAATTTGCAAAGCACCAATAACACCAATGAGAGAAGGCGACCCATCATCAGGAATAAACAATTGTACAACCCCTTCTTCAGCCATTTGTTGCAAAGCTTCTTTGAGCTTTTTTGCTTTCATTGGATCGCCCAAACAAACACGACGCAAAATCTCTGGTGCAAAATTTGGTACTCCCTTAAAAAGGATATCTTCTCCTTCAGTCAAAGTATCACCAATACGCAATGTTCCATGATTAGGAATCCCTACGATATCACCGGCATAGGCTTGATCAGCAATTTGGCGTGAACGCGCAAAGAAAAATTGTGGAGCCGAAAGTGTCATTGGTTTTCCTGTTCGAACCAACTTTGTCTTCATACCACGTTCAAGTGTTCCCGAACATACCCGAAAAAATGCAATACGATCACGATGATTAGGATCCATATTCGCTTGAATTTTAAAAACAAATCCCGTCATTTTAGGTTCCATGGCTGTGACATTGCGCTGATCTGCACTTTGGTCACGAGGACTTTGACCAAAATTAATAAGCGCATTGATCAAATCACGAACACCAAAATTTCGCAAAGCTGAACCAAAATAAACCGGAGTCATATGACCTTCACGGAAAGCTTGAAGATCAAAATTCTTGCAAACACTTTGAGCGAGTTCTACCCCTTCAATAAAAGTTGAACGTTGATATTCAGGAAGTAAATGGACAACCTCTCTGGGATTTGAAACTATCCGCTGTGTTATCTCATCATCTTTTTGACGAAACCGATTATGATGAAGGTCATAGGTACCAACAAAATCTTTACCCGTACCAATTGGCCATGTTATAGGCGCAGTATCAAGAGCAAGCTTTTCTTCAATTTCATCTAAAAGCTCTATAGGATCACGTGCCTCACGATCCATTTTATTGATAAACGTAACAATAGGAATATCCCGCATCCGACACACTTCAAACAATTTTAATGTTCTAGGCTCAATTCCCCGTGCCGCATCCAAAACCATGACAGCACTATCAACAGCTGTGAGTGTGCGATAGGTATCGTCCGCAAAGTCCTCATGTCCTGGAGTATCTAGGAGATTAAAAATATGATTTTCATATTCAAACGTCATCACCGAAGTTACAACGGAAATACCACGATCACGCTCAATATTCATCCAATCAGAACGGGTTTGAATACGATCTTTTTTGGCTTTTACTTCTCCTGCAAGTTGAATAGCACCACCAAACAATAAAAGCTTTTCTGTCAATGTTGTTTTCCCAGCATCTGGGTGAGCAATAATTGCAAATGTACGGCGTCGCTTTACTTCCTGCACTCTCTTTTCCATTATTCCTCCGTCGGCCGTGCAAGCGCTTCAGCAATCAGTGCACGCATTTCATTAATCCCATAAAGCGCTATGAATGATCCCCATCGTGGACCTCGCTCTTGTCCCAGAAGGACTTCATACAACATTTGAAAAAAAACATTGGAAACACCAGGCCCACCTTCAGGGCTTTTTTTGCTATGATCTTGATAGCGTTCCGTTAACCGCGCAACATCAAGAAGCATATTTTGTAGCATATTGCCATCAACAGTTTCAGGTAAATTAGCTAATTTTTCATCAATTTGTGCTAATGTTGTGCGTTCACTTTCATCAGGGAGCCGGAATTTTTTGTTTGGTTTAACAAAAACATCAAAATATCTAATGGCAAACTTCACTAATTGATCAAGTTCTGGATAAGTTTGTGCATTTGCTCCTTTAGCGTAACGAGAAATAAAACCCCAAAGAACTTCTGCATTCTCCGCATTTGAAGCACTTACCAAATTTAAAAGCATCGCAAAGGAAACAGGCAAATCAACCTGCGGAGGACAACCATTATGAATATGCCATACAGGATTATTCAACCGCTCTTTCCATTCTTGGCGACCATAGGCTGAAAGATGCGCATAGTATTCATCAACCGCTTTAGGAATGACATCAAAATAAAGCCTTTTTGCTGTTTTAGGCTTTGAAAACATATAAAGCCCTAAACTCTCTGTTGGGGCATAAGTAAGCCATTCATCAATGGTTAAGCCATTTCCCTTGGATTTGGAAATTTTCTGCCCTTTCTCATCTAAAAAGAGCTCATAGTTGAATCCTTCTGGGGACTTCCCACCTAATACTTTACAAATTTTAGAAGAAAGATTTGTGGAATCGATAAGGTCTTTTCCTGCCATTTCATAATCAATGCCAAGTGCTGTCCAACGCATTGCCCAATCCACCTTCCACTGACACTTAACCTTGCCCCCCGTAACCTCTGTTTCTATGGTTTCTCCTGTTTCTGGCTCAATATAAGTGACTGTACCTTTTTCAACATTACGCTCAATCATTGGTACCTGTAATACTTTTCCAGAAAAGGGAGAAATTGGTAAAAAGAGCGAATAGGTCGCTTGCCGCTCTGCACCCAATGTTGGTAAAATAATTGCCATAACCTTGTCATAACAGGCAAGGATTTTCAAAAGTGTTTCATCAAAACGACCGGAACTGTAATAATCCGTAGCACTTGCAAATTCATAATCAAAACCAAAACGATCAAGGAAAGCCCGTAGCCGCGCATTATTTGCTGCCCCAAAAGAAGGATAGTCATCTCCAAAAGGGTCGGGTACACGGCTCAACGGTTGACCAAGATAATGTTCCATCCTCTCGCGATCAGGCACATTCTCAGGAACCTTGCGCAAACCATCCATATCATCAGAAAAACAAAGCAATTTTGTTTTTACTTTATTCTCCGTAAGAATATGAAATGCATGACGCACCATGGTTGTACGTGCAACTTCCCCAAAAGTACCAATATGCGGTAAACCAGAAGGTCCATAACCTGTTTCAAATATCACACTGTCTGGATAACCCGTCTTTTCATACCGTTTGATAATCTTACGTGCTTCTTCAAATGGCCAAGTTCTCGATTGAGAAGCCGCATCTTTTAATTCAGGCGTAAGGTTAAGGGTATCACACTGATCACGCATCATTATTTGTCCTAAAAATTACACTCTTTCAAAATAGGGTGTATGGTTCTTGAATTTATTCGTCAATAATAGCAAGCAAAAAGATGAAAATTTCTTTATACTCTTAAGTCACAATACAAAAACTGCCCTTGCTATAAACATATTTTATTCTGATAAAAATCAAAAACATTCAATATTATAAAGCAAAATTGACTTGTTTTGATTATAAGAGCCTTCATTGCTATTATTATCATGAATTTTGCTTATTACACTGATTTAGTACAAAAGCGAAGCCTCTAACATTGAATGAAAGGACTGCAAAAACCAACAGATAAAAATGCTTAAGTTAGGCATTTGATACAAAAGCACTCCCCCTACTTTACAATTGTCACCGTAATTTTCTATTTCTTTTTTTGTCACCTTGATGACGCATTGCTAATGTACGCAAACGTAAAGCATTTAATTTAATAAAACCAGTTGCATCTCTTTGATCATAAGTACCTTGATCATCCTCGAAAGTTACCAACTCACTCGAATAAAGTGATTTTTTACTTTGGCGCCCTTCAACAATCACGTTTCCTTTATAGAGTTTTAACGTGACTTCACCTTCAACATGTTCTTGAGATAAATCAATAGCTGCTTGCAGCATTTTACGTTCCGGCGAAAACCAAAATCCATAATAAATGAGTTCTGCATAACGTGGCATCAATTCATCTTTCAAATGAACTGCACCACGATCTAGCGTTAAAGATTCTATAGCTCTGTGAGCCGTTAAAAGAATGGTCCCCCCTGGTGTTTCATAAATACCCCGCGATTTCATACCCACAAAGCGATTTTCTACCAAATCTAACCGACCAATACCATTATCGCGCCCATAATGATTTAATTCTGCAAGTAAAGTTGCAGGAGATAATTTTTTTCCATTGATTGAAACAGCATCACCTTTTTTAAAGCCAAGAGTGATTCTGGTTGCTTGATCTGGAGCATCTTCCACCGAAAGAGTACGCATATGGACATATTCAGGAGCAGGAAGTGCTGGATCTTCTAAAATCTTTCCTTCTGATGAAGAATGCAATAAATTTGCATCCACTGAAAAAGGTGCTTCGCCTTGCTTATCCTTTTCTACAGGAATTTGATGTATACGAGCAAATTCAAACAGATCTGTCCGACTCTTAAAATCCCAATCACGCCATGGAGCAATAATCTTTATATCAGGGTTAAGAGCATAAGCGGAAAGCTCAAAGCGTACCTGATCATTGCCTTTGCCCGTTGCCCCATGAGCAATTGCATCTGCTCCTGTTTCCTTAGCAATTTCAATAAGGCGTTTTGAAATAAGCGGGCGTGCAATTGATGTTCCTAAAAGATAAGTTCCCTCATAAACGGTATTGGCTCGAAACATCGGAAAAACAAAATCACGCACAAATTCTTCGCGCAAATCTTCAATATAGATTTCTTTAACACCTAACATTTCAGCTTTACGACGAGCAAATTCTAGCTCTTCCCCCTGCCCCAAATCCGCTGTAAAAGTTACAACTTCAACGCCTAGCGTACTTTGCAACCATTTGAGAATAATGGACGTATCCAATCCCCCTGAATAAGCCAAAACAACTTTTCTAATATTTTGCCACTTCTTCATTTCAAAGTTCTATATGAGCTGCTCATTTATTTCTACCTAGAAATCAAAACAATGCAATAAATATAAAAACAAATTCTCTTTAAGCAACATTAAAAAGACGCAAAAAACGTAAATAAAAACGCTTTAGAGTGTAAATAATGAATACTGCTTAAAAATAAAAGGAGATTTACGTGTCATTTCTACCGGAGTGGTCTATTGTTGTACAATTTGCTTTAGCATCGTTGATTTTAGCACTTATTCCAGGGCCTGATATGATGCTTTCTGTAGGACGAACCATTACACAAAGCAAAAAAGCTGGAATTATGTGCACCTTGGGTAGTGCAACAGGGTTTGCCATTCAGGTTACCGCTGTAGCACTTGGCTTATCAGCGCTTATTTTTGCTGCGCCACACACTTTTATTTTTCTAAAAATTGCTGGCGCCTTTTATCTTTTATGGTTTTCCTTTCAAGCGTTACGGAGAAATCCAACTTTTTCCTTCGAACAGACATCTTCTAAATCTCAAAGCGCTAAACGTAACTATCTTGCTGGTATTGGAATCAATCTTTTAAATCCTAAAGTTATACTCTTTAACGCGACATTCTTACCACAATTTATCAATGCGGATGATCCTATGGCAACACAAAAGCTACTCTTTTTAGGACTCTCTTATATTCCTATTTCTTTTCCCATTACAATTTCTATCGTTTTTACAGCGCATAAACTTACCAAAATTCTCAAGAAAAATCCTCTTTATATTCGCTTTCTCGACTGGCTTATTGCTGGTACTTTTACCATCTTTGCTCTCCATCTCCTTATAGTTACAAAAATTGATTTATAAATGTAATTTATCGTTTTTAATTTAAATGAGAACTCAAATATTGTAGGATTCTCTCATTTTAAACCTGTTTATTTTGAATCAAACAATATCTTTCCCTTGTACGTTATAAGCGAATCGGGAGTTTTCGTGTGTGAAGCGAAATCTTTTTAAAGAACGTAATAAACAAAAGAGTGAGGCAATATACAATCTCCACTTTTTAAAAGACATTACCGTAGATGCTTTTAAAAGTCATAAAATAGAATTAAAAGGTATGATAGTAATATGGAAATTAGTTAAGACCCTTAAGACTTCATATTCCCTCTAAATGAGGTTCCCTCCTCATTTTAGAGATTACGCAAACAGACTGTTATATACAATATTTCCCCCATTTAGCATATAAAAGCTGAAACTGTTCGTCTAGCACTGATCCATCTTAATCTCTGTCTCACACATGCTATTATATGCTGATTTACTGAAAAAAAGCATAGGCTTTAATATCGCAGAAAGTTGCATTAACTAATGACCAATGGCATTTTCAAGTCGCAAACGTTCAGATTTCCGTAAACGCTCTGAAGCTGATTTAAGTTGTCCACATGCCGCTAAAATATCGCGTCCACGCGGTATCCGAATAGGAGAAGCATAGCCCGCTTGATTAACGACATCAGCAAAACGCTCGATTTTCTCCCAATCAGAACACTGATAATTGCTGCCTGGCCACGGATTAAAAGGGATTAAATTGATCTTAGCAGGAATCCCTTTCAATAACTTAATCAATCGCTTAGCATCATCTAAACTATCATTGATATCTTTCAGCATAACATATTCAAAAGTGATTCGTTTTGCATTGGAAAGACCAGGATAATTACGGCAAGCCTCCATTAGTAAAGCAAGCGGATATTTTTTATTAATGGGAACAAGCATATCCCTTAATGTATCGTGTACTGCATGGAGTGAAATCGCCAACATAACACCAATTTCTTCTCCGGTTCGGATAATTCCAGGAACAACCCCACTGGTTGAAAGCGTAATCCGACGTTTTGATAAAGAAAGCCCATCGCCATCAGAAGCAATCAATAAAGCTTTTTTAACAGCTTCAAAATTATAAAGAGGTTCTCCCATCCCCATCATAACAATATTGGTAATTTTGCGACCTTCAATGGGAACTATTGCCCCATCAGGGGTATTTTTATCAGGAAAATCACCCAAACAATCACGTGCAACCAATAATTGTGCCAAAATTTCTTCCGCAGTCAGATTGCGAACAAGCATCTGCGTTCCCGTATGGCAAAAAGAGCAAGTTAACGTACACCCTACTTGCGATGAAAGACATAAAGTACCACGTCCTTCTTCAGGGATATAAACCGTTTCAATTTCAACAGGCCTTCCAGCTCCACGTGCAGGAAAACGTAAGAGCCATTTACGCGTACCATCTTTTGATATTTGTTCTCCAACAATTTCTGGGCGCGCAATGGAGAAATGACACTTAAGTGTTTCTTGCATTGCTTTAGAAATATTCAGCATCTCATCAAAATTTGAAACGCCACGCACATAAAGCCAATGCCAAAGCTGACGCACACGCATACGCGTTTGATGCTCTGGTACACCAACTGTCTTTAAAGCCTGCACCATCTCATCTTGCGACAAACCAATTAAAGAGAGCTTAGAACTCTCCTTCACGACCACATTATCTGTTTCTCGCGCAAAACATGAACCAACTGGTCTAAGGTCATAGGAAATGGCCATTGCTTTCCAATTCACATCACTATTCTAGAAATTATCGAAACCTTAATGGCACTTTTGAGCTGCATTTAATGCAGCAGTGACCCCTTTTAAGGAATAAGTATAAGTGGTATGCGTTCCTCGTTTTGATATCGCTTTCACTGTCATATTGCTTCCAGCACGCATAGCAGAAACAAGCTGCTTTTCTAGCTCTGATGAAGCCAACCAAGCTGAGGAATCTTTCGTGAAAAAATCAAAGTCCTTACCTCCAATGGTCACTGTCACTCTCGACCCTTCTTGAAGGGTATAACCAGCCATAAACTGCGGTTCAAACGAAATAGGTGAATGAGAACGCTTGGTAACCAAGAAAAAGTTATCACCATGATTAACTGTCGTTGGAAGAGCCTTCAAAGGTACCGATAACACATAGCAAATCGTATTTTTGGGCGATTTATAAGAATAGGCTCCCCACGCTTCAAATTGATTTAAACGGCTTGGCGTTTGTGCATATGCCACGCCCGCTGTAACAAAAACCATTACAGATGCAGCAATAACAGTCTTTTCAAACATCTTCATTTAGCTCACTTCTTTAGTCTCTAACAAGATTCTCTTCATTGGAAAAATTCAACAAAAACTCCTCGATATCCATGTGTTATTGTCTTAATTCCTTCAATAAGCGAAATATTTTCACACTAACCAGAATAGATTTCCACGTTCCATTGTGACCTTTTAATCGTTACCAAAACATAAACTTCTTATTCAATAACCACATTAAAAAATAACATCTTCATTTTATGCTACTCATTTCGTTTTTGTATAAAAAACGATTTCTTTAAGCTATAGAACTTCAAAACGAGATGAAAATATACCATCACTCTGTTAAGAAATAAACCATACTCTTTATGTCACAAGCAATCTGATGCAAAATTTTGAAAATACACCCCATACTCCCCGCAAAAAAGCTTAATCGCCTTACGGATATCACTTCTCGACTTTATGCATTCAATACATTTATGTTCACAAAATACTCCATCTTTCACCCATTATAGTGCATTCATACTTCGTATTCAATATCGTCCCGATAACACTTTTTCTCAATCTTCAAAATATCTTGTAAAAATAATAAAATATTATCAAGATATTAATAATAAAACATAAAGAATTCAGATTCTATCTCAATAATCACATACCACTTTGTTTCTTTTGATCTTATTTCCCTATATATTTTATCTCCAATTATTAATTTCTAAAATGATTTTAGTAGCTTATAATAGCTTAATCATATTATTTTAATATGTTAGATGACATTTTCCTTTCTGTTATAAAAAACTTCCTAAGAATTCTTTTGAAAAGTTTCCTTATTTTATTTCTGAGTAATTTATAAACAAAAATATAAAACCTTTTTCTACAGCAATTCTAACCTTATCGTTTTTTTAACAACATTTTAATCAATTAAAGTGGATCTGAATAAATCTTCCCATGCACAAAGCTCTTTCACCCAACCTAAAGCTATAATTTTCATTTTTACCGTACAAAATTGTTTTTTTAACATGAGCTCTATACAACAACTGACATCTAAATCATATCTATAAAATAGTTGATCTCCCCACTTGTGAAGAAGCAAACCGGCACCATCACACTATTTTCCAGCTCCCAATGTTTTTCTACACCCCTCGATGCTTGAGACGATTCATAGGAGGCATTTTACCCCTTTCTTGTATAGTTTTTATCCACACGCTAATTCCGTTTATAACGTGCAAGCAAATGGTTTTGATTGATTCATCATAAACAAGTTTGGAATGGGAGAATTTCACAATATTCGCATCTCTCATCCAACATGCAAAATAGTGAATTATATTTATAAATCAATATCTTGCTATACTTATGATACAACATTTCTCTTATTTCTTCTTGAGCATTAAAATATTATCCCTAAATGCACAAATAAACTTTCCTGTTGATTTCTTTCCCGCTTTCAAAGGACGAAGATTCTTAATCCAATCTGGACTGAAAAAGTTTGGATTCTTGTTGAGCGGTCTCCTCTTGTCTTCCCACTTATGTAATTTACTTAACCAAAAGTTCTACAAACAAGTCCTGCTTAAGAATATTTACCACACATTCTAAAAGCATTTAATGTATTAAGAAGACTTACATGTCTTATTTCTCCACACCTCAAATGATAGCTTTTTACAGTATAACAGGATAAATGAACCCACGAAGCATAATGATTAGATGCTTTAATATACAAGAACAAGAAAAGACAAGTACTTCGTTTTTGTTACTTTCTCTTTAAAAAGAAGGTTCGCTTAGAAACGATTTCTCAAAATTGCATGATATGACCTTTTTTATCAGTCTTTTAAGATAAAAATTATATTATTTTCTACGTTCCGTGGTGTATACCTTGCAACTTATACACTCATAATATCTTCTAAGCTGCATTTGATTCTGAAGTTTGAATCAGTAAAGCATAAAGCGCACTAGCATTATGCGTATTGCGCAATTTTTGCACAACATCAGTGTGACGCAAAACACGTGCGATCTGTGATAAAGCTTTTAAGTGATCTGCACCAGCATTTTCAGGTGCTAAAAGGAGAAAAACGAGATCTATGGGTTCGTCATCGAGAGCTTCAAAATCAACAGGACTTTCAAGACGTGCAAATATACCAATGATCCGATTAATATCAGGTAATTTTCCATGAGGAATCGCAATACCTCCACCCAAACCCGTTGAACCAAGCTTCTCGCGTTGTAAAACAACATCAAAAATCACATGTTCACTAAGACCTGTTAGCTTGGAAGCTTTTTCGGCTAAAATTTGCAGAACCTGTTTTTTCGAATTAGCCTTAAGAGCCGGAATGATCGCTTCCGGTGCTATTAACTCACTCAAATTCATACTTTAATTTTCCTCTTACACGCTAAAATGCTCATCAATAAACCTATAAAAGGTATAGATACTTAATGTTCTTTCACTTTTCGCAACATCGCATGTGTTTTTACTTTTCAATTTATAATGGGTGATGGCTCAATACATCTCATATCACTTCTAACAGAACAATAAATAGTATTCGGATCATCATTAACGACATGAGAAACCAAAGAAATGAAGCTGTTCATAAAGTTAATTTCCTTACGACTCTAGAAAAGGTCATTATTCATAAATTTATTAAACTTGTCATAAGAGTTGATGTATAATTCGCCATCAGAGTTTTTCTTTCTTTAAAAATGAGACCTTAAATTAAGATGAAAAGCATACTGAGAAAAATGGACCTTTACTTTGAAAATTACTGTATAGCTTGAACATCGCCTTATAACAAGAATATAAAGGTTTTTAGAGATTTAATGATTATTTTAAAAGATTTATAGATTTAGCCTGATATCTGTAGCCGAGCTCCTATTTTCAAATAGGCCATATAAACCAATAAAATACGACAACTCCTATTGAATAAACGCAATATATAACCGGTGCTCCTATCAAAATACCTAAAACAGCATCATCGATATATTATTTGATTCGACAGAGAAAAATATGATAAATATCTGTTACCTTTCAATAACACACACATTTATTGAGAGCTTCGTTTATCACTCATTATCAAGTTGATCTAGTGATATCTTTTCTATAATACAATCATGAATAAGTTAAACTTATAAAACAACAAACTAATCCTCTAATGATGAAGTCTTTTTCACTACTCAATAACGATATTAAAGTTGTAGTCATAAAAGAAGTTTTGGCATAAATAAGGAGATTTTCAGTAATAATGTTTGGTTAAACTTAAATGGAAACTCGTGAAAGCTGTAAAATCAAAGAGAAAACTGATTTCCCAAATAAATTCTGCGTACATCAACGTTGTTGATAATATCATTAGGACAACCGTGAACTAACACCCGCCCTGTATGAATAATATAAGCGCGATCGACAAGCCCTAATGTCTCACGCACATTATGATCCGTTATTAGAACACCAATGCCACGCCTAGTTAAATGACGAATAAGTTGTTGAATATCGAAAATAGCGATAGGATCAATTCCTGCAAATGGTTCATCAAGTAACATAAAATGGGGACGAGAAGCTAAAGCGCGCGCAATTTCAAGTCGCCGACGTTCACCTCCAGATAACGAAAGTGCAGACATTTTACGTAAATGATCAATTTTAAATTCATGTAAAAGGCTATCTAACTCTTCACGTTGTTTAAGGCGATCTTTTTCAACGACCTCTAAAACAGCTTTAATGTTATTTTCTACTGAAAGACCACGAAAAATAGAAGCCTCCTGTGGAAGATATCCAATACCTAAACGCGCACGTCGATACATCGGAAGATGCGTAATATCAAATCCATCAATTTTAATGGATCCTCCATCAGATTTTATGAGCCCCGTAACCATATAAAAACAAGTTGTTTTACCTGCCCCATTGGGCCCTAAAATGCCAACGGCTTCTCCCGTACGAATGCCAAAAGAAACACCATTAACAGTTCGTCTTCCTCGATAAACTTTAATCAAGTTACTGGCAATCAAGGTCCCTTTTAAGGGATTTTTTGAAGCTTCACTTTCAAGATTATATTTATCGGTCTGTTTTTTTCTTTTGATTCCAAACATGAAATCTTAATGGCCATTCTTTTGATTTTGTTTTAAAATGATAGACACACGACCTTTTTTCTTAGGCGTCTCACAACCTTTTAAAAAAGCCTTTCCGCTTTCCATATTTGCCGTTAGTTTGCACCCCGTGGCCACATTGTCACCGTCAGTTAACACAACATGATTCCCTGTCAAACTCATCATTTTTGACTTTCCATCAAAAACGCCTTTATCACCCGTAGCAATTTGCGTAGCAATTTTTATATAAACTTTTCCTAAAGCTTCCATTTTTTGTATACCCGACGAACCAAATAAAGAGACAGATGATGCCTTTGTATCTTCCTTGTTTTTATCAATTTCTTTATATGCTTTATCGTAGTAAACAACTAATTTTGCCGTTCTTAAAAGACGTTCACCTTGCACCACTGAAACATCACCTTTAAAAAGCGCTATCCCTTCTTTATCACGTATTTCCAAAGAATCTGCATGAAGTTCTACCGGTTCTTTGTCGCTTGATAAACTTATTCCAAAATGAGCCACTTCAGCATATCCTAAAACTGCTCCTCCTAACATTCCCATGCTAAAAGCCAAGGTCACACCTATCCATCTTTTGTACGATTTCATTATTTCAATTCTTCTATTTGTATATACACATACTTCTCTTTATAAATATCCTTTGAAGATTCGTATTGATATTACGTCATTGCTTTTGAAGCACTAAATGCACACCACCATGGAAATACATGTTTTTTCCTTTTTCTCGAATTTGTAAGGCATTTGCGGCAAGATGCAAACCGGCTTGCTGAATATTAACACGTTGATCTGTTTTTAACTGTCCCTCGGATAAGTTAATACTCGCTGACATAAATTGTGCCATCATCCCATCATTCGTCGTAATGGTGAATGGCTTGTCCAACTGTAAAAAACCATTAATGTTATCGTAAACCCCCCCTTGTGCTGCGAGAAAAACCTGTTTTTGTTGGCCCATAAATGCTTTAGCTGTAATGTTTTGCAATCCAATCATTCCGGAGTGTGTATGGTCTTGAAATGCCTTTTCTGCTTTAAGCCAATAAGGTTCATGAGCACGCGTATACCCTTCTAACTTTGGATTGAGCATCGTCAAATTCATCACGCCACTTTCTTCATTATTCAAAGGCATAGAATCAGAAGTAACGGGAACTAAGAAAAACGTAAACCAGCAAAAAACCAGCGCTGAAATCAACGCTAAGAGAGGTAAAAAAATTTTTAATATGCTAATGCGACGCGAATGACGGGATGCTTTTTTAAAAACATCTCCAAAAGATGATTGCGTTGAAAAGGCTTTATAATTATTGTGTACGGACATACTCTCCTAATCTCTTAAATACTCCGCATTTTTAATCTGTATAACCTTTATAGAAGGTATTTTCAAATTTTGTTTCTTGCAATTTGTTTTTTCTTGGTTTTATTTTGCTTTTATCCGTTTATATATTGTAATATGCATGAAGTGCACAATTACAAAAAAACTTTTGTGTGAAAGTGAGGCTATTGTGGTAAAATCAGAGCTTGTGCAAATTATCGCTCGTCATAACCCGCATCTTTTTCAACGGGATGTGGAGAATATTGTGAACGCTATTTTTGAGGAAATTTCAACAGCACTTGCAAATGGCAATCGCGTTGAACTTCGTGGATTTGGAGCTTTTTCTGTAAAAAGCCGTTCAGCCCGTAATGGACGTAATCCACGAACAGGTGAAGCCGTTTCTGTTGAAGAAAAGTGGATTCCTTTTTTTAAAACTGGCAAGGATTTACGCGACCGTCTTAATCAGTGAGAAACTTATGATAATTAAACGTATTCTTCTAACAAGTATAGGTGTGATTCTCACAGCGTTCTTGATTATTTTTATCGTGGCTAATCGTCAGATGGTTCCGTTAACCCTTGATCCTTTTCGAGCAGATTCTGAAAGTTTTACTTATCATGCTCCCCTTTTTATATGGCTCTTTATTTTCTTTGGTTTTGGTATTTTATTAGGAAATCTGATCAGTTGGTTTTCCTATCACAAATACAAAAAAGCTCTCAAAAAAAGTAAAGCAGAGATCGAGAAATTGAAAACGTCTATCACAAATCTGGTGTAATGGTATTTTAATTAAATCTTTTCTCTCTGTATTTTATATTCAGTACAGATTTAAAAGTGCTCTTTTCTTTTTTTTATACATGTTTTAATTGGCTTTAGCTCTTTTGCACTTTTACGAAACACTTAAGAGCTTTATAATATATTTTCATACCTCATATACCGTGATACAAAACATGCCCGCACAATGCTTTCAATCCTCCCATAACAATACATATCCGCAGGAAAAGTTGCCCCTTATTTTAGAGACAGGTATAAGTGAAAACTATGCTCTCATTGATTCTGGTCATGGACAAAAATTAGAACGTTATGGAGCTTACCGCATTATTCGACCAGAAGGCCAAGCACTATGGAAACCCGCTTTACCACGAAAACAATGGGCTGATGTTGATGCTATTTTCACAGGAAAGCGTGATGAAGAAGGGGTTGGTCGTTGGCATTTTCCTAAAAAGCCACTTGATGAAACATGGACTCTTTCTTGGAATGGATTGTTTTTTCTAGGCCGTTTTACTTCCTTTCGTCATGTGGGGGTTTTTCCTGAACAAGATGCCCATTGGCGCTCTATGGAAGAGCAAATTGTTAAAGCCGAGCGTCCTATAAAATTGTTGAATCTTTTTGGCTATACAGGTATTGCCTCTTTGATTGGGGCACGAGCGGGTGCGAATGTTACCCATGTTGATGCTTCTAAAAAAGCCATTGCGTGGGCAAAAGCTAATCAAGAAAAAGCAGGATTACCAGATCATTCTATTCGCTGGATTTGCGATGATGCTATGAAATTTGTCGAGCGTGAACTGCGTCGTAAGAAAAGCTATGATATGATTCTTCTTGATCCCCCTGCTTATGGGCGTGGACCCCATGGTGAAATTTGGCAACTGTTTGATCATTTACCCGCTATGATCTCAAATTGTCGTAAACTTCTCTCTGATAAACCGCTCTCTGTTGTCCTTACAGCTTATTCTATTCGTGCTTCCTTCTTTGCACTTCATGCTTTAATGCGTGATGCATTTGTAAATCTTGGTGGTACAGTCGAATCAGGAGAACTCATTTTGCGTGAAGAAGTTGCAGGACGTGCTCTTTCTACTTCTCTTTTTAGCCGTTGGATTGCTTGAATATGTGTAGACCCAAAACTGGTAGAGTGAAAGAAATTACCTCTCTTAGCAACCCCATCATAAAAGATCTTAAAGCACTTAGCCAAAAGAAAAACCGTAATAGAGAAGGTCTTTTCATGGCAGAAGGATTGAAATTGGTCATTGATGCTCTCAATCTCGGCTGGATAATACAGACGCTTATTTTTTCTAAAAGTAAAATAGGTAATGCTGCTATCGAAAATACTGCCGCACATGCTGTAGCCAACGGTGGTTTTGTTATTAAAGCCTCACAAAAGGTTATGGAATCACTTACCCGACGCGATAATCCACAAACAGTTATTGGTATTTTCAAGCAAAAATGGCACTCTCTTGAAATGATAAAAGGACAGATTAAAGATGTTTACATCGCGCTTGATCGTGTACGTGACCCTGGAAATCTTGGTACCATTATTCGAACTGCTGATGCTGTAGGTGCTAAAGGTGTTATTTTAATTGGCGAAACAACAGACCCTTTCTCGCCTGAAACGGTCCGTGCAACCATGGGATCTATTTTCTCTGTACCACTTTATCGTCTTGATGAAAGCGCCTTTTTAAACTGGTCTGCTCACTTTAAAGGTATGATCGTTGGAACACATCTCAAAGGATCTCTGGATTATCGCACTCTTGATTTCAAAAATGGCCCTATTATCCTTTTAATGGGAAATGAAAAACAGGGATTATCAGATCTTCTTACAAATCGGTGTGATAAACTTGCGCGTATTCCACAAAGCGGACGTGCAGACTCGCTTAATCTAGCTGTAGCAACAGCTGTTATGCTTTATGAAATCCGTCGCCCCTATTTAATACTGGAACCATGTGAGGAAAAATATGATGCGTAAATCACTCCCTTTTCTTCTCTTGGGCTTGGCTTTTACAGTAGTACTTGATCAAGCTGTCAAATACTGGATTATGCACAATATGCCTTTAGGAACAGAAATTTCGCTTATTCCTTTTCTTTCCCTTTATCATGTGCGTAATTCTGGCATTGCATTTTCGTTTTTTTCTTCCTTTTCTCACTGGGGAATCATCGCCATCACAATCATTGTGATTATCTTCCTTCTATGGCTATGGAAAAATACTGAACATAATAAGTCTTTAATGCGCTTTGGCCTTATTCTTATTATTGGGGGAGCAATTGGCAATCTCGTTGATCGTATTCGCTTTCATCATGTCACTGATTACATACTCTTTCATATTGATGATATTTTTTATTTTGCTATTTTCAACCTTGCAGATAGTTTTATCACTCTCGGTGTTATTGCCATCCTTATTGAAGAATTGCGCACTTGGATGAAAGCAAAACGTCATTCTAACAGTACATCTTCTCATTGATATGCTCATTGTCTTAGAAAACAGAGCTTTTTGACCATCATAAGCCTGATTATAAATTGATTTTTCTTGGATAATTCTTGCAGCTAATTGTTTTTCGTGTTTCTTTTCATAAAATTATAAAATCTTATTTTTCAACTTTACACTTCTACACTTGGTCAATGCAAAAGAAATGAACTCAAATAGAAATCAATATTTTTTATCCATATGTCCTCTCTCAAATTCAGAGAGAAAATATTTTATAGCATTTAAAGTTCTATTATTTGCTTAGAACATTTGCTTTTCATATGTTCTTTAGTTTTTACAGGTATTATTTTTTACAGAGCCTTTCTTAAGTGCTTCGCTAAAAAACTCTCCTTTTTTGTTTTATATATTGTTTAATAAAAAACATTTTTTCAACTATTTTCAATGGTGTCTTGTTAAAGCAACCTATTGATTATAAATATAAATTACCGTTTTCATATTGGATAAAAGCCCTTAAAAGCCTAAATCTCTTTTATTTGAAATATCATTTAGCATACAAAAAGACAGTTTATCATTATATATCAATATGTTATATAAATCCAATTCAATAGCTCTTCTAACCGTGCAAAACAGGTGCAATATTGAAGGTTGAAAAATAGTATTATAGATACTTGCCTCTCTTCTTAAAAATGCAAAAATAGTGGATATTTTATAAAGGATTGTATTACATAGTTTCTGTGAATAATAAAAACCTTTTGAGTACAGTCTTTTTATCTTGTAAAAATATGGCGAAAAATGGAAATATTTTTTATTAAAATGAACAGTTTCCTTACCAATTTGTAAGGTTCCTTCTTCATATAAATCTCTTGTAATTTTTAAATAAATCTCCATAATAAGAGCAAATATGCTGGAATTCTGTCAGTGATTCTTAAGGGTTTTTGTATTTGCCCAATTAAGGCTTATGCCAAGCTTATCTGTGTAATGACAGAGACACTTTTAAAGCCCTATACCTGACGGGACATATGCTAAAGGATTTGATATTATGGCTAATTTTAAAAATTTACGTTCGGCGCCTACTTCTCACGCCGATGCATCAATTGATCAGGGATTGCGCGACTATATGTTGGGTGTCTACAATACAATGGCCATTGGTTTGCTTATTACAGCTGCTGCCGCTTATGTAATTGTATCATTAGCAACGACAACAGATATGAGCCAAGCAGCAGCTCAAATCAATAGCAGTGTTTATTTAACATCATTTGGAGTAACATTTTATACATCGCCATTCTCTTACATTGTTATGTTTGCACCACTCATAGCAGTTTTATTCCTCAGTTTTAAAATTAATACATTGAGCACAAATGCTGCTCGTAGCCTCTTTTTTGGTTATGCTGCTCTGGTTGGTCTTTCACTGTCTTCAATCGTTTTGCGTTATACGACAGAAAGTGTTGTGCAAACCTTTGTCATTTCCGCTGCAGCTTTTGGAGCTCTTTCACTTTATGGTTATACGACAAAGCGTGATCTCACGGCAATCGGTTCATTCCTATTCATCGGATTGATCGGCTTGTTTCTTTCCATGATTGTGAACATTTTTCTTGGATCAAGCGCTTTGCAATTTGCTATCTCTGTGATTGGCGTGTTGATCTTTGCTGGTTTAACAGCCTACGATACCCAAAGCATTAAGTTGATGTATTATGAAGGAGATGAAAGCGACACCAGAGGACGTAAAATTATTATGGGCGCGTTGAATCTTTATCTTGATTTCATCAATATGTTTGTCTTCTTGCTACAATTTCTTGGCTCAAACCGTGATTGATTGCAGAAATCATAACTTAATTAAAGAACCTTGTTTCTAAAAGAGACAAGGTTCTTTTGTTTTTAGTGTAAATCTTTACCCTTTGCCTCTTAGGGACTATTCTTTTCGCAAAATGACAAAAATACCTTATAAGCAAAAATTCCCTTGGTTTACCGGTTTTATCCAACAAAAACTCCATAGCTCCCTTTTAAATGCAATTCACAGCCGCTCTCATCATCAATCAAATATCATCAATCAAAATAGTAATTATGATCTGACTGTTGCTTCCTATAATGTGCATAAATGTGTAGGTGTTGATAAAATTTTTAATCCTACAAGAATTGTCCGTGTTATTACTGAATTACAAGTTGATATCCTTGCTCTTCAAGAAGCAGATAGACGTTTTGGAGAACGGGTCGGTTTGATTAATCTTCAACTATTAAAAGCTGAAACCGGTTTGATTCCTGTACCTCTTAATACTATGTCACCTCATGGACACGGTTGGCATGGGAATGCTCTTTTTTTGCGAAAGGGATATGTACGTGATACTTTACAAGTCACTCTGCCTAGTATTGAACCACGTGGGGCTGTAATTGTAGAGTTGGAAATGGCAGCAGGCCCTATTCGTATTATTGCGGCTCATTTTGGCTTATTGCGTTACTCTCGTAAACAACAAACAAAAATGCTCCTTGAAATTTTCCAAAAACGCTCCCTTATGCCTACACTCCTCATAGGAGATTTTAATGAATGGCGGATGGGAAAAGGCTCATCTTTAAATCATTTTTCTCCCTATTTTGATAGCACTTTTGAAGTTGTAGCAAGTTTTCCATCTCGCTTTCCTTTTTTAGCCCTTGATAGAATTTTTTCTTTTCCCCACCAATTGGTAACAAGTATTGAAAATCATCATTCACCGCTTGCACGCATTGCTTCAGATCATTTGCCTATCAAAGCATATCTTAATCTTTCCAACGCAATAAACATTCTTAAAAATAAATAAAAAAATTAATGTGCCTCATCCCAATTTTGAGCCGTCATGACTTTTACTTCAAGCGGTACAGATAAAGATAAAATCGGCATTGTAGCATTTTCCATAACATTTTTAACAACAGCCATGGTTTTTTTACTCTCTTCTTCTGGTACTTCAAAAATCAGTTCATCATGCACTTGCAGCAACATTTTTGCTGATAGTTTTTCTTCTTTTAAAGCATTTTCCATCTGTATCATAGCGCGGCGAATAATATCAGCCGCGGAACCTTGAATTGGAGCATTGATAGCTGCTCGCTCATTAAGAGAACGAATTTTTACATTCTTTGCTTTTATTTCTGGATAATGGATACGACGTCCAAAAATTGTTTCTACGTAACCATTTTCACGTGCAAAGATTTTGGTCTTCTCCATATAATCTTTAATTCCTGGAAATCTTTCAAAATACAGTTGAATATAACGACCCGCTTCTTGGCGTGAAATTCCCAATTGATTGGCTAATCCAAAAGCTGAAATACCATAAATAATACCAAAATTAATCGCTTTTGCACGCCGTCGTATATCTGAATGCATTCCTTCTATCGCAACACCAAACATTTGTGATGCCGTTATAGCGTGAATATCATGCCCTTTAGCAAAAGCTTCTTTTAATGCTTTTATATCGGCAATATGTGCAAGAATACGCAATTCAATCTGACTATAATCAGCAGAAAGTAACACATGTCTTTTGGGAGCAATAAAAGCTGTTCGAATTTTACGTCCTTCAGCAGTCCGCACTGGAATATTTTGCAAATTTGGCTCTGATGATGATAACCGCCCTGTTGATGTTATTGCCAAAGAATAATTCGTGTGAACTCGCCCTGTTTTTGAAAAAATATAAGAAGGCAAGGCATCTGTATAGGTAGATTTTAGCTTTGCAAGTTGACGCCACTCAATAATTTTACGCGGTAAAACATGACCTTCAGCAGCCAACTCTTCTAAGGTCTGTGCAGAAGTTGACCATTGTCCACCCTTAGTTTTAGCGCCTCCAGATAATCCCATTTTGCCAAAAAGGATATCCCCTAATTGCTTTGGCGAAGCAAGATTAAACTTTTCATCAGCTTGTTTGTAAATTTCCTCTTCTAGAATCAAAGCAGATTGTGCCAATTCTCCTGAAAGACGCAATAAAATCTGCCGGTCAATAAGAATCCCACGTTCTTCCATTCTTGCAAGAACTTCTACAAGGGGTCGATCAAGACGTTCATAAATTTTTGTCATTCCACGAGCAACAAGTTGCGGTTTTAATACTTGCCAAAGGCGTAGCGTTATATCAGCACGTTCCGCCGCATAAAGGGTTGCTTGTTTTAAATCTACTTGTGCAAAAGAAGTAATTTTTTTTCCGTTATGCGTTAAGTCTTTATAGGAAATTGGTTTATGCTCAAGCCAACGTTCAGACAAATCATCCATATTATGGGTTAATGTTCCAGCATCAAAAGCATATGATAAAAGCATGGTATCATCAAAAGAGCTTACAATAATGTTGTATTGCTTCATCACCAACCAATCATATTTTATATTTTGACCAATTTTTAACACCGATGAATCTTCTAATATCGGTTTTAAAAGTGCTAAAGCTTTTCGGGTCTCAATCTGCGAGGCAATGCGCCCGCCCCTCAAAAGGTCCTCTTCTCCTTCATAAAAATGTTCAAGGGGTATATAAGCTGCTTTTTCTGGCTGTAATGCGAGTGAAAAACCAACAAGCTTTGCTTGCATCGGATCAAGAGATGTTGTTTCAGTATTAAAAGCGAAAAAACCCTGCTCTTGTGCTTGTGATAACCAATCTTTTAAAATTTCTTCATCAAGAATTGTTGTATAAGCATCTCTTGTAATTTTTTGAGTCAGCGCTTGATCTTTACGTTTTTGTGCAAAAACTTGTGGAGAATTTTCAGAAAAATTATGAAGAGATGCGCGCTCAGTATTCTTGATATCAGAATCACGCCCGTGGCTCAGTTTTTCCCATTCAACATCTATATTAAGTGCATCAATAACAGCCGCATCGCATGACGTTGCCTCTGCCACGCGACGCGTTAATGTTGAAAATTCCATCGCTTTCAAAAAAGCAATTAAACGTGGACCATCTTGTGGCTCCAAAATAAAATCATCTAAATCACTATCTATAGGAACATCTGTTTTAAGCCTAACAAGTTCACGAGAAATTTTAACTTGTTCTCTATAAGCTTGAATGTTTTCACGTCGTTTTGTTTGTTTAATTTCTGTTACGTTTTGCAATAAAAGATCAAGAGAATCAAACTGATCTAACAACTGAGCTGCAGTTTTTGGACCAATGCCTGGAATGCCCGGTACATTATCCGTTGAATCTCCAATTAATGCTTGTAAATCAATCATTTTTTCAGGTGCAACACCCCATTTTTCTACAACTTCTGATATACCTATATGCTTGTCTTTCATTCCATCATATAAAGATACATGCGTATTTACGAGTTGCATAAGATCCTTATCAGAAGAAATAATGGTTGTTTTTGCCCCAACCTTTGTTGCCAATTTTGCATAGGTAGCAATCAAATCATCCGCTTCAAAGCCTTCCTTTTCAATACAAGGCAAATTAAAAGCTTTCGTTGCTTGACGTATCAGCGCGAATTGAGGAATTAGATCTTCAGGAGGTTCAGCGCGATTCGCTTTATATTCAGGATAAATTTGTTTCCGAAAAGTATCAGATGAATAATCAAAAATAACAGCAAAATGTGTTGGAACAATACCAGTCGCTGTATTACGAGCATCACAAAGTAATTTCCATAACATATTGCAAAAACCAGCTACTGCTCCTACAGGAAGTCCATCCTTTTTACGTTTTAAAGGCGGCAAAGCATAATAAGCACGAAAAACATAGCCTGATCCGTCAACCAAAAAAAGATGATCTGTTGCTTTCATGACAATTTTATTTCTCCATTTCAGCTAAAAAAGCAAATTACCCTTATATATTTTTTTCACTTTGCCTCTAAAAAGCCATTTTTTCTTTTCATAAGACATGAAGTCGTTGCACTTTATATTAAGTACCTAGAGCTTTTCTTTGCTGTTACAGGATTAATAGCTTTCATTTTGCTCCTCCTATGATAGCTGAGGTACGATGTAGCGACAGGGTCGTTGTGGTGTTCCCCTCCCCACAACGACCGTTTTTTTGACATCCATATTCTTTAATTTAAATGGTGACTTTTTTAGAGAAAAGATGATGTTATTCATGAATTTTGAAGTTATTCCACAGAGCTTTTTCACCTATCTTGTTAATAAAATCAGCGTGCAACCTTTTTTCTTGCGTACTCAATCTTGAAGGTAAAGCCTGTGGGCGAATTTTAACTGCATAAGATGTATCTTTATCATTCTGGATATGTTCATCAACACCCCTTCTATTACCAAAACCCAAGACACCTTGTTTTCCACCGATCAGTTCAATATAAACATCGGCTAGAATCTCTGCATCAAGCAAAGCACCATGAAGAACACGATGGCTGTTATCAATTCCAAAACGTTTGCATAAAATATCAAGAGAATTAGGACCCATAGGGAATTTACGCCGTGCCATAGCCAGTGTATCAAGAATATTATCAACACTGATGAGCGGTTTGTTGACGCGTTTTAATTCTGCATTAATAAAACCAATATCAAAACTCGCATTATGCGCAATCATTGTCGCGCCTTTAATAAATTCCAAAAATTCATCAACAATATCACTAAAATTTTTCTCGTTTTTTAGGCGTTCATTGGTTAATCCGTGAATTGCTACGACTTCATCAGGAATAATAACGCCTTCAGGGTTTAAATAAACATGAAATTGACGTCCCGTAAGATAACGATCAACCATTTCTACACAACCAATTTCGATTATGCGATCTTTTTCTTTATCTAAACCTGTTGTTTCTGTATCAAAAATAATTTCCCGCATGACTTCAATTCTTTAGTTTTTTTATCACATCAAAAACCTGTTGACGTGTATTCTCTAAATCTTTTCCTGTATAAATAATAAAATCAGCACGTTCTCGTTTTTTTTCATCCGGCATTTGTTGAGCATTGATAAAGGCAAATTTTTTCTCATTCATACCTTTGCGAATCATTACACGTTCTTTTTGTATTTCTGGTGGGGCAGAAACAACAATAACGCTATCCACACGACTTTCACCATTTTTTTCAAATAGAAGTGGAATATCAAGAATAACTAATTTTTTTCCCTGTTCACACGCTATATCAATAAATTCCCTTTCTTTTTCTTGCACCAAAGGATGAATTATTTTTTCTAATGTTTGTAATTTTTCCTTATTATCAATCAAAATTTCAGAAAGTTTCAAACGGTTAACTTCACCGTTTTCAACAACACCTGGAAAAATATGCTCTATGAATGACAAAGCTGGCTCACTTTTATAAAGCTGTTGTACTGCTTCATCAGCACTAAAAACAGAAATACCTGCTTGCTTGAAAAAATCAGCAACTGTTGATTTTCCCATAGCAATTGATCCTGTTAATCCTATGATCTTCATTCTCTTTTTTCACTCATATCCTCTAAAATGGCTGTCCGTAACGCTTTTGTTACCTGTGGTCTTATTCCAAACCACTGTTCAAACCCTATAACAGCCTGATGTAGAAGCATCCCAAGCCCATCAACCGTCTTGAGATCACAAGCCTTTGCCTGTTGTAAAAAAGGAGTTATCAATGGTGTATAAATAATATCTGTTACTAACACCGTTTTTTTTGCTTTATGAAAATCGCAAAAAAAAGAATCACTTTTTTCTTCTGGATTTTTTATGCCAATAGAGGTTGTATTAACAATCAAATCAGCTTGATGGAGTATTTCATGGATTTTATGCCAATCGTAAACTTTAATGGTTTTTCCAAAATGCTGAGCTAAATTATCGGCGCGTTGTTTTGTACGGTTAATCAAATAAATCTGTTCAAATCCGCGTTTTTTTAAGGCATATATGATAGCGCGTGCGGCACCACCTGCTCCAAAAACAAGAGCTGTTTCCCCTCCCCAATCAGATGCAAAATCATCAAGATTAGCGCTAAAACCATAGGCATCGCTATTCGTGGCACAAAGCTTATCTCCTTCATACCAAAGTGTATTAACAGCACCAATCATTGTTGCTCTCTCATCTTTATAATCTGCTAAACGAAAAGCTTCTTGTTTATAAGGCAAAGTAACATTTCCCCCACAAAAGCCTATTTTTTGTAAAGACGCAATAAAATGACTAAATTCTTCAGATGTTACTTCTTGTGCAAGATATTCTCCTTGTAAATCATATTTTTTAAGCCAAAAATTGTGAATTTTTGGCGATTTTGAATGATGAATTGGAGAACCAACAACAAAAGCACGCGGATAATTTATTTTTTTTATTGTTAAGTCAACCATCAATAATTCCTAAATGACGCAGTTTTATGAGTAGAGGCAGCAAAGGTAAACCAACAATGGTAAAAAAATCTCCATCAATTTTTTCAAAGAGATGAATCCCTTCCCTTTCAATTTGATATACTCCCACGCTGTTTAGAACATCTTTTCCTACGCGTGCTAAATAACGTTCAATAAATTCTGACGAAAGCAAACGGACGGACATATGTGCACTAAAAGCTTCAACCCAAATTTTTTGACCATCTTTAAATAAAGCTACCGCACTATGAAGAGAATGGGTTTTTCCTGATAACTCACATAAACGTTGATGTGCTCCCTTAATATTTGTTGCTTTGTGAAAAACTTTACCTTCCAAATCAAGCACTTGATCACAACCAATAACGAAAGCATCAGGAAAACGATCTGAAACATTTTTTGCTTTTGCACTCGCAAGAAAACAGCTGAGTTCTTTAGGTGTTTTTTCTTTTGCTTTTTTTTCTACTTCTCTTTCATCAAAAGAGGCTCCTTCAATGAAAAAATTTAAACCTGTTTTTTTTAATAATTTTGCACGATAAAAACTAAGAGATGCTAATATTAACGTATCTGCGTTCATGAGAATTTTCTCTCATTTTCCTTCACGAAATCGTGATAAAAGTTCAAATATTGCAGCAGCAGTTTCTTCAATAGAACGTCTTGTGACATCAATAATAGGCCAACCAAAACGTTCGCAAATGCGTTTTGCATAGATTAATTCTTCAGCTATATTGATACGATTTGTATAACTATCAAGAGCAAAACCTTCTCCCAAATCTCGATTTTGGCGGATATGTGAGATTCTTTCAGCTGAAGCAATTAAACCAACAATTAAAGAATTTTTTGCCTCTAAAAGGGATTCTGGCAAATCAATATTAGGAATAAGAGGAACATTAGCCGTTTTTATTCCGCGATTTGCTAAATAGATACTTGTTGGCGTTTTAGAGGTTCTTGAAATTCCCACAAGGATCACATCTGCTTCGGATAAGCTACTGGAAGACTGTCCATCATCATGCTCTATTGTAAAATCCAGTGCCTCAATACGGCGAAAATAATCTGCATTAAGATCATGTTGTGCGCTTGCACGTAAATGTGTTGGCATTCCAAGGTAAGACTGAAAAGCATTTAAAACAGGATGCAATATATCAATACAGGGAACTTTTATTTTTTTACACCTTTTTTGAAGGAGAAGTTTAAATTCTTCATCAATCATTGTGTAAAGAACAATACCTGGCTCTTGTTGTATTTCATCAAGAGCTTTCTGTAACTGTATTTTATTACGAATCATAGGATAGATATGCTCTGTTGCCTGACTCATTGCATATTGCGATGCTACAGCTCTTCCAACAGAGATTAATGTTTCTCCCGTTGCATCAGAAAGCATGTGTAAATGAAAGAATTTTTTTTCTTTTGTCACAAAAATTTTAACTCCTTGTTAAGATATGTGTATATATCTTTGCGGTTTTTTATAAAACAAAAATTTAGGAAAAATTCTTCATTTTTACGCACAAATTAAATGCTTGTGATAATTTTATACCTCTTATAAAAAAAGAGGGGATAATATCTTTAAGATAGTGTTATTTTTATTCTTTTTTTAGTTCCTTTTGTGGATAAAATTGAGGATAAATAATAATCCACACTAAACACAGTTATAAATAAGAAGAATTCCTTCTTTAATATAAATTTATTAATATAAATTTCTGTAAAAAATACTCTTGAATAGCATTTAATTAATGCTATAACTCTAACTCATATTTTTGTTATTGTATTTTATATTTTTTCAAGTTTTTCATATAATTACTTAATATTACAGGGATAAATTTCATATAAATGGTACTTGCAGATTGAAAAAATTGAGTGTAAAATATTTCTTTTCTTAAGAATATTTCATTTATAAATTTCCATAAATTATTTAAGATAATCTTCTCCTTAATTACAAAGAGCATATTTCATGCAAAAAATGAAACTACAAGAACTTAAAAGCAAAAATCCCGTTGAGCTTGTTTCTTTTGCTGAAACATTAGAAGTTGAAAATGCCTCACTTATGCGCAAACAAGAATTAATGTTTGCTATCTTGAAAAAACTTGCTCTACAAGATGTAGAAATTATAGGAGAGGGTGTTGTTGAAGTTTTACAAGACGGATTTGGTTTTTTAAGATCTGCTGACGCTAATTATCTTCCTGGTCCTGATGATATTTATCTTTCACCAGCACAAATACAGTCATTTTCTTTAAAAACAGGCGATACTATTGAAGGCCCTATACGCAGTCCAAAAGAGGGAGAACGTTATTTTGCTCTCCTTAAAATTAATACAATTAATTTCGAAAAACCTGAAAAGATTCGTTATAAAATTCATTTTGATAATCTTACTCCTCTTTATTCAAATGAGCGTTTCCAAATGGAAATACAAGATCCTACAGAGAAAGATATGTCATCACGCGTGATTGATTTGATATCTCCATTGGGAAAAGGACAAAGAGGGTTAATTGTTGCTCCTCCTCGGACAGGAAAAACAGTTTTACTTCAAAATATTGCTCATTCCATTACCACTAATCATCCTGAATGTTATCTCATTGTTCTTTTAATTGATGAACGGCCAGAAGAAGTTACAGATATGCAGCGTTCAGTAAAAGGAGAAGTGGTTTCTTCTACTTTTGATGAACCTGCAATACGTCACGTACAAGTGGCAGAAATGGTCATTGAAAAAGCCAAACGCCTCGTTGAATATGGACGCGATGTTGTTATTCTTCTTGATTCTATTACACGTCTTGGGCGTGCATATAATACAGTTGTTCCTTCTTCGGGTAAAGTTTTAACAGGTGGTGTGGATGCAAATGCTCTCCAGCGTCCAAAACGTTTTTTTGGTGCAGCACGTAATATTGAAGAAGGTGGGTCTTTAACCATTATTGCAACGGCTTTGATTGATACAGGAAGTCGTATGGATGAGGTTATTTTTGAAGAATTTAAAGGAACAGGTAATTCTGAAATTGTTCTTGATCGAAAAGTTGCTGATAAGCGTATTTTCCCTGCTATGGATATTTTAAAGTCAGGAACGCGTAAGGAAGAACTTCTGGTAGAACGACAAGATTTGCACAAAATTTTTGTTCTTCGTCGTATTTTAGCATCTATGAATGTAACAGATGCAATTGAATTTTTGATTGATAAATTAAAGCAAACAAAAAACAATAGTGAATTTTTTGATTCAATGAATACGTAGAGTCATTAAAGTTTTTATTAGGATAAAACCTGTGGATACAATCTTTGCTGTTTCGAGTGGATTGTTACCTTCAGGGGTTGCAGTCATTCGGCTTTCTGGTCCTCATGTTGTGGATATAGTTAAAACGCTTTGTGGTCGTTTACCTAAAGCACGTTTTATGCATTATGGAAATCTTACTGCTCATGATGGGAGCTTTTTAGATTCTGGTTTAACTGTTTTTTTTCCTGCTCCTCGTAGTTTTACTGGGGAAGATTGTGCAGAATTCCATTTACATGGAGGAAAAGCCGTTGTTAGTCGTTTTCTCGATGAATTGTCGACATTTTCTGGATGCCGTATTGCAGAAGCAGGTGAATTTTCACGTCGTGCTTTTATGGAAGGAAAATTAGATCTTGTTCAAGCAGAAGGTCTTGCTGATTTAATAGAAGCAGAAACGGAAAGCCAACGGCGTTTAGCTGTTATGGGTACAAGTGGACATTTAACGACGCTTTATCGTGATTGGCGTCATAAGCTTATGAAGGCGCGTGCTTTTATTGAGGCAGAACTTGATTTTGTTGATGAAGCAGATATTCCCAACGCAATATCTGATAAAGTTTGGAAAGATGTTGAGAATCTTTGTACTTCTATTCGTGAATATATTACTGAAGGAGAGCGTGCTAGTATTTTACGTGATGGATTAAAAATTGTTATTGCTGGTGCTCCAAATTCTGGAAAATCAAGCATTATGAATCGTCTTTCAGGAAGATCTGTTGCTATTGTAACGGAAGAAGCAGGAACAACCCGTGATGCTTTAGAAATGAGAATTATTCTGGGCGGTTTACCTATTTTTTTAACGGATACTGCTGGTTTTAGAAAAACAGAAAATAAAATAGAACAAATGGGAATAGAAGTTGCTAAACAGCATGTTAGGGAAGCTGATTTGGTTATTTTGGTTTATGATATAGGAAATCCTAAGCAAGTTGATTTACCAGAAACATCGGCTGAAATATGGTGTGTTGGCAATAAGCTTGATCTTTATGAAAAAAATGATCAACATTGGTCTATACAATTTTCCGCATTAACTGGTTTGAATTTTGATTATTTTATCAAAGAACTTGAATCATTTTGTCATCATCGTGCTTCTGAAATTGGAAATATTGTTCCGGCCCGTAAAAGACAACTTCAATTATTAAAGGAGGCTGTTAAAGAGATTGAATATTCTCTTAATTATCATTCTCTTGATCTCAGTTTACGTGCAGAACATCTCCGTTGTGCAAGTGATTTTCTTGGAAAAATTACAGGAGATATTGATGTTGAAGATTTGCTTGATATTATTTTTTCAGAATTTTGTGTTGGTAAATAATGATTCACGTGAAACATTGATTATTTCATAGACAGATTATAAAGATTATGTAATTTATATTCTGTTTCACGTGAAACCTTAGAATATTTTCTACGGAATGAATAAAATGCAATCATATGATGTTGTTATTGTTGGTGGTGGTCATGCTGGCTGTGAAGCGGCTTCAGCTTCAGCACGTGTAGGAGCCAAAACAGTGCTTGTTACACATAAAATATCAGCACTGGGAACAATGTCGTGTAATCCTGCTATTGGTGGACTTGGAAAAGGGCATCTAGTTCGTGAAATAGATGCGTTAGATGGTCTCATGGGAAGAGCAGCAGATGCTGCTGGAATTCAGTTTAGACTACTTAATAGACGTAAAGGACCGGCAGTAAGAGGACCACGGACACAGGCGGATCGACAACTTTATAAAAAAGAAATTCAAAAATTATTAAAAGAACAAGAAAATCTTACTCTTATTGAGGATGAAGTTATTGATCTGATTGTTAAAGATAATTTTGTATCAGGTGTTATTTTAAAAAAACAAGGAACAATTTTATCTGGTGCTGTTGTTTTAACAACAGGGACATTTTTAAATGGCTTTATTCATATTGGTGATAAAACATGGGCTGCTGGGCGTATGGGAGATCAGTCAAGTGTGCAACTTGCTAAACGTTTAAAAAATTATCATATAAAACTTGGTCGATTAAAAACAGGAACCCCTGCTCGTTTGAGTAAAAAAACAATTGCTTGGGATCATCTTCCAAAACAACAAGCAGATGAAAATCCCATTCCCTTTTCTCTTTTAACAGAGAAAATTGAACAACCACAAATTGAATGTGCAATAACACGTACAAATGAAAAAACACATCAAATTATTCGCGAGAATATTTATCTTTCTGCTTTGTATTCTGGAAATATTGAAGGGTTAGGACCACGTTATTGTCCTTCTGTTGAAGATAAAATTGTTAAATTTGGAGAACGTGATGGACATCAAATCTTTCTGGAACCAGAAGGATTAAATGATGATACTGTTTATCCAAATGGTCTTTCTACTTCTCTTCCTGAAGATGTACAAATTTCTCTATTGAAAACCATTGAAGGGTTGGAAAATGCTATAGTTTTGCAACCTGGTTATGCTATTGAATATGATTTTGTTAATCCACAACAATTAACGAAAAGCTTAGAATTACGTTCTTTACCGGGTTTGTTCTTAGCAGGCCAAATTAATGGTACAACAGGATATGAGGAAGCAGCAGCACAAGGACTTTTAGCTGGATTAAATGCGGCACGTAAAGTAGGTAAATTAGATGAAATACTTATAAGTCGTTCTACCGCTTATATTGGTGTTATGGTTGATGATTTGGTTTCACGTGGTGTTTGTGAACCTTATAGAATGTTTACATCACGTGCTGAATTTCGTTTATCTTTACGATCTGATAATGCTGATACGCGTTTAACACCTTTGGCACAAAAATGGGGTATTGTGAGTAAAATACGTTGGAAATGTTATCAAAAAAAACAACAACGGCTTGATCAAGCACGATTAATATGTCAAAATCTTTTTTTAACACCTAATGAAGCTTCTGCTCATGGATTACACGTTAATCATGATGGAATTCGGCGTTCGGCTTATGAATTTCTTGCTTATCCTCATATGACTTTAGAACGTCTTTCAGATTTTTGGCCACAATTACAAACAATTGATTCTAAAACAGTAGAATCTTTAGAAATTGAAGCACAATATGCGGTTTATTTAGATAAACAAGCACAAGATATTGCTTCTCTTCAGAGGGATGAGCGTTTAGAAATTCCTTCTTCTCTTGATATTCAGGCAATTTCAGGTCTTTCAAATGAACTTAAATCAAAAATTCAAGAAATGTCGCCGCGTTCAATTGCTGATGCACAAAAAATTGATGGCATGACACCCGCCGCGTTATCGCTTATTATTACATATATTCAACGTCAACGACGTGAAAAGGCTAAAACAGCTTAATGGATTTTTCTACAGAAAAAAAATATCAACAATTATTAAATATTGTTCCTTCTGTTTCACGTGAAACGATGGAAAATTTAATTCAGTTTGAGTCTTTAATACTTCAATGGAATGCGCATATTAATTTGATATCTGCTACAACGATACCAGATCTATGGATACGGCATATTCTAGATTCAGCACAAATTTTTCCTTTGTATGCCCATTCATTACATTGGTGTGATTTAGGATCAGGAGGAGGTTTTCCTGCAATTGTGATTGCTATCTTTTTGAAAGAAAAAAAAATAGGACATATTAATCTTGTTGAAAGTAATGGGAAAAAAGTTGCTTTTTTGCGAACAGTTATTGCTCAACTTAATCTTCCAGCAACGGTTTATCACGCTAGAATTGAAGATATATATCAAAAAATTCCCGTATCTGATATTATAACGGCACGGGGATTAGCGCCGCTCAATAGTCTTTTACAACTTATTTTTCCTTTATTAACAGAAAAAACAATCGCTCTTTTGCAAAAAGGTCGGGATTACGCTACAGAAATAAAAAATGCCTCTGCCAATTGGCACTTTGATCTGTTAAAACATAAAAGTAAAGTTGATGAAAATTCTGTTATTTTAGAAATTTCTCATATTCGATCATATAGAGGGTAGAGCAAAATGAGCGAAACACGAATTATCGCTATTGCAAACCAAAAGGGTGGAGTCGGAAAAACAACCACAGCAATTAATCTTGCAACAGCTTTAGCGGCTATTGGTGAAAATGTCCTTATTATGGATGTTGATCCACAAGGTAATGCTAGTACAGGTTTAGGAATTGATCGTAATAACCGTCCTTTATCTTCTTATGATGTTTTAGTTTCGGGAATTTCAATTACACAAGCGGCTTTAAAAACAGCAGTACCTAATCTTTATATAGTTCCCTCTACACTTGATCTTTTAGGTGTGGAAATGGAAATTTCTTCATCACAAGATCGCATACAACGTTTACGTAAAGCACTCTATGATGATCCGGAAATGGAAAAAAAATTCAATTATATTTTAATTGATTGTCCTCCTTCCCTTAATCTTTTAACACTTAATGCTATGGGGGCTGCGGATTCTGTTTTAGTGCCTATGCAGTGTGAATTTTTAGCACTTGAAGGTTTAAGTCAATTACTTGAAACAGTAAAACAAGTGCGATCCGTACTTAATCCATCTTTAGAAATCCAAGGTATCGTTCTAACAATGTATGATGGACGTAATAATCTTTCAAATCAAGTTGTTGAAGATGTACGTTCTTTTATGGGAGATAAGGTTTATCGTACTGTTATTCCACGAAATGTAAGAGTATCAGAAGCGCCCTCTTTTGGCAAACCTGTATTGCTTTATGATCTCAAATGTGCTGGGAGCCAAGCTTATTTGCGTCTAGCATCAGAAATGATTCAACGTGAAAAACAAGCACGTGCTGCTGCTTAGAAAAATCAACTAAAAATTTAAAGAGCAAAATTATGAATGATGATCAATCAAAAAAAAGACTGGGTCGTGGATTAGCGGCATTAATTGGGGATATCAGTTTAAACAGCGATCTTACACGTTCATCAAATGCTGACAAATTTACAGAGACCAATACAGTTTCTCCTGTTTCTGAACGATTTGTTCCACTTGAATCTATTTCGTGCAATCCACATAATCCGCGACGCCATTTTACCGATTCAGAACTTGATAATTTAGCACAATCAATTCGCCAGCACGGTGTTGTTCAACCTGTTATTGTAAGACCATCACGTGATCATCCTCATAGGTTTGAATTAATTGCTGGCGAACGGCGTTGGCGTGCTGCACAGCGAGCCAATTTAAATAAATTACCGGTTATTATTCGCGATGTAGATGATAAAACGGCTTTGGAATTGGCAATTATTGAAAATGTTCAACGTGCCGATCTTAATCCTATCGAAGAAGCAATGGGATATGAAATTTTGCTGAATGAGCATGGATATACGCAGGCAGATTTAGCGCAAGTTATTGGAAAAAGTCGCAGTCATGTTGCTAATACGCTTCGTTTGTTAAAACTTCCACCAAAAGTACAACAATTCTTAACCGATGGACAACTTTCCGCTGGTCATGCACGCTGTCTTATCACTGTTGAGAATCCACAGGATTTAGCCGAAAAAATTATTCGCGAAGGGCTTTCTGTGCGCCAAACGGAAATACTTGCGTATGAACAGGCAAATCCAAAAGTCAAAAAACGAACTGCTGTTGAGAAAGATACAGAAACAAAATCTTTAGAAAAATTACTTGCAGATGTTATCGGAATGAAAGTGATTATCCGGCATGGCAAAAAAGGTGGTGATTTAAAAATACGCTACTCTTCACTAGAACAATTAGATGATATTTGCCGGCGTTTGCAAAACTAGTTAATTGTCTAAAATAGTACGAATTCTATCGATATATTTTTGATCGAAATTTAAATCATCTGAAGATATAGTATTTTTTCATTGAAGAGGATTTCTTTATCTTCAAAGGCTATTATTGCAGCAAAGTTGCTTGAAGAGTCATGAGACCAATAATGTAATCTTCAGGTGAGAGATTATGTTTTCTTAAAAGATCTGTTAGTTTTGATCTAGAAAAAATAGAAGCAATGAGTCTTTCAATGCTGTTATCATTTCCGGTATTGGATACCTCTGGCTCTGGAGGTAAATCCTCAATTTCTTTGTTTTAGTTATTCTATTTTTAAGAGGAAATATTCTGTTAAAGGATAATTTACAGTGATATTTGGATGGCTGCTAGGGAGAGAACAAATTGATTGTTTGTTCCCTTTGCCATTGTTATTTGAATATATGTTAAAAAAGAGAAAAGAAAAAACAAACACAATGCCAAATTAAACATGATCAAAATTTATCCTTTCTTTTCCAAATTTCAGTGAAGACTTTTCCGTCTGCGAAGTTAATCATTTGTTCAAAGTAGCATGAATTCTATTTACAACGCTTTTTTTAAATAACAAGCATTCTATACATATGTTTTTTACCAAATTCCAAATTGCTTAAAAAAACAGTTTTTTTTCATCAAATTCAAAACCCCAGCTAAGCGCCATCAATATTCCTTCAAACATATTGCAACCAACAGCAAAATCTTTAGGTGTGATGTTATTGTTTTTTTAAATACTCATTAATTTTGGTTGATCAAAAATATAAGCGGTAAATTCTTTAATACTACTGTTATATGGGGTATTAGATGTTTTAAACTCTGGCAGTAAATTTTCATATTCCTTTCCAATTTGTTCCATTTTTAAAAGAAAGTCTTCAGTTAGGGTGTAATTTTCAATGAAATGCTGCAAATTAAATTGATTGTCTATTTCCTTTGCCATTGTTAGTTGAGTATGTATTACAAAAAGAAAAAGGAAAAAAATGTAACACGAGCTTAAACATGGTTAAAAATTATCCTTTCTTCTTCGAATTTCAGCAAAGACGTTTTCATCTGTTTCTTCTTCCATTGCAAGGCTTCTTCGCAGTGTACTGTCATTCCAGCGGAGAAAGGGATTGGTAGCTTTTTCTTGCCCTAAGGTTACTGGTAAAGTCATAGTATTTTTTGCATGTAGCAAAAAAACTTCTTCTACTCTTTGACGAAGTTTCTGATTATGTGGATCAAGTGTTAACGCAAAAAGAGCATTGTTTTTGGTATATTCATGACCACAATAAAGAAGTGTCTTATCGGGAAGTTGACGAAGCTTTTTTAAAGAGTTCAGCATTTGAGCAGGTGTTCCTTCGAAAAGGCGTCCACAACCGAGTGAGAAAAGTGTATCTCCAGCAAAGAGTAAACCTTCTTCAGGAAAATAATAAGATAATGCGCCCAAAGTGTGACCAGGTGTTGAAAGAGCCAAAAGTGGGTGAGAACCAAAGAGAAGTTTTTCATCAGGTTGAAGTGTTTGATCAAGATGATGAATCTTTTCTTTTTCTGCTTCTGGTCCGATAACCATAGCGTTGTATACTTGTTTTAATTCTTCCAATGCTTCTACATGGTCGTGATGATGATGAGTTACAAAAATAGTCTGAAGTGTCCAGTTACGGCGTTTTAAGGCGTCATGAATCGCTTCACCTTCAGGAGCATCAATTGCAGCTGTGTAGCCACTTTTTTCATCATGAATGAGTACACCAAAGTTATCTTTTCGACAAATAAACTGTTCAATCAACATGTTTTTCTCCTGAACAGTGTTTGGTGATGAATCTATAGAATAATATATAGTGGTGAATTTTTTTAAGAATCAGATTTGTCCTCTTCTGTGAAAAGTCCTTTTGAATGTTTCATAATGATAGGCATTTGGGTAAGCATAAAGAGGACTGTTAGGGGCATGACGCCAAATACTTTAAAACTTGTCCAAAAATTGTCGCTAAAATTACGCCAAATAATTTCATTCAAAAGTGCAAGAAAAACGAAAAAGAATGCCCAACGATAGGTAAGTTTTTGCCAGCCTAAATCATCAAGTTTTAATGTAGAATCAAGAGCATAACGTAAAAGTGGTTTTTTAAAACACATACCACCAAAAAGGATGAGCGCAAATAAGCTATTAATAATTGTTGGTTTCATTTTGATGAAAGTATCGTTGTGAAGCCAAAGAGTTAAAAATCCAAAGACTAGAACAAAGATTCCTGAAAGAAGAGGCATAATAGGAATTTGTCTTGCAAGGATCCATGATAAGCTTAGAGAAATAATAATCGCTATCATAAAAATAGCTGTTGCAGGGAAAATAGGTTTACTAAAATTTTGAAAAAATCCAATGTTTTTTATTAACCATTCTCCCTTATAATTGGCAAAAAAGAAGGCAACCAATGGACCCATTTCTAAAAGAAACTTTATGGTTGGTGAGAGAGGGGGGGTCTTATTGTTATTCATATTTTTTTCAGAATTATTGCGTGAATTAGAGTTAGATAAAGGCTGTTTCATGTATGTTTTCCTGCGATAGTTTCGGCAAAGTCAGAAGCAGAAAAAGGTTGAAGGTCTTCAATATTTTCTCCTATACCGATAAAATAAACGGGTAATTTATATTTTGCTGCTATAGCTACAAGAATTCCTCCTCGTGCGGTTCCATCCAGCTTTGTCATGACTAAACCATTAACACCAGCAATATCACGGAAAATTTCCACTTGATTGAGTGCATTCTGTCCGGTAGTTGCATCAAGCGTTTGAAGGATTGTATGGGGTGCTTGGGGGGTATGTTTCTTTAAAACACGAATAATTTTTGCTAACTCATCCATCAATTCAGATTTATTTTGTAAACGCCCTGCTGTATCAATAATTAATACATCGCTGTTTGCTTTTTTTGCTTTTTCATAAGCATCAAAAGCTAAGCTGGCGGCATCTGCACCCAATTTTGTCGAAATAACAGGAGAATCAGTACGTTTACCCCAAATATGCAATTGCTCAATAGCTGCGGCTCGGAAAGTATCACCAGCTGCAAGCATAACTTTTAATCCCCCTGCTGTTAATTTTGCTGCAAGTTTTCCGATTGTTGTCGTCTTTCCAGTTCCATTTACACCTACCAGCAAAATAACATGAGGCTTATAGCTGAGATCAAGTTCTAATGGAATTGCAACAGGTTCCAGAACTTTTTTGACCTCATCAGCTACAATAGTATGAATATCGTCTGGGGAAAGATCTTTTCCGTAACGACTGGAAGCTAAAGTATTTGTGATGCGTGTCGCCGTTTCTACTCCAAGATCAGCTTGGATAAGGATATCTTCGAGCTCTTGCAATGTATCTTCATCAAGTTTTCTTTTAACAAAGAGGTCGCCAATTGATCCGCTTAGGCGTTGTGAAGAAAGAGATAGACTTTTTTTAAGGCGCCCAAACCACGCTATCTTTTTTTGTTCAACAGAAGGTTCAGATAAAATTTCTTCATTCTTTTTTTCACGGATGTTGTCTGTGACAATAATTTTACCAGAAAGAGGAATTTTATCAGAATGGGATTCTAGAAATGGAGACTTTTCATCATATTTTGTAAGTGTTAACTCTCGATTTTTTGTTTGTTCTTCTTTTTCTGCGTCTACAGAGATTTGGTTATTTTTTGTCCTTTCATTTTTGTCTTTATTTTCTTCCATTATATCGCTTTTATCAGGAATAGAAGTCTGTTGTTCCATTTCCTGCTCTTGAGATTTGTTAAAAGAGAATATTTTTTTAATAAAAGATTTCGTCATAAGAATTTTCCTGCTCAAGCAGCGTTTAATTTTGGAAGGACACCAATCAATTTATCGCCATCATGATCAACGATAAGGGCTTGAACAATTGTTCCTGCTTTTGCACCTTTAACTTGTACAAGAGTATAATCCTCTGTTCGTCCGATTTCATCTTTTTCAACGAGAATTATTTGTAGACTGTTTTGTAAATGAGCAAGATGCTTTTGGTAAGCCTCTTCACCTGCTTTACGTAATTTTTCAGCACGCATCTTAATTATTTTACGGTTGATTTGTGGCATACGTGCGGCAGGTGTTCCTTCTCTTGGACTAAAGGGGAAGACATGGAGATGGGTTAAATTACAATCTTTGATTAAAACAAGACTGTTTTGAAACATCTCTTCTGTTTCTGTAGGAAAACCAGCAATTAAGTCGGCACCATAAACCATTGTAGGACGTTTGGCACGCAATTCTTGGCAAAATTGAATGGCATGTTCGCGTAAGTGTCGCCGTTTCATCCGTTTTAAAATCATATTATCACCTGCTTGCAAAGATAAATGCAAATGGGGCATGATCCTTGTTTCATAAGCTAAAAGATTGATGAGTTCTTCGTCTGCTTCAATAGAGTCAATAGATGAGAGGCGTAATCGCGCTAAGTCAGGGATATGATGCAAAATTGCTGAAGTTAATTTTCCTAGAGTAGCTTTTCCAGGAAGATCGTGGCCATAACTTGTAAGGTCAACACCTGTAAGGACCACTTCTTGGATACCCTCACCTATCAGCTTTTTAATTTGTTCTATGACAGCACCCATGGGAACAGAGCGAGATGGTCCTCGTCCATAAGGAATAATGCAAAATGTACAGCGATGATCACATCCATTTTGTACCTGTACAAAAGCGCGGGTGCGCTCTTGTATTGCACTGACCATATGTGGAGCAATTTTTTGTACTTCCATAATGTCATTGATACGCACCTTTTCAGAATGATTAATACCAAAATCAGGAAGTTGACGATAAGAATGGGCGTGAAGTTTATCTTCGTTTCCTAAAACGAGATCCACTTCTGTCATTGAGGCAAAATTTTGTGCTTCTGTTTGGGCGGCACACCCTGTTACAATGATACGTGCGTGAGGATTTTCACGTCGTGCTTTGCGGATAGCTTGTTTTGCTTGTCGTACGGCTTCGGCAGTGACAGCACAGGTATTAAAGATAATAGCACCATCTTTAAGCTGATCTAGCCCTGAAGAACTACTTTCTTTGCGAATGATTTCCGATTCGTAGCTATTAAGTCGACAACCAAAAGTTACAATTTCTATTGCCATCAGGAGTGATCCTTTTTGTAGCACCCTGTTAAAGGGCTTAAAAAACCACTAAATTGATATTTTATTGGTCCTGTCATAATAACGTGATCATCTTCTCGGTAAAAAATATTAAGTGTTCCCTTTGGTAAGTTTACATCAATATGGCGTTGTGTAAGACCACGACGATAAGCAGCCACTGCACTTGCACAGGCAGCACTTCCACATGCTTGTGTTAATCCTGCTCCTCGCTCCCATGTCCGTAAATTTAGACTTTTCTTTGACGTTATGCAAGCAATGGAAATATTGCACTGTTCGGGAAATAGGGGATCATGTTCAAGTTTTGGTCCATATTTTTCTAATGGAATATGTTGAATATCATTTTCAACAAAAAAGATAGCATGGAGATTGCCAATGGATATGAGACAAGCATCTTTTAGAGGACCAGCCGTAATTTCTACGTGATTGGTATCAACTATTTCACGTGAAACAGGCATCTCTTTTGCATTGAAATTTGGGCATCCCATATCAACAGCAATGAGATTATCGGTTTGATATTTCCCTTCAATAATTCCAGCCGGAGTTTCTAAACGAAAATTTTCACCAAAATTGTGATCTTTAAGCCATGCAACGACACAGCGGGTACCATTGCCACAAGCTTTAGCCATTGATCCGTCGGCATTCCATATTTCTATGCGGAAGTCGGCTTTTTTTTTCTGAGTTGATGTGTGGATAGCCATGATTTGATCAAAATGCATTTCGGGATCTGCTGACAAAGCAAGGATTGCTTGTGGTGTAAGAGCATGAGTGCTTTCACGCATATCAATAACAATAATTTGATTTCCAAGACCGTCCATTTTGCTAAATGGCGTTTTCATGAAACTTCTCTATTTCTAATGATTATTTATAAAGAGATATATGACTGAAAATCTTATAAATTTCTAGTCTTTAATAAAGATAAAATTGGGTACATAAATTATTTCGTTTAAAAATAAGTGATTTTAACCTGTTTTTTTTAATTTGTTAATTTATCTTTGTAACTATAACAAATATTCACTTAATTTTTTTGTGAACTTATTTATTGTCGTGGGAGAGAGTACAGATATGTCGTTTTCAAAAATTTCGTTTTTCGTTGCACTATCAACTGTAATGCTTTTAGGGGGATGTTCAACAACACGGTTTGACAGTAATGACGGTAGTAACGCATTAGAAGTTTTTTATCCATCTCAACAAATGACAACATTGGAAGTGTCTGATCTGTCATCTACTTCTTCGTCGATATCTGAGGCAGCAAACGCTTCGATGTATGAAAAAGGAGATTCTCAGAGTGATGGACGAATGGCTAGTCTCGAATTGCCAAGTAATGCTACTGATTTATTTCCTGCAAGTGTTGCTGGTGTATGGAATCTTTCTATAGGGGGTAAAGTTTGCCGGATCGCAACGCCGCAAACAAAGTTTGGACAAGGGTACCGTGCTGGTCCTTTACACTGTCCAGGAATTGCTTCTCAAGTGAGATCGTGGGCTGTTAAAGGAAAAAGATTATATTTTTATAATAACTCTGGACGTGTTATCCTTGCTCTCTACTCTTCAAATGTTGATCGTTTTGAGGGACGTACACTTGATGATCATCCCGTTGTTTTAAGTCGTTAAATCATTTTTGATCGTTTATAAAAACTAAGCTAGACGGGCAGATTCGTGAAAAGTATTTGTATTTTTCATTGAGAACGGTTTGAAAAGGTTATTTGGATGATTCTCGTTTCAACACGTTATAAAGAGCTTGTCTCTAAAGGGGAGGTTTGTTTTGATCCCGCTCAATTAGCTATAACAGAATATTTTGACCATTTATTAAAAAAAATTGCGGAACAAAACATCTCTCGTCCTTGGACTTGGATATTTTGCTCTTTCTTTAATAAAATATTTAAAAGGAAAAAACAAAATATTTCTTGTGTTGTAAAACAAGGGGATGAAAAAGGTTCTTTTCAGGGGTTGTATGTTTTTGGTGAAGTAGGACGGGGCAAAACCATGCTGATGGATTTGTTCTTTTCTTGTTTGCCTAAAGGTCATAAAAAGCGTGCTCATTTTAATGATTTTATGACTGATGTGCATGAGCGTATTAATTTTTATCGTCAAGCATCTGGGGGTGAAAAGTTTAAACAAGATAATCCTATTTTAGCTGTTGCTGAAGATCTTGCACGAGAAGCAAAGGTACTTTGTTTTGATGAGTTTAGTGTAACAGATATTGCTGATGCTATGGTATTGGGGCGGCTTATTTCTGCTTTGTTTGATAAAGGAATTTTCTTTATTGCGACTTCAAATGTGGCGCCGGATAACCTTTATTATAACGGTTTAAATCGTGAACTCTTTTTGCCTTTTATTCAAGTTTTGAAAGCATATGTTCGTGTTGTTAATCTTGATGCAAAAACAGATTATCGTCTTGAAAAATCAAATCTACAGCCTGTGTATGTAGCACCTTTAGGGAAAAAAGCAGATGAATGCATGGATCAAGCATGGGCACTTGTATTGCAAGGACATAAGGAGATATCTGATGAGCTTTCTATAAAAGGGCGCCTTATTCCTATTCCGCGTGTTGGTGCAGGATGTGCACGCTTTGATTATAGAGATTTATGTGCAAAGCCTTTGGCAGCGGCTGAGTATTTGGTATTAGGGGAGCGTTATCATACGATTTTTATTGATAATGTACCGGTCATGGATGATACATGTCGCAATGAAACAAAACGGTTTATTTTGCTTATTGATATTCTTTATGAGCGCCACATACGGTTGTTTATGTCGGCTGCGGCAGAGGTGGGGGATTTGTATAAAGGGCATGCGCAGATTACGGAAACATTTGAATTTCAAAGAACACAGTCACGTCTTTTTGAAATGCAAAGCCACGATTATTTAAAACTTTGGGAAGAACATTTTCTTTTGAAGAAGAAGCATTGATTATACTTTTACCTTTACGTAAACTGTAAAAACAATAACTCTTTGAAATTAAAGAAGTGTAATAATTCTGTTGTATTTTTTTAAAATTCACTTTATCGATACATCGTGATAATTTTCTAATAGTTGTTTCAGCGGAGGGTTGTTGTTTCTGTAAGGAGAAAAATTTGTAAATTTCATTTCTTTACTCCTTTTTATGATATTGTTTGAATATGGTTGAAGTCAAAAATATTCAGTATAGGGACGCTGATGGGTGTGCGCTGAATTATCTAAAAGTTAGGAAAAAATAAAATGGCACGGAAAAAAATAGCTCTCATTGGTTCAGGTATGATTGGTGGTACTTTAGCACATATTATTGGGCTTAAAGAACTTGCTGATGTGGTCTTATTTGATATTGCAGAAGGTGTGCCACAAGGTAAGGCTCTAGATATCGCCGAATCTTCTCCCGTTGATGGTTTTGATATCAGTCTAAAAGGTGCTAATGCTTATGAAGCAATTGAAGGTGCTGATGTTGTTATTGTAACAGCAGGGGTTGCGCGAAAACCTGGTATGAGCCGTGATGAACTTTTGGGCATTAATTTAAAGGTTATGGAACAAGTTGGAGCTGGAATTAAAAAATACGCTTCTTCAGCATTTGTTATTTGTATTACCAATCCCCTTGATGCAATGGTGTGGGCATTGCAGAAATTTTCAGGTCTCCCTACACATAAAGTGGTTGGTATGGCTGGTGTTCTTGATTCAGCGCGTTTTCGTCATTTCTTATCTGAGGAGTTTAAAGTCTCTATTAAAGATGTGACAGCGTTTGTTTTAGGGGGGCACGGTGATACAATGGTTCCTCTCGTGCGTTATTCAACAGTTGGTGGTATTTCTTTGCCTGATCTTATAAAGATGGGCTGGACAACACAGGAAAGAATTGATCAAATTATCCAGCGTACCCGTGATGGCGGTGCAGAAATTGTTGGTTTGTTAAAAACAGGTTCTGCTTATTATGCACCAGCAGCTTCTGCTGTTTCTATGGCTGAGGCCTATTTAAAGGACACTAAGCGTGTTGTGCCTGTTGCAGCTTATCTTTCAGGAGAATATGGGGTTAATGATACCTACGTTGGTGTTCCTGTTGTAATTGGTGCAGGTGGTGTTGAACGAGTCATTGAAATTGATCTTGATAAAGAAGAAAGAGGTGCTTTTGATCATTCAGTAAATGCAGTTAAAAAGCTTTGTGAAGCTTGTATTGCTCTTGTGCCTAGTCTCAAGTAAATTGAACAAGATTTAATTCATTAAAACTAAGTATTTAGAATATTAAAACTTTAGGATTAATAATGATCCATAAAAGAAAAGGACAAATGCATGAATATCCATGAGTATCAGGCCAAACGTCTGCTTCATGAATATGGAGCACCAATTGCAAATGGTGTTGCTGTTTATTCTGTTGAGCAAGCTGAAAAATGGGCGGAAAAATTGCCCGGACCTCTCTATGTGGTTAAAAGTCAGATACACGCTGGTGGTCGTGGTAAGGGTAAGTTTAAAGAACTTGGTCCTGATGCAAAGGGTGGTGTTCGGCTTGCAAAATCTGTTGAAGAAGTTGTTGCAAATGTTCAAGAAATGCTTGGTAAAACTTTGGTAACCAAACAAACGGGTCCAGAGGGTAAGCAGGTCAATCGTCTTTACATTGAGGATGGTGCTGATATTGAAAGGGAGCTTTATCTTTCACTTTTGGTTGATCGTAGCGTTGGTCGAATTGCTTTTGTTGTTTCAACAGAAGGTGGAATGGATATTGAAACGGTTGCTGAAGAGACACCAGAAAAAATATTCACGCTTCCCATTGATGCTGTAGAGGGTGTTACTTCGGTTGATTGTGCAAGACTTTGTGATGCATTGAAACTACAAAGTAGTGCGCGAGAAGATGGTGAAAAGCTTTTTCCGATTCTCTATAAGGCATTTTGTAAAAAAGATATGAGCCTTTTAGAAATCAATCCGCTTATTGTGATGAAAGATGGTCGTTTACGTGTTCTTGATGCAAAAGTTTCTTTTGATAATAATGCTCTGTTTCGTCATCCAGATATTTTAGAATTACGCGATCTTTCAGAAGAGGATCCAAAAGAAATTGAAGCATCAAAGCATGATCTTGCTTATGTTGCTCTCGAGGGTACGATTGGTTGCATGGTTAATGGTGCGGGTCTTGCTATGGCAACAATGGATATTATCAAACTCTATGGAGCTGAGCCTGCAAATTTTCTTGACGTTGGTGGTGGAGCGTCAAAAGAAAAGGTGACAGCTGCTTTTAAAATTATTACGGCCGATCCAAATGTTAAGGGCATTTTGGTTAACATTTTTGGTGGTATTATGCGTTGTGATGTCATTGCTGAAGGTGTGGTTGCTGCTGTTCGTGAGGTTGGTTTAAAGGTTCCCTTAGTTGTTCGTCTTGAAGGCACTAATGTTGAGCAGGGTAAAGCAATTATTAATGAAAGTGGTTTGAATGTTATTCCTGCTGATGATTTAGATGATGCTGCCCAAAAAATTGTTGCAGCCGTGAAGGGAGCTTAAGCTATGTCGATTCTTGTGAATAAAGAGACAAAAGTTCTAGTTCAAGGGCTTACAGGAAAAACAGGAACATTTCATACAGAACAGGCGCTTGCTTATTATGGTACGCAAATGGTTGGGGGTGTTAATCCTAAAAAGGGTGGAGAAACATGGGAAGGTTCAAAAGGCGAAACTCTTCCTATCTTTGCTAATGTTGCAGAAGCAAAGGAAAAAACAGGCGCGGATGCTTCTGTTATTTATGTTCCTCCTGCAGGGGCTGCGGCAGCTATTATAGAGGCTATTGAAGCTGAAGTTCGTTTAATTATCTGTATTACGGAAGGTATTCCCGTTATGGATATGGTTAAAGTGAAGGCGCGATTAGAAAACTCAAAGTCTCGTCTTATTGGTCCTAATTGTCCTGGTATTCTTACACCAAATGAATGTAAAATTGGTATTATGCCTGGTTCTATTTTTAGAAAAGGTTCTGTTGGGGTTGTTTCGAGGTCGGGAACTTTAACTTATGAAGCCGTTTTTCAAACGAGTCAGGAAGGTCTCGGGCAAACAACTGCGATAGGGATTGGTGGCGACCCTGTTAAGGGCACTGAATTTATTGATGTGTTGGAAATGTTTTTAGCGGATGATGAAACTCAGTCTATTGTTATGATTGGGGAGATTGGTGGTTCTGCTGAAGAAGAAGCAGCACAGTTTCTGCAAGATGAAGCAAAAAAAGGTCGTAAAAAACCAGTTGTTGGCTTTATTGCTGGCCGTACAGCTCCTCCAGGACGTACAATGGGACATGCTGGTGCTGTTATTTCTGGTGGTAAAGGTGGAGCAGAAGATAAAATTGCGGCAATGGAATCAGCAGGGATTCGAGTGTCTCCTTCACCATCACAGATAGGTAAGACTTTGATGTCAGTTTTGAAGGGCTAAAAGAAAATTTCACCTGAATAAGAAAAAGTTCTTAGATTCAGGTGAAAAAACTTGAGTATAAAAAGGTAAAACTTTTTTGAATGTTTGAATCATTGCTTGTTTTGTAAGCATTAAAAGGTCGAAAAGAGATATAAGGAGACGGAATAGATGTTCCGGAGAGGTATATGGCAAGGCAGGACGAAATAAATAGCCTTTTTGCACAAACATCATTTCTTTATGGTGGCAATGCGGATTATATAGATCAACTTTATGCTCAATATGAAAAAGATCCTACCAGTGTTGATTCACAGTGGCGTGCTTTTTTTGAAGGACTTCATGATAATAAAGAAGATGTTCTCAGAAATGCTGAAGGGGCAACATGGCAAAGTGATCATTGGCCAGTAAAGGCAAATGGAGAATTGGTTTCTGCTCTTGATGGTGATTGGTCTTTTCTTGAAAAATATCTTGGTGATAAATTAAAGGAAAAAGCAATAATAGGTGCTGCACAAAAGGGAAAAACTTCCAGTGAGCAAGATGTTATTCGTGCAACACGTGATTCCGTTCATGCAATTATGATGATTCGTGCGTTTCGAGCACGGGGGCATCTTCGTGCGCGGCTTGACCCTCTTCAATTGGCCGAAAAACAAGAAGATTATAAGGAACTTTCTCCAGAAGCTTATGGTTTTACTCCAGCTGATTATGAGCGTCCCATTTTTATTGATAATGTTTTAGGGTTGGAATATGCAACTATTCCACAAATGCTTGAAATTCTCAACCGTACTTATTGCTCAACAATCGGTGTGGAATATATGCATGTTTCTGATCCGGTTCAGAAAGCATGGCTTCAAGAACGCATTGAAGGGCGAGATGAAAAAATTTCTTTCACACAACAAGACAAGAAAGCTATCCTGAATAAGCTTATTCAGGCGGAAGGTTTCGAACAGTTTTTAGACACTAAATATAAAGGTACAAAGCGTTTTGGACTCGATGGTGGTGAAGCGCTGATTCCCGCTCTTGAACAGATTATCAAATGTGGTAGTGCTTTAGGGGTGCAGGAAGTTATTTTAGGAATGGCACATCGTGGTCGTTTAAATGTTCTTTCACAAGTTCTTGCCAAGCCGCATAGGGCTATCTTTCATGAATTCAAAGGGGGATCCTATAAACCTGATGATGTAGAGGGATCCGGTGATGTCAAATATCATTTGGGAACTTCAGCTGATCTTGAATTTGATGGTAAAAAAGTTCATTTATCGCTGTTGGCCAATCCATCTCATCTTGAGATTGTTGATCCGGTTGTTATAGGAAAAGCACGTGCTAAACAAGATCAACTTATGGGACCTGCACATACTGATTTACTCTCATTAAGTGAGCGTTCAAAAGTGATGCCACTGCTTATTCATGGTGATGCTGCTTTTGCAGGACAAGGCGTTATCCAAGAAACTTTTGGTCTTTCAGGTCTTAAAGGTTATCGTGTTGCAGGCTCACTTCATGTTATTATCAATAATCAGATTGGTTTTACAACATCTCCGCGTTTTTCACGTTCTTCGCCTTATCCATCAGATGTTGCAAAAATGATTGATGCACCAATTTTCCATGTGAATGGTGATGATCCTGAGGCAGTTGTTTTTGTTGCCAAAATAGCAACAGAGTTTCGCCAAATTTTCCATAAACCAGTGGTTATTGATATGTTTTGTTATCGCCGTTATGGGCATAATGAAGGTGATGAGCCTTCCTTTACGCAGCCGCTTATGTATAAGGCAATTCGTAATCATAAAACAACACTTCAGCTTTATAGTGACCAATTGGTAGCAGAAGGGGTGATTTCTTTAGAAGAGATTGAGCAACAAAAAAAAATATGGCGCGATAAGCTTGAAGGTGAATTTGAAGCAAGTGCTTCTTATAAGCCTAATAAAGCTGATTGGCTTGATGGAAGCTGGACGGGACTCAAAGCTTTTAGTAGTTCTGATGAACAACATTCTAGAACAACCGGTGTTGAATTAAAAATTTTAAAGGAAATTGGTCAGAAAATTGTCGAAATTCCGGCAGATTTTCACGTTCACAAAACCATTCAACGTTTTTTAAATAATCGTGCTAAAATTTTTGAAACCGGTGAGGGTGTTGACTGGGCAACCGCTGAAGCTCTAGCTTTTGGTTCTCTTTGTTTGGAAGGAGCACCGGTTCGTCTTTCCGGTGAGGATGTTGAACGGGGAACTTTTTCACAACGTCATTCAGTTCTTTATGACCAAGAAAATGAGGCGCGTTATATTCCTTTGAATCATTTACAAAAGGGGCAAGCGCTTTATGAAGTTGTTAATTCTATGCTTTCTGAAGAAGCTGTTCTTGGTTTTGAATATGGATATTCTCTTGCTGAACCACGAGGATTAACACTTTGGGAAGCACAATTTGGTGATTTCTCTAATGGTGCACAGGTCATTTTTGATCAATTTATTTCATCCGCAGAGCGTAAGTGGCTTCGTATGTCTGGTCTTGTGTGTTTATTGCCTCATGGTTTTGAAGGGCAAGGGCCGGAGCATTCTTCTGCACGTTTAGAACGGTTTCTTCAACTTTGTGCGGAAGATAATATGCAGGTTGCTAATTGTACAACCCCTGCAAATTATTTTCATATTTTGCGTCGACAAATTAAGCGTGACTTCCGTAAGCCATTGATTTTGATGACACCGAAATCACTTTTACGTCATAAGCGAGCTGTTTCTCTTCTCAATGAAATGGGGCCAGAAACAAGTTTCTGTCGTGTGTTGCTTGATGATGCAGAATGTCTCAAAGATTCTGTCATTAAGTTGCAGAAAGATAATAAAATTCGCCGTGTCGTTCTTTGTACTGGTAAGGTTTATTACGACCTTTATGAAGAACGTGAAAAAAAGGGTATTGATGATGTTTACCTCCTTCGTGTTGAACAACTTTATCCTTTCCCTGCTAAAGTTTTGGTGAATGTGTTGTCGCGCTTTTTGCAGGCGGAAGTTTTTTGGTGCCAAGAAGAACCAAAAAACATGGGGGCTTGGTCATTTATTGAGCCTTATTTGGAATGGGTTTTGACGCATATTAATGCGCAATATTCACGTGCTCGTTATGCAGGACGTCCTGCGAGTGCGTCACCGGCCTCTGGGTTAATGGTGAAACACCTTGAACAACTGGCTGCGTTTCTTAAAGACGCGTTAGGTTCTTAATTTATTACTACTCTGATGTATGGAAAAATATTATGACTACTGAAATTCGTGTTCCTACTTTGGGCGAATCGGTTACCGAAGCAGCGATTGGCAAATGGTTTAAAAAACTTGGCGAAGCTGTCGCTATGGATGAGCCTTTGGTTGAATTAGAAACTGATAAGGTGACCGTTGAAGTTCCTTCTCCTGTTGCGGGAAAATTATCTGAAATCATTGCAAAAGAAGGCGATACGGTTGAAGTAAATGCTCTTTTAGGAGTGGTGGAAGCTGGAGAAGCTGGTGTCTCCCAATCATCTTCACCTTCTGCTACACTTGTTCCAGCGGCTTCATCTGAATCAGAGAAGCCTGCTTCGAGCAGTACAATGCCTCCTTCTCCTTCAGCAGCAAAATTGATGGCTGAAAATAATGTTGCAAAAAGCGATATTTCAGGTTCTGGAAAACGTGGACAAATTCTTAAAGAAGATGTTCTTGGTGGATTAAAACAAAGTACAAATGCCTCTACACCCTCTTCTTCTGCGACGAGTTCTTCGGCAGCTCCTGTCCAAGAAACCCGTGAAGAGCGGGTTCGTATGACGAAATTGCGTCAAACAATTGCTCGCCGTCTTAAAGATGCACAAAATGTAGCAGCAATGTTAACCACATTTAATGAGGTTGATATGTCAGCGGTGATGGATTTGCGCAAGCGTTATAAGGACCTTTTTGAAAAGAAACATGGTGTTAAACTTGGTTTTATGGGCTTTTTTACCAAAGCTGTTTGTCATGCATTAAAAGAACTTCCTGCTGTTAATGCCGAGATTGATGGGACAGATATTGTTTACAAAAACTATGTCAATGTTGGAATTGCTGTTGGAACGGATAAAGGGCTTGTTGTTCCAGTAGTGCGAGATGCAGATCAAATGTCATTGGCAGAGATTGAAAAAGAGATTGGTCGTTTGGGGCGTCTTGCGCGTGATGGAAAATTAGCCGTTTCTGATATGCAAGGGGGAACTTTTACCATTACCAATGGTGGTGTGTATGGATCGTTGATGTCAACACCGATTTTGAATGCACCACAATCTGGTATTTTGGGAATGCATGCGATTAAAGAGCGAGCAATGGTTGTTGAGGGCCAAGTTGTGATCCGCCCCATGATGTATTTAGCGCTTTCTTATGATCACCGTATTGTGGATGGGCAAGAAGCTGTAACTTTCCTTGTGCGTGTTAAGGAAAGCTTAGAAGATCCGGAACGCCTTGTTCTTGATTTGTAAAATACAGTTTTCAGGATGAAAGGAGAAACGGATGTCTTATGATGTGGCTGTGATCGGAGCGGGTCCAGGTGGTTATGTAGCAGCAATAAAGGCTGCACAACTGGGACTTAAAGTAGCGATTATTGAAAAGCGTACAACATTAGGAGGAACATGTCTCAACGTTGGTTGTATTCCTTCTAAAGCGTTGTTGCATGCTTCAGAAGTGTTTTCTGAAACCCAGCATGGTTTTGAAACACTTGGTATTTCTATTGGCAAATCTAAGCTTAATCTTGAACAAATGATGGTTCATAAGAAAGCTGTGGTGACAGCCAATACAAGTGGCGTTTCTTTTTTGATGAAAAAAAATAAAGTTGATACTTTTTTGGGGACAGCTAAAATTTTGAGTGCGGGTCATGTGGAAGTTGTTGCCAGAGATGGTAATAAACAAACAATTGAAACAAAAAATATTATTATTGCTACGGGCTCAGAGAGTTCAGGCATTCCAGGCGTGAATGTTGAAATTGATGAAAAGACTATTGTTTCTTCTACGGGAGCCCTTTCACTTGAAAAAGTACCAGAGCATATGATTGTAGTGGGTGCTGGTGTTATTGGTTCAGAACTTGGATCAGTTTGGAGCCGTTTAGGTGCTAAAGTTACCATTATTGAGTATCTTAATAAAATTTTGGGCTCAATGGATGGTGAAGTTTCACGGCAATTTCAGAAATTAATGGAAAAACAGGGGATAGAATATAAGACGGGAACAAAGGTGACAGCTGTTACACAATCTGGCTCAACTGCTCAGGTGACTTTTGAAGCCGTCAAAGGTGGTGCAGCTGAAACTTTAGAGGCTGATGTTGTGCTTATTGCTACTGGACGTTCTCCGTATACGGAGGGGCTTGGCTTAGGGGAGGCTGGTGTTCAGTTAGATGAACGCGGATTTATTGCAATTGATGCCCATTGGCAGACGAATGTTCCAGGAATTTATGCGATTGGTGATGTCGTAAAAGGGCCAATGTTAGCGCATAAAGCAGAGGAAGAAGGCGTTGCTGTGGCAGAAATTTTGGCAGGTCAAAAAGGGCATGTTAATTTTGATGTTATTCCTAGTGTTGTTTATACACAGCCGGAAATTGCTAGTGTAGGAAGGACAGAAGAAGAGCTAAAAACTGCTGGTATTGAATATAATGTTGGCAAATTTCCTTTTATGGCTAATGGTCGTGCTCGTGCAATGCAAAAGAGTGATGGGTTCGTTAAAATCCTTTCTGATAAAAAAACAGATCGGGTATTAGGGGGGCATATTCTTGGATTTGGTGCTGGTGAAATGATCCATGAAATTGCAGTTTTAATGGAATTTGGTGGTTCATCAGAAGATCTGGGGCGTTGTTGCCATGCACATCCTACCTTATCAGAAGCCGTGCGTGAGGCAGCTTTGGCAACATTTGCTAAACCACTTCATATTTAAAAAGCTTTTAAAAAGTACATTTTAAAAGTTATAGGAGGCAGAAAATATTTGTGAAGCATACAACAACATTTTAAAACTTTAAAAAGGAATACAACCAATTGTATTGAAATATTCCGTTTGTTGTATGCTTTTCTATAATTATTGTTTTAAAATTCAGTTGTGTAGTTTTTATTGATTATCCTGTTGTGCATTATCGTTTAGAGCGGTGGTGTTTGTTTGGTTTATGTAAAGTTTTACATATGGGGTTGTTTTTATACTATTATAAAATATTTAGGATAGGGTTCTGAGCCTATTTGCGTGCTTTGTTTTAAGAACACATCTCTCAAAATGCGCAAACCTACTTCACGATGGTGCTCGTGAATGGTATAGCTGTAAAGTTTCTCTTGAAATATATAAAATTCATTCAGATTGTTATAAGATCTATTTTTGCATCATCATCTTTATGTTTAGTAAAAGTATACGCTGACATTATAATGCACTTTTTCAGTTCTCAATATTGCTAAAGCTCTTTATTATTTGAGAGTTTTTATAAGAGAAATTTTTATTCTTTTCTTATTTTTACTCACACGCTCGCTCTGTTTGTGATGTGCAGGAAAAAGATATTAATTGATTCAATGTGAGAGAGTTTGTGATAGGAGAATCTTATAATATTCAGCGTTATGAATCAAATTGAAAATGATATTTGTTGTTATAAATCAATGTGTTATATATGATAATGAATCATATGAAGAGAGAAGCTAAGAGGAATTCGCTCAAAGAAATTGAATTGTTTAATGATTGGTGTGGGTTAAGGATATTTGTCATTTAAGATAAAGAGGGGAGGGATTGAATATTCTACAAAATACCACTCTTTTTTAAAAGAGCGGTATTTTTATATCTTTTCTTTATCACACTATCTTTTTGATGATAATGACAAGTTATACAGTGTAATTAAATTAGTTTTTGGATGATATGTCTCTTCTTTAAGGTTGTTAGGAAATCGTAATGTTGCCAAAATATAACGAATAGCTAAAATTTTTTTGAAAACCATAATTACATGAGAATATTAAGTTTGTTTTCATTGGGCAGTTTTCTGATAACTTAAAAAATCAAGCATATGCTTTCTATAGGTATAAATTTAAAATTCTAATTTTTTATCCTCTTGTTGTTCTCTTATAAAAGTGGGAAGCCCCATACGATCAAGATATTTAAGGAAAGGGCGGGGTGGTAATTCCTCTACATTGACCATAGTCTTAACATCCCATTCGCCTGTAGCAATGAGAAGGGCTGTAGCAGCAGCTGGTACGCCAGCGGTATAGGAAATGCTTTGTGCTCCAGTTTCATGAAAAGCTTGTTTGTGATCGGCTATATTATAGATAAAAATTTCTCGGAGGTTTCCATCTTTTTCGCCTTTAATAAGATCTCCAATACAGGTTTTTCCTGTGTAGTCTGGGGCGAGAGAGGAAGGGTCGGGTAAGACGGCTTTCACGACTTTCAAGGGCACGACTTCTTGACCTTCTGCCGTTTTAATCGGTTGTTCGGATAAGAGTCCGAGGTTTTTTAGAACCGTAAAAACAGTGATATAACGTTCACCAAATCCCATCCAGAAACGGACATTCTCCACATCGAGATTTTTTGATAATGAATGAATTTCATCATGTCCTGTCATATAGGCTTTTTGTTTTCCAACAACGGGAAGATCCCATTCATGGCTGACTTCAAACATTTTATTGGAAGTCCATTTTTTATTTTGCCATGACCATACTTGTCCTGTAAATTCACGGAAGTTAATTTCTGGATCAAAATTTGTAGCAAACCAACGCCCATGATTTCCGGCATTAATATCAATAATATCAATATCTGTGATTTTATCAAAATAATTATCACGCGCTAATGCTGCATAGGCATTCACTACACCTGGGTCAAAACCTGCTCCTAAAATAGCGGTTATACCAGCTTTTTCACATTCTTGACGCCGAGGCCATTCATAATTGCCATACCAAGGAGGTGTTTCACAAATTTTCAAGGGGTCTTCATGGATCGCTGTATCGATATAAGCGCATTTTGTTTCAATACAAGCTGAAAGAACAGACATATTAAGAAAGGCAGAACCAACATTAATGACAATTTCGCATTTGGTCTTTTGGATGAGCTTTATAGTTTCTTCTACATTCATGGCATTGAGCGAATGGCTTTTGAGAACACCCTGTTCTTTCATAGTGTTTTTTTCTTTAATAGAAGCAATGATGGCTTCACATTTTTTGAGTGTTCGTGAAGCAATATGAATTTCACCAAGAATATCGTTGTTTTGAGCACATTTGTGTGCAACAACTTGTGCAACACCTCCAGCACCAATAATGAGAACATTTTTTTTCATTGTAGGTTCATCTCCTTTTTAATACTGTTGTATGACGTTTTTATGGTTGATCTTTATGAAAGACTTTCCTGATAGTCGTTATAGCTGAATTGGCGTTGAAGTGTTAATGTACCATCGCACTCTTTGAGAACAATAGCAGGCATTGTAACGCCATTAAACCAGTTTTTCTTGACCATTGTATAACCTGCTGCATCCTGAAAAGACAGCTGATCGCCTATTTTAAGAGGTTTTTGAAATTGAAATGTTCCAAAAATATCGCCGGCAAGACAAGATTTTCCACAAATCATAATTTCGTGTGGTCCTTGATTGGGCTCTAATTTGGCATTTTCACGATAAATGAGAAGATCAAGCATATGTGCTTCAATTGAGCTGTCAACGATGGCAAGATTCTTTTCATTATACAATGTGTCAAGAACACTGACTTCTAATGTGGTGCTTTTGGTGATAGCAGCTTCTCCTGGTTCTAGAAAAAGAGTAACACCATGGGTTTTAGAAAATTGTTTTAAACGTTTTGCGAAAGATTCTAAAGGATAATTTTCAGCTGTAAAATGGATTCCGCCACCAAGGCTTATCCAGTCAACCGCAGCGAAAAGTTCTGCAAATTTTTCTTCCATGTGATTCAGCATTTGGTTAAAAAGATTAAAATCAGCATTTTCGCAATTGTTGTGGATCATTAGGCCATTTATGAGGGGTAGAACTTCTTTTATAGCGCTGTGATTGGTTTCGCCTAAGCGGCTAAAAGGGCGGGAGGGATTGGCAAGATCAAAATTGGATGCGCTGATTCCTGGATTTAACCTCAAACCCCGTTGGATGGTTTTGCTAGCTTTAGAAAAACGTTGAAGTTGTTGGATTGAGTTAAAGATAATTTTGTCTGCATAGCTACAGGCTTCATCAATTTCATGATCGGCCCAAGCAACCGAATAAGCATGGGTTTCTTTGCCAAATTTTTCTCTTCCTAAACGCAGCTCATAAAGGGATGATGATGTGGTTCCATCCATGAACTCGGACATTAAATCAAAAACACTCCATGTAGCAAAACATTTCAAAGCAAGTAAAATTTTAGCTCCAGACATTTCCCGTAAACGAGAAATTGTTTGCATGTTTTTGATGAGTTTCGATTTGTCTATAAGGTAGTAGGGGGTTTTTATCATCATTTATTCATTCTTTTTTGAAGGATCTTATTACCAAGATCAACGTTTAGTACAAAGAGTAACAGAATGTCTCAAGAAAAAAGAGTCTTAAGAAAAGAATCTGTTTCTGTCTAGCAAGAGAAAGGCTTTCTGTAATTACTGTTGTTTATTATTTTGAGTTTTGCGTTATGAGTATGAAAAAAAAATTATATTATGCTTTAGCTTTTGTATTGGTTAGCAGTTTTTTCATTATAACAACTACTCTTGTTAATTGGGGGCAAAATAGGAGTTATGCTAAAGCCAAACTGGTTACTCAGACTTCTGTCCAAGATAGTTCGGTGCCTTTGATTTTTACGGGGCGTAGAGAACTTAATGGTTTTAAAGGTTATCGTCATTATCGGCGTGGTTATCGTAAATATAGTGATAATTGGTGGTATCCTGAAGTGGCATTTGTTACATCACGGCACTTAAGCACAAAAGGCGCATCATTAAAAGTTGTACCAGATGCTAAAAAAGTGTTTTTAACGTCTTCTTCGGAAAAATTAGAAAAAAAAGAGCCATGGATGCTTAAACAACATATTGAATCTTGCCGTGCGCGTTATCGCTCTTATAATAAAAATGATAATAGTTTTCAGCCTTTTCACGGGGGGCGTAAACAGTGTTTATCACGCTTTTTTAAAGGATAGAAATTATTAAATAAATTTTTAATTGCTTCTTGTCGTGGGCGTTATTGTTCTTACAATAAAGAGAAAACTTGCGTGGTGCGCAGCGTTTTTATGCAAGCGTTTTTTTTTGAAAAATTTAAATGCTTTTAAGTTTTATTAAATCTTATTATCATTAAGTGTGGAATGGGGGGTGAGGATATAAGTTTTTGTTTTGTCGATGACAAAATATTAAGGACAGGATGGAGTTGAAAGAATGACAACACGGGAAGCAATGTTGATATTGCTCGTTTTGCTTCCCTTTGGTGGAAGTGCTATCATTGGCTTTTTTCGCTCGACAGCAAAAAATAATGAAGCATGGTTTGCTGGGATTGTTGCGCTTTTCTGTCTTATTTTTACAATAATGCTTTATCCGGAAGTTCGCGGAAACCACGTAGTGCGTTTAGATATTTCTTGGCTTCCAGAATGGGGGAGCGATTTGATTCTCCGTATAGATGGTTTGTCGTGGCTTTTTTGCTTGCTCGTTACAGGAATTGGGTTGCTTGTTGTCATTTATTCACGTTATTACATGGATCCAGCAGATTCTGTACCGCGATTTTTTTCCTTTTTTTTGGCCTTTATGGGATCAATGACGGGAATAGTCTTATCAGGCAATCTCGTCTTTTTGGTTATTTTTTGGGAACTCACCAGCATTTTTTCTTTTTTGTTGATCGGCTATTGGTATCATAATGCAAGTGCGCGTGAGGGTGCGCGTATGGCTCTAACGATCACAGGTTTTGGCGGTTTTGCCCTTTTTATTGGGGTTTTATTGATCGGGTATATTGTTGGCAGTTTTGATTTGGATAAAGTGCTGCAGTCTGGAGATATGATCCGGTCAAGTTCTCTTTATAGTCCTGTCCTTATTTGTATTTTATTGGGGGGATTAACAAAAAGTGCGCAGTTTCCCTTTCATTTTTGGCTGCCCAATGCGATGGCTGCTCCAACCCCTGTATCGGCTTATTTGCATTCAGCAACCATGGTAAAAGCGGGATTGTTTTTGCTTGTTCGTTTATGGCCTGTGCTTTCTGGGACAGAATCTTGGTTTTGGCTGGTTGGCTTTTCAGGACTCTCTACATTGCTGCTTGGTGCCTATTTTTCCATGTTTCAGCAAGACTTGAAAGGGCTGCTTGCTTACTCAACTATTAGTCATCTTGGATTGATTACCACGCTTTTAAGCCTTGGTAGTCCACTTGCTTGTGTTGCAGCGATCTTCCATATGGCTAATCATGCTACTTTTAAAGCTTCTTTATTTATGGCTGCTGGTATTATTGATCACGAGACGGGAACACGTGATATGCGTAAATTGTCAGGGCTTTATCGCTCTATGCCTATTACAGCAACTCTCGCTTTAGTTGCAAGCGCAGCGATGGCTGGAGTTCCTTTGTTGAATGGTTTTTTATCGAAAGAGATGTTTTTTGCTGAAGCTGTTGAAACGCATATGGAATCATGGCTCGATTGGATTGCACCTTATGTAGCAACGCTGGCTAGTCTGTTTAGTGTAACCTATTCTATACGCTTTATTCATGGCGTTTTTTTGGGACCAAAACCTGTCAATTTACCCAAAACTCCCCATGAACCACCGCATTTCATGCGTTTACCAATGGAGCTTTTGGTGTTTATTTGTTTAGCAGTTGGTATTTTTCCTAATTTAACAATAGGACCTATTTTAGATAACGCGGTCGTGTCTGTTTTAGGACCAATGACAATCCCTTATAGTTTAGCTGTTTGGCATGGGTTTAATACTCCATTAGTGATGAGTTTTGTTGCGTTATTAGGAGGCGGATTACTCTACGCTGTCGGGCACCGTTATTTTTTATCCTGTGATGATGGAGCGCCTTTTTTTCGTCACTTAAATGGACCGCGTATTTTTGAACGCATTCTCGTGATTATTTCTTGGAAATGGGCACGTGCGGTGGAATCTATTTTGTCAACACGTCGTTTGCAGATACAGTTGCACTGGATTTTTTGGGTGTGTTTTGCGTTTGTTGGTCTTTTACTTTGGTGCGATGGTTTTATTTCAGCGGGGGCGTTACCGCTTTTCCCAGTTGATATTCCCTTTCTCGCTCTTTGGTTAGTTGGCGGATTATGTGCACTTTTAGTTGCTTGGCAAGCAAAGTTTCATCGTCTTGCATCACTCATGTTGTCGGGGGGAGCTGGTTTGATGACTTGTGCAACCTTTTTATGGCTTTCTGCTCCTGATTTAGCAATAACACAATTAGTTGTTGAGGTTGTTACAGTCGTCTTATTATTGCTTGGTTTACGGTGGTTGCCTAAACGTTTGCATAATCCTACACCAACGCCTGTTCGTTTTTTCGTGCGCTTGCGTCGTATCCGTGATTTTATCATAGCCCTTGTGGGAGGTGCTGGTGTAGCATGGCTCTCTTTTGCAGTGATGACACGCCCTCAAGATACGACGATTTCTGATTTTTTTCTCACCAAGGCTTACTCTGATGCTGGTGGTCGCAATGTTGTGAATGTGTTGTTGGTTGATTTCCGTGGTTTTGATACTATGGGAGAAATTGTCGTTTTGGGTGTTGTTTCTCTCACTGTTTTTGCTCTTTTACGACGGTTTCGTCCTGCCCCTGAAAGTATTGATGCACCTTTTCAACAACGTGTTCAGAAAGCCTTTGATATGGCACAGCCTAATCGAAATGTGGGAGATACAGTGCTGAATTATTTAGCTGTTCCTGCTGTTATTATGGGTTGGCTCTTTCCGATTATTATCGCTTTTGCTATTTATTTATTTATGCGAGGGCATGATCTGCCAGGAGGTGGATTTGTCGGTGGTGTTACTTTGGCGATAGGATTTATTTTACAATATCTTGCACGCGATATTCGGTGGGTGGAAACGCATTTGAGAGTTTTACCTTTGCGTTGGATGGGCTTTGGTTTATTGTTGTCAGTCGTAACGGGGATGGGCTCTTGGTTTTTTGGATATCCTTTTTTAACATCCTTTTTTCGATATATTCATTTTCCGTTAATTGGAAAAGTTCCCATGGCATCTGCTTTTTTGTTTGATTTTGGTGTGCTTTCTCTTGTGTTAGGAGCAACTGTTCTCATTTTAATTGCACTTGCACACCAGTCAATTCGGAGTTACCGAATCGGTAAGAAACCTGTTTTGAAAGAGAAGGAAAATTAATGGAAATTGTTCTTTCTTTAGGTATTGGTATTCTTGTTGGATCAGGAATTTGGCTTATTTTACGTCCACGCACTTTTCAAGTCATTCTTGGTTTGTCTTTGATTTCCTATGGTGTCAATCTTTTTATGTTTTCAATGAGTAGACCGCGTAGTAATGCCGCTCCAATTGTTGATCCTACTACTGTTATTAATCCAGCTAATTATGTCGATCCTCTTCCTCAAGCCTTGGTTTTAACTGCGATTGTGATTGGTTTTGCAACGACAGCTTTATTTTTAGTTATTCTCTTGGTTTCACGCGGTTTAACGGGTTCAGATCACGTTGATGGACGTGAGGTGCAGTGATGGAAGTAGGAGTGCACCATCTCCTTATTTTGCCTATTCTTTTGCCGTTAATCACTGGAGCACTTCTTCTTTTTTATGATGAACGGCGTTCGAAATTTAAATCATTGATTAGTCTTTTTTCGGCGGGATTGTCGGTCGTTATTGCTGTTTTACTGATTATACATACTCTTGAAATAGCGCCGGCTTGCGATGTTTATCGGCTTGGCAATTGGCTCTCTCCCTTCGGAATTGTTTTGGTCCTTGATCGTTTAAGCGCCATGATGCTTTTACTTTCAAGCTTATTGGTGACTAGCGTACTGGTTTTTGCGCGGGCTCATTGGTACAAAGCGGGTTCTCATTTTCAGTCACTGATGCAATTTTTTATGGTGGGGATAAATGGCGCTTTTTTGACCGGTGATTTATTTAATTTATTTGTATTTTTTGAAGTTATGTTAACAGCTTCCTATGGGCTTGCTTTGCATGGTTCTGGTCAGGCACGCGTGCGCGCAGGGTTGCATTATGTCGTGGTTAATCTTGTTGCTTCATTACTTTTTTTAGTTGGTACAGCACTTATTTATGGAGTCGCTGGTACTCTTAATATGGCCGATTTGGCTGTTAAAATAAAATATATATCTTCTACAGATATTGTTTTGTTCGAAATAGGTGTTGCACTTCTAGGTATTGCTTTTTTGCTTAAGGCTGGTATGTGGCCGCTTAATTTTTGGTTGGTGCCAACTTACAGCGCAGCAGTAGCGCCTGTTGGAGCTTCTTTTGCACTTTTGAGCAAGGTGGGTATTTATATTATTTTACGTTTAACGTTGCTGTGGTTTGGTCCTGAAAGTGAATATTTTAACCATTTTTGTCATACGGTTTTGTTTTATGGGGGGCTTGCCACTATAATTTTTGGTTTTATTGGAGTATTGGCGAGTCAAGTTTTGGTGCGTTTGGTAGCTTATAGTGTTCTTGTCTCTTCTGGTACATTGTTGGCAGCAATAGGGATCGGCAATGCAGCACTGACAGCAGGTGCACTTTTTTATATTGTTTCTTCAACTTTAGCACTGGGAGCTTTTTTTCTTTTGGTAGAGTTGGTTGAACGCTGTCAAGACGTGGCTGCGAATGTTCTGGCTGTTACAATGGAGGTTTATGGTGACGATGAAGAGGAAGAAGAAGATGAAGTTGGCACCTATTTTCCAGTAACCTTGGCAATTCTTGGAGCTTGTTTTGGTATCTGTGCCATTTTGATTATTGGATTGCCACCTTTTTCTGGTTTTGTTGCTAAACTTATGATGTTCATGGCAGCCTTGAATCACAGTAAAGAGAATTTGTCTAATTCTCTACCGGTGTATCAGAATTGGCTTTTTATTATTTTTGTCACCTTCTCTGGTTTTGCAGCTTTGATTGCACTGACACGAACGGGTATTAGAACTTTTTGGGTGTCTCTTGAAGGTCGCGTTCCTCGTGTGCAGGTGATTGAATTTGCACCTATTGCTGTTCTTCTTGCTTTATGCTTTCTTATAACAATTTTAGCCGGTCCTGTTGGTCATTATATGTCTGAAACTGCTAAGACTTTGTATGAATCTCAGAATTATATTGGGAGTGTTTTAACGGATTTTTCTCTCGAAAAGAGGGAGATGAACAAATGAATCGTTTTTGTCCCTCTCCTTTTTTTAGTGGTGTCATTGTCCTTATGTGGCTTATTTTAAATGGTTTTAGTTTAGGGCAATTGCTCTTAGGTATTATAACTGCTTTGTTTTGTGGTTGGATGATGCGGTTTCTTGAACCCGAGAAGGTTGCTATTAACAGCTGGAGTGCGGTTTTTCGTCTTTTTTTTCGAGTCTTGATAGATTCTATATCCTCAAATATCTCGGTGATTTGGTTTGTTTTAACAAAAAGGTCTCGAAAACAGCGATCTGGTTTTATTGTAGTGCCTCTTCTGCTTCATAATCGCACTGCTTTGGCTATTTTAGCGTGCATCCTTTCGGCAACTCCTGGAACGGCTTGGGTTGCCTATAATAGTAAAAAGGGTGAGCTTTTGCTCCATGTCTTAAATTTAAAAAAAGGATATAATTATCAACGATTGATAAAACAACGGTATGAGCAATTACTTTTGGAGATTTTCTTATGAGTATGGTGATCCTTTATTGGGGGCTTTTTTTTTCACAGTTTTTTTTAAGTTTGGCGGTGGTCTTCGCATTGTTTCGGTTGATTCGTGGTCCACGGGCACAGGATAGAATTGTTGGTTTGGATGCTCTTTATATAACCACTGTTCTTTTGTTTCTTACATTCGATATCCGTTCAGGAACAACCATTTATTTTGTTGCTGCCCTCATTATTGGGTTGTTGGGGTCTGTCTCAAGCATCGCTTTAGCGAAGTTTCTTATGCGGGGGGAGGTTATTGAATGAAAGATGACGTATCGCTTGTGGTGGCTATTGCTATCACGGTTTTCTTAATATTAGGGTCTGGATTGACACTGATTGCAACGATAGGTTTGGTGCGCTTTTCCAGTTTTTATGAGCGTTTGCATATGCTTTCAGTATGTACGAGTTGGGGTGTTGGTAGCATTCTTATTTCTTCATTTCTTTATTCAATATTTGTGGACCATTATTTTGTTTTTCATGAAGTGTTGCTGATGTTTTTTTTGTTTTTAACAGCACCGGTAGCTTCTATGTTGCTCTCACATACAGCAGCTTATCGACATCATTCAGAAGAACAGTCAGAAAAACCGCTGGCTCTTTTATTAAACCAGACGGAGGAAAAGTTACCCACGTCAGAAGGAACATCAAGCGATGAGAGCCAGCGCGGTTCTTGAAATACAAGAAGCTTCTTTATTCTGTACTTTTTTCTTCTACACACGTGAGGGACGTTGCGTGGTCTTCAGTAAGGGTATTGTAGAATGAGGCCTCGTTTCCTTTTGTCCACCAAACATATTCACCCCCTACATATTTTGCTCCAGAAGCAGAAACGACATTGGAAGCGATGATGCGCTTTCCATTCCATTTGAGATCAACTAATGCAATATCATTGGTAGTGTAGTAAGTTGCTTCAACACGTTCTTTTTTTGTTTCATTGCTGCATTGATAGACAGCGGTTTCTTTTTTTGGTTCTGAATCGTCTGGTACCTCAATGACTAAAGAGCCGGCAAAGGCACTCGTTGAGCTAAAAAGCGATAGACTTAAAACGGCTAAAAACCGTAAATTAAAAAGAGTTTTTTTCATAATGATTCCTTCGTTATTTAGAACAACAATGTTGATTCATCTTGACAGTGGATGGGGGTTTTTCTTTCTGGATCACGAAGATGATCGTAAAGTGTGACTTCGTTGTTCTTTTTCCACCAAACATACCAGCTTCCTTCGTATTTTTCTCCTGTGTCTGCGATTACATTTGCAGCAATGACGCGATCGCCTTTCCATTTGAAATCAACCAACGAAATATTATCAGCATTAAGATAGACTGCTTCAACGCGCTCTTTACTTGTTCCAGTATCGCACTGGTAGGTAATGGTCTCAGTTTTTGGCTCTGGATTGTCTGGTACCTCAATGATAAAAGAACCAGCTAAACTATTGTTTGAGCTGAAGATTGATAAACTTAAAGCGGTGAAAAATCCTAAAATATGTAAAGTTTTTTTCATGATGCTTCCCTATATTCCTATATTGTTCACAAAGAATAATTTGATTGATACGATGGTGTCTACGGCAGGATTCGAACCTGCGACCCCAGGATTCATACCACTTCGATTTTCACCGCCAGCTTTTCACAGCTGTTTGTGGTCTGGACTGTCTCTTCACCTTGAAGCTTTTAGCTCTTTAGGTGCTGCCCGTTCAGTCTCTACACCTTTCTCTCATTTGAGGAGAGACTTGGCTCGGGATTGGCATTGGCATATAGTCTCCCATGAAGCTTTCCCCGAATTTGAGCAGATCCACTTTGAGGATTTCTCCTTAAAGCGCCCAATTTCTTTAGGAATCCTGTGCTCTATCCTACTGAGCTACGCAGACATCATCATACTTATTCCTTTAATAGAAGTATAAAAACGAATCAATTATATTCAATATGAATTAACGAATTTCTGCTAATTTTTGTTCCAGAAAAGTCAAAACTGCTTCCGGAGAGACATTTTTTGCAATAAATGATTGACCAAGTCCGCGTGTTAAGATGAAGGTCAAATTGTTTTGCGAAACTTTTTTATCTTGGGCAATGAGAGTCATTAAAGTGTCAGCATCTGGTAACTTCCCTGGGATATCCTTTAATTGTGTAGGCAACCCTATAGATTTGAAGTGTGCTTCAATACGTTGTGTAAGTGTGGGGCTTATCAAATTTAGTTGAGCAGAGAATTGATGCGCTAGAATCATTCCAATTGCTACAGCTTCACCGTGAATTAAACGCTTTGATTCATAAGCCGTTGCTGTTTCAAGCATGTGTCCAAATGTATGGCCGAGATTTAAGAGCGCGCGCTCTCCTGCTTCGTGTTCGTCACGTGCTACAATGGCAGCTTTAAATTGGCATGAGCGGACAATAGCTTCTGTTCGTATTGGGCCATTGGAAAAAATTTCTTTCCCATTTTTTTCAAGCCACTCAAAAAAATCAGGCTGGTTAATGAGTCCATATTTGACCATTTCTGCGTAACCAGCACGAAATTCGCGCGGTGGTAGGGTATCAAGAAGACATGTGTCAGCAATAACGCATTGCGGTTGATAAAAAGTACCAATAAGATTTTTACCATATTGGCTATTGATTCCAGTTTTTCCACCAACGGAGGAATCAATTTGTGCAAGAAGCGTTGTGGGCATTTGAATGAAGTTCATACCACGGCGGATTATACTTGCCGCAAATCCTGCTAGATCGCCAATGACACCACCACCAAAAGCAATAACACAATCGCCTCTTTCTAAACGCGCAGCAAGAATTTGACCGATGACAATTTGCAGGGTTGAAAATGATTTTGATTGTTCTCCTGCTTCTACAATAATAGGGACAGTATGAATTTTATTTTTTATTAACTCTGCTTGTAATATTTCCAAATGAAGAGAAGCAACATTTGTATCTGTAACAAGTGCCAAGCGCGTTGGATGAGGATCTTTTTTGTTAAGAGCATGTTTAATCTGTGAAGCAGCTTGTGCAATCAGATTCGGACCAATGATGATATCGTAACAGTGTTTGTCCAGTTTAACAGTGACGGTCTTTGTTTGCATGCTGGTTGTCCCTATTGTTAATTTCTGTGTATAGGTAGTGCTGTACAGATCGTATAACATTTTGTGCTACGGTATGACGGCTTTCTTTATGACTGTTAATTGTTAAGTTTGCCTTTGCATAGATAGGGTAACGCTGTTCCATGAGTTTTTGCATGGTTTCTTTAGGGTTGGCTGTTTGAAGCAGGGGGCGTGTTGGGTGCTTTGAGACACGTTGCATGAGGATATCAAGATCGACTTTTAGCCATATGGATATACCATTTTGGTGAATGGCTTTTCGGATATTTTCATTTATGTAGGCACCACCACCTGTTGCTAAAACAAGAGGACTTTTTTTTATGAGGTTTAGAATAATACGCTGTTCAAGAGCACGAAATTCTGATTCACCATAAATTTCAAAGAGTTCAGTGATTGTCATTTGCGCAGCTTTTTCAATTTCTTGGTCAGAATCATAAAAGGGTAAACGGAGCATGGTGGCGACGCGTTTTCCGATCACTGATTTTCCTGCCCCCATAAGACCTACAAGGACAAGTGCTCTTTTATCAAGGGACGATAAGAGCTGATTCTTTATTTGTGTTATGGGGAGGCGTTTTGGTCGATTGCTTTTCATAACTTTATTTCGGCATTTATCCATCTTAAAGTCAATTCCTGTTAATCTTTGTGAGGCATAATACGAGATAGAATATTTTTGGTAGGTTATTATCTTATGCCAACATTGACCAGATTTTTGATGATTCTTTTCATTTTGCTTTCTGTTCTTTTCATTATAATGGGTGCTCTTGTGGTTTGGGTTGAACCAGTAACTGTGGATATGTACATTGATGTCCCTTTGGATTCATGGAATCTTTCTACGGAAGCGAATCAATGAAATGAAAAGTGGTGCTGTGATAGATCATTTTCTTGAGATGATGAGCGCGGAGAGGGGGGCTTCACCTCATACGCTTGCGGCTTATCAGCATGATTTGCAGTGGGCACAAGATGAATTGTCTTCACACTCTGTTTCGCTTTTTTCAGCACAAAAAGAAGATTTAATTGCCCTTTTGTCGCTTATGCATACGTTTGGTTTTGCGGCATCGTCGCAAGCGCGCCGTTTATCGACTTTGCGTCAGTTTTATCAATTCCTTTATGCTGAAGGGTTGAGAGCAGATGATCCATCTCATGATATTGACGCGCCTCGCCAAGGGTGCCCTTTGCCCAAAATCATGAGTGAAGATGCAGTGATAAAATTGCTTGATTTAGCACAGTTAGAAGTTAATCAAGCCCATTATGGATCTAAGGATTATCTGCGTGCATTGCGTCTTCAGCTATTGAGTGAAATGCTTTATGCAACAGGATTACGCATTAGTGAGTTGGTGAGTCTGCCTGTGCAGGCTGTTCGGGGGAAAACATACAGCATTTTGGTTCGTGGTAAGGGCAAAAAAGAACGAATGGTGCTGTTATCAAAAAAAGCATATCAAGTTCTTTTGCAGTGGTTAAATTTGCGTGATCAGGGAAAGGATGCCGCAAGTTCTTATCTTTTTCCTGCAAATTCCGAGACGGGATATATTGCTCGTCAAGTTGTTGCACGGGAATTGAAAAATCTCGCCACAAGAGCAGGAATAAAAAGTAAACACTTTTCTCCCCATGTGTTGCGCCATGCTTTTGCTAGTCATCTTTTGCAAAATGGTGCTGATTTACGTGCAGTTCAGCATTTGTTAGGTCATTCTGATATTGCTACTACTCAAATTTACACACATGTATTGGAAGAAGGTCTTTATCGTTTAGTCAATGAGCATCATCCACTTGCCGATGAGCAAAAGGCTCGTTAAAGAAAAGGTGATGTTTTTGAAAAAGACTTTATAAAGCAAATTATAAGTGTATAAGTGACACTGAATGAGTTGGTACAAATGTATAATTATCTTGATTTTGAAAAACCAGTTGCTGATCTTGATGGGAAAATTCTTGAATTAAAAAAAATTTCTCAGGAAAAAGGCAGTCTTGATATGAGTGACGAGATTGCTCGTCTTGAAACGCGTTCCCAAACAGCGTTGCGTGATATTTATAAAAAATTATCGCCGTGGCAAAAAACACAAGTCGCTCGTCATCCTGATCGTCCCCATTTTATGGACTATTCTAAACGCCTATTGAGTGATGTTACGCCTTTGGCAGGAGATCGCAAGTTTGCTGAAGATGAGGCTATTCAAGCTGGGTTTGCACGCTTTAGGGGAGAAGCAGTTGCTTATATCGGTCAAGAGAAAGGTCACGATACGCAAACACGTTTGCGTTATAATTTTGGTTCTGCACGTCCAGAAGGCTATCGTAAAGCTGTACGTATTATGGAAATGGCTGACCGCTTTGGTTTGCCACTTCTCACTTTTATTGATACAGCAGGTGCGTATCCTGGGGTAAGCGCTGAAGAACGTGGGCAAGCGGAAGCAATTGCTCAATCAACAGCTGCAACTTTGCGTTTGAAAGTTCCTGTGGTTTCCGTTGTTATTGGAGAAGGCGGTTCTGGAGGGGCGATAGCAATCGCGGCTGCCAACAAAGTTTATATGTTGGAGCACGCAATTTACTCTGTTATTTCACCAGAAGGAGCAGCTTCTATTTTATGGCGTGATCCAGCTCGTGCGAAAGATGCTGCAATGAATATGCGTATTACCGCTCAAGATTTGTATCGCTTAAAGATTATTGATGGCATTATTTCGGAACCTTTAGGAGGAGCGCATCGTGGCAAAGAGATTGTCATTGATGCAACGGGTGATGTTATTTCAGAGGCTTTAAAAGCTATGGCTGGAAAAGATGGTGAAGCTCTTAAACAAGAGCGAAGGGAAAAATACCTTCAAATTGGTCGATCTCTAACATAGGTTATTTTTTGTGAGGGGTGTTGGATTGGAGTTTTATTCGATGACATTTAGCAGATTCCTCGCTGTGTGTGTGTTGTTTGTAATGGGAATATTGGCGGCATGTGGGGGAAGATTGCCAGCTTCTATTCGTGCCAAAGTTGAGCAGCCGTTGCCACAAGAAATCCAGAATAGAATGGCTTTGTACGATATTGATCCTTATGCACCAATTGTAATGCGATTTTTCAAGGAAGAAAATCTTGCTGAAATTTGGAAGCAATCTCGTTCAGGGCCTTTTATCTTGGTTGCTCGCTATGGCATTTGCAAATGGTCTGGTAAGCTTGGACCTAAATATAAAGAAGGGGATCTTCAGACACCAGAGGGTTTTTATACTATTAGCGCAAACCAAATGAATCCTTATTCAAAATATTATCTTTCTTTTAATATAGGATTTCCTAACCTTTATGATCAGGAAAATGGTCGTACAGGAAGCAATCTTATGGTGCATGGTTCTTGCTTTTCCGCAGGTTGTTATTCTATGAGTGATAAGAACATGGCTCAGATTTATGCGTTTGCACGGGATGCTTTTAAAGGAGGACAAAGAGAGTTTCAGTTGCAGGCTTTCCCTTTCCGCATGACCGAGGATAATATGTTACGTCATAGCAATGATCCTCATTATCAATTCTGGGTTATGCTTAAGAAAGGTTATGATTTTTTTGAAAAAAATCGTCAGCCTCCAACTGTTGAAGTTTATGGAAAACGTTACGTTTTTAATCGCGATATTGATAAAACTTCAGTTTCTCTATTGCAGTGAGTGTTATTGTATCCTGATGGACCGTAGACACTATCACTTATAAATGGCGATACAGGATATGCAAAAACTTTACGCATAAGGTGTTTAAGTGAGTAGTCAATATTTTAAAGCGCAGAGTTTTTTCATAGAGCCTTATGTGAGTACTTCAGATGAAGTGGGAAGCCAAGAGGAATTTTCTCAAAGAAGTTGAATTATTTGTACATCGGTACTGGTGTCAATCTTCGTTTTTAGTGAAGAGTAAGTTAATATAAAATGCGCCTCTCTTTTTATTTCACTTAGCTGGAGTAAATATAGAGTTGAGCAGAACATTTTAGAACCAAGAATTTGCCCAATCGGTTTGTGAAATGAGTTACATGAAGTGGTTCGCAGATGAAGTACATTTAGAGAGAAAACAATCTGATTACAGATTTATGGATATTAAAATTTTTATCATAACAATTTGATTTACAATGATAGTTTATTATTTTCAGTTTGAATTGAGGGACTCAATATCATAATATCCTTTTATCTCAAAATCTGTTTATAATGAATCAATCGAAACCATTTTTTGCACACCATAAAATTGGATTAGCATGTGAATAAAACTCTTAAAGAAAGGAGTACAGATAGTTCTCATGAGTACTCTAAAGTGCCAAGTTTTCTAAAACATTTTTAACTGGCAAGAGTATGAGGCTACCAGTTTGCATATTTATAGAGTAAAGATGGAGAATGGGGCTTATACATTTCATGGAGAATTTTGTATTATATTATTTATGGGTAGCGTCTTGAAATAGGGATGATGCGTATTGAGAGACGGTGTTTTTAAACGAGCGCGTGAATTCGCGATAAAATGATGTTCTATTTTGTGTGAGGGCGACTATTTTACAGATAAGGGTAATATGTTAGCGCTGGAGTGTTTTAATACGTAGTCATTTTGCGTCATGTGGTTTTGTAAGAGAGCTAAAAAGTTTCAACTGTGGTAGTCTATGGGGATTTTGTCGTCCAGTGAAAAGGTACGAATAATTTTATGGGAGGCATTATTGTTTAGAACGCATTGTTAAAAATGTGTATTTTCTTATTTTTTATTCCATTATGTGAATAAACTTGAATAGGAATGTTTATAAAAGGTTTTTATAAATTTATAACATATTGATTTATAAGGATATTTTAGCGTTATTCAACTTGAATTAGTATCTTGGATACCGTAAGATTCTCCCGTTTCAAAGTTTCTCCATGTTGAATCAATTAAAACCATTTGCTTGCGCATTACAAACGGGGATAGCCGCGGGGGTAAAGCTGTGCAAGAAAAGACTAAAACGCTTTTTATGAACCATCTAAAGTGCCAAGAGCTGTTCGACATTGGGGATTAGCAAAGTGTGTGATGATGCCAGTTTGCTCCTTTAAAAGCATAAAGATGGTAGTACCAATGAATTTAATGTTATATCATTGAAGGGGAGAAAAAATTAAAATTTTATTCCTGGAATGACCAGAGGATTTTCTAAGAGAGCTGTTTTGTCTGCAGTATCTATTGCTGGTTTATTAAAAAAAGCATTGAGGAGCTTTTGTATTGCTTCCTTTTCAACACCATCGGCAATGATGACAAAACGTGTTTGTTTTATTCCTTTGGGCCATGCTGGCAATTTTATGGGAGGATGAAAAAATGTTTGTACGCCATGTAATACAAGTGGGCGACAAGGGTCATCATGCAATGCGATAATTGCTTTAATACGTAATAGTTTTGTACCATAACGCTCTTGTAGGAGATCTAAAAAAGCTTCAATTGTGGCGGAATCAACAGGACCCTCACAGTTGAGTGAAAAGGTACGAATGGTTTTATGGGGGGTATGATCATGTGGGGTAGTCGTAAGATTTTGTTTAAGTTTTGTATTTTCTACTTTTTCATCCCATAATGTGTTATTTATTAACAGATTTGAACAAAAATCTTCAGAATGGGCGTCAATGATTTGTGCTGTAGGATTAATCGTTTTAAGTGTGTTAAGGAGCGTATCTGAAGGTGTTTGTTGGGCCATAAGGTCTGTTTTGGTGAGAATAATTTTATCAGCAAATATTAATTGTTTATATATTTCAGGATAGCGCTCACATATGGAAAGTGTGCTTAATGTATCAAATGTTGCAAGAACAGCATTTATGGACAATGTTTGAATAAATAACGGGTGGCTTAAAAGTATTTGTAAAATAGGGGCGGGATCAGCCATCCCTGTGGTTTCAATGATAATATGATGGAGTTGTTTGATCTGTCCTGTCTGAACGCGATTTATTAAATCAATTAATGTATCGATGAGATCACTGCGTAAATTGCAGCATAAGCAGCCATTGGCAAGCTCAATAATTCCCTCTGTCGTTTTTTCAACTAGAAGGTGGTCAATACTGATTTCGCCGAATTCATTGATGATAACAGCACATTCTGTTAAAAGAGGGTCTTGTAGTATACGGTTGAGCAAAGTTGTTTTGCCAGAGCCTAAAAAACCAGTAATAAGCGTGAGAGGGATGCGCTTTATTTTCATGTTAATCATCAACCGTGGTTTTATTTTAAAAAAACATATTTCAGTACGTTTAACCAATTTATAATGGTGTCCGTGAGGGATATAATGGTTAATACCCTATGAAATCCATTGTACCACTATCTTTACGCTTATAAAGGTAGGTGTATGTAGGGTATATCATACACTTTTTTAGCGTCAATGTTATGATAATTCTTGGTTCTTGAAAGAACTTATAGGAGGAATTTTTATTCCTTGTTTTAATTATTTTATCTACATGTTCCTCTACCTCGTGACGTGCAAGAGACAGGTTTTTATTGATTCAACAAATACAGATTTGAAATGAGAGAATCTTACAACATTTGTGGTTCTAACATAAGATACAAAATAATTAATTATCATTATAAATCAAAGTATTATAATTAATCGTAGATTATGATTTATGGCTTTTTTATAGAATGGTTTGCGCGTCTTTTATACGAACTATAGGGCTTTCTTAGTGGCTTTACTGTCATTTTAGGTGTTTTTGGCGTACGAATGAGGTGTACTGGTAAAGGATGAGAAAAAGGAGGTGGAGCAGTGATAAAAGGTGAGGTGAGAATAATATTTCCTTGATCATCATATGAATTTGCATGCATTTTTATGGCTTCAGGTGTGCATGTTTGTTGTCTCATATTGTTGGCGTGTGTTATATTTCTCCCATAAGGTTTTAATGTTGCTAGTGTTAATTGGGGTCTTCCTTGGTGCAAAAATCCTGTTTCAAGAAGTTGTGCAGCTTTTTCTTCTCTTTCAGTTATGTTGTTAGCACCTAGAATGACAGTAATAATTGTACGTTTATTGCGTGTGGCTGAGGCAACAAGATTAAAACCCGAGGCACAAATAAAGCCTGTTTTCATACCGTCTATTCCATAAAAACGGCCAATGAGGTTGTTTGAGTTATGCTGGACTTTTCGATTGTTACCAAAATCAATGGCTGGAATAGAAAAATAATGAGCATATTGTGGAAATTCTCGACGTATTTGAACGGCTAAAAGAGCAATGTCGCGTGCCGTGGAGTAGTTTTGAGGGTCTGGTAAACCACTTGCGTTTGCGAAATGCGTTCCAAACATGCCTAAACGTTTAGCTTCTCTATTCATTTTACGTACAAAATTTTTCTGTGAACCTGCAACAGCTTCACTCATGGCAATGGCTAAATCATTGGTAGATTTAACCATGGTGATACTTAAGGCTGTATCAAGTGTGAGTACAGAACCAGCTTTATAGCCTGAACGATATGAGGGAGCTTTTGCGGCGTATTCGCTGATGGTGATATGTTTGTCTGGTGAAATTTCCCCTCGGCTCATGGCACGAAAAATAACATAAGCGGTCATTAATTTTGTCAAGGAAGCAGGGTACCAACGCTCAAAAGCTTGATTATGTTTTAAGATATGCCCCGTTGTAACATCAACAGAAATAAAAGGCTGCGCTAGAGCAACAGCGCTGAATAAACTCAAAATCACAGAAAAAAATAAATTATAGAAGAGACGTTGCATTAATTTAAATCGAGTTCCTTCTTATTCGTTATTTAGAATTGTTTTAATGTAGCACACAAAGCTTTTAAGTCTAGGTTAGGAAGGAAAGATGGTTAATTGCTGTATCCGTTGTGTCTCGGAGATAAAAACCAATACTCATTTTTATTTTCCCCTTGAATTTAGTTTGATGACTTACAGTATCTCAAGAAATACTTTTTAAATAATGAAGATTGTACAAGACTTCAGGTTCTTGGGGGGATTGATATTTCTCAGGAAGGAACGAATCGGCATAATCATACATTTTTCTTGTCCTCCTGTTAGGACAGCCCTTGGCACTTGAGAGGGGTCGTAAAAAGCATTTTAATCTTTTCTTGTATCGTTTTATTCACACAGGTATCCTTGCTTGTAATGTGCAAGCAAAAGATTCTAATTGATTCAACATGGAATAGATTTGAAATGAGAGAATCTTACGGTATTCTGGGTTTTCATTCAAGTTGGATAACAATAAAATATCCTTATAAATTAATATGATTTATGTTATTTAAATGATTTTAAAGAGAGGAAGAATTCTTTCTCAAAAAAAAATCATACATTGGTCATTTCTTATAATGTACATGTGTTTTATAATTTTGAATTAGAAAGTTTGAAGTATCTTTCTTATATTTTTGTTCCATATACTCTGCTCAATATACAAAGTGATGCATTATTCTGATCAATCAATACATTGTTTCATGATGAATGATTTAGTTTTTGAAGTTTCTGAACAGCGTATGGTGGCATAGGAGGAGGGGTAGGATCTTGAGCTGCTAAGAGAAGCAGTTCATCACATGCTTTTTCAGTTTTTTGGACAAGTTGATCTAGAAAATCACGTTTGCTTAAACCAGCTTCTATTGGGGGAAGAATACGGACACGAATTGTTCCGGGATAGCGGCGAAAATTATTGCGTGGCCAATATAAACCCGCATTGTGTGCAATAGGCACAACTTGAAGCCCTAATTCATTATAGAGCGCGACAATACCTGATTTATAATCTGGTTCTTGACCGGGTTGTCGGCGTGTTCCTTCGGGAAAAATCAAGATTTGGCGCCCTTGTTTTACTTTCTCTTTTGCTTTTTGTATAACCATTTTTAAGGCTTTGATGGGCGTTGTACGGTTAATGGGGATAATTTGTGTTTTTGCCATATACCAGCCAAACAATGGAATCCACATCAATTCGCGTTTTAAAATGAGAGTAGGATCATCTAAATAGGGAACAAGACTGAAAGTTTCCCAAGCCGATTGATGCTTTGGAGCAATGATATAGGCTCCTTTGGGAAGATTTTCTAAACCTTCAATCTCATAACTTGTACCAGCGATGTATTTTTGCAAAAAGAGTGTAACGCGCGCCCATGTTTTAGGGACAATCCATGCCTTTTTGCGGGGCATTAAAAAATAAACGGGAGCGTAAAGAATCATTTGTATGAAAGTTGTTGTATAAAAAGCGAACGTAAAAAGAATAGAACGAAGGATAAGCACTACATTTTCCATTTTATATCTATAAGAAGACTTCGTATATAATATAATTCACATGAGAAAACATCTTCTTTATGTTTTTTCAAGCATCTATTTTTTCGGTAACTCATTTTCCGATATTTAAAAACAGAAGGAAAGAGGTTGATGGAATTACAAAAAGATAAACTTTTTATTCCACGGATTTTATCTATTGCGGGAACAGATCCTTCTGGTGGCGCTGGAATGCAGGCGGATTTGAAGGTTTTTTCAGCTATGAAAACTTATGGTATGAGTGTGGTTACAGCTGTTGTTGCACAAAATACTCAGGGTGTGCGTTCTTTTCAGGCATTAGATGCTTCTTTTGTTGCAGATCAAATTGATTCTGTTTTTGAGGATATCCATGTTGATGCCGTTAAAATTGGTATGGTTGCAAATGCTCAGATTGCACAGGTTATTGCAGAACGTCTTGCTTATCATAAAGCACGTTTTATTGTTTTTGATCCGGTTATGGTTGCAAAAAGTGGTGATGTTCTTTTAAAGTCTGATGCAATTGAAATTATGCGTGATGTTCTTGTGCCGATGTCAACTTTGATCACGCCAAATTTGCCTGAAGCTGCACTGTTATTGGGAGGTGAAGTGCAATGGTCTTTAGAGACTATGTATCAATATGCTCCACGACTCTTGGCGCTAGGGTGTCATGCAGTTTTGTTAAAAGGGGGACATTTGAATACGCTTACCAAGAATAGTACAGAAAATTACGATTATTCTAGTCCAGATCTTTATTGTGATTGTGAAAACCTTGTTATACTTGAGGCTTCTCGTCTTTCAACCACTCATGATCATGGGACAGGGTGTACCATTTCTGCCGCCATTGCAGCTCTGTTACCTACCCAACCTTTGGATTGCGCTGTTAAACAAGCAAAAGATTATTTGCATGGCGCTTTAACTGCCTCAAATGCTTTAAAAGTAGGGAAAGGGCGAGGGCCGCTTCATCATTTTTATGCATTATGGAAAGATTAATACAATAATTGATTGTGAAAAATCTTCACTCTATGAATTTGTTTCGTCATTATATGCTGTTTTGGACTTATGACTGATAAGTGTTAGCGCATTGTAGATTAACAGTTATTTTGTATTAAGAAGAATGAGAAAAAAATGTTATAATCTATTTCTTTTATATATTTTTTACGATTAATCTATCCTGTTTCAGAGGCAATTTTGAGTATAAAAAGAGAGCAAGGAATTGTAAAATCAGGATTTGATAGCAAAAAGAGTAGAGGGAAAGACCTTTTACAAGGCGATATTAAAGCTGGATGATCCCGCCATATTTGCTGTTTCTTACATTGGTGGCAAAACAGGATGAGCCGAAGTCGTTATAAAAATTATTGAATATATCTAATATTTACAGAATTTTTTGTCGGCATGGGTAGGGTTTTCTAAATGGCAATTGATACGTCCTGATGGAATTATCAATGATCTTTCAGGTGATGTGGTGAATTTTTTCGGATATTACAACGTCATTATCCTCTTTTTATGGAACTGCTTTATGGAATTGTTGGCGTTTCAGATGAGCAGCCGTGAGGAGTTTCAACATTTAATACAGCAGATCTAGAAACTTTTATGGATTTAGAGCGGCTTTAAGGTTTTTATATTTATAGTGATTAAGTTTTAGCGAGAAGGTAGTCGATCGCACAATCGGAGTTTCAATAGACTTGTAGCGTATGGTTTAATCTTTTCAAACTTGAATTTTTATTCTGTCATTTAATGGATTTCACCATTAAGTATTTAAAATGATTTGATTTTATTGTGCACTATGACTGTTCAACACCTTATTTTACGTTGATTGAAGTTTTGTTCCTCATATAAAATAGTATGCTTCAAGTAGAGTGCACTTATATTATTAATTAACATGTTTATTTTAAAGAGATTTCTCATCATCAACTGTAATCTAAAAAAAAGAAACAATATACATAAAGGACCTTTAAAAGGGTTTTTGAGCTCCTTTGGTTATTGTATAAAGCAACGATTTTTTCTATTAATTGACTAACAGACTAATCATCTAACAAACTATGAGGCAACTGTAGTTTTAAATATTTGCTTTTTCGAGTTTTTTATAATTATCAGTAACAGACAGTAAATTATCAATCATATCAAATAAAATTTTCACTTATTCAACTTAGATCTGTGATAGATATCTTTTTTAAGACAATGATCCTGAAAATTATAAAAGTAAGAAAATTTGAGTGAGTCATTTGAAACAATTATATTTGTAATAACTTTCTTAGCTTTTCACTATCAGTATTAAAAGAGATTGGCTAAACTTTCTTGGTTGTATAGATTGGTTTTCTATACTTGAGTTTTGCTGAAAATAATAAATTCGCTTATCGATGAAAAGAATTCATCGTTCAATGATCATGTGTTTATTGGGTTTTATAAACTTTAAATTCACCAAAGTTTATAAAACCCAATTTTTTATAAATGCCAATTCCCTCGTGAGATGCTTGCATACTAATGACATGATATTTCTTTCTTTTTAAATGCTCAATAGCAATTTTTGTCATGAATGTCCCAACACCTCTTTTCTGAAAATCTGGATTGGTGACAATATCATACACTCTACCAACTCCATCTGCTTTAATACAAAAACATATTGCTACAGGATTATTATTTATGTAACCAACGAACATCTCTACATCGGGGCCTTTTTTATAACAACGGCCTATTGTTTCATAAAATATAACCGCTTCTTCATCAAAAGGCTCGAAGATTGATGCCATAACATTTCCGTAATCTCTAAAATCTTGAAGTGATTCAACTTCCTTGATTTTGAAGTTATCTGGCATAGAAGTAACATATGAGTCTATATCTTGTGCTAAAGCTGCCATTCCTACCTCTGTTTCAACATGCTTTAAACCAATAGATAAGAGAACTTCATCAACTTTATAATGAGATGAATGAGGTCCAACCCACCAAGCTAAAGGCAGTTTTTGTGCATTAAAGGAATCGATTATGGATTTTGCTTGGTCTGCAGGTATAGTTTCTTGTAAATTTTTAGCAGAGACAATATTGAATGTATCTGAAGCAAATGTTGAATTAACAGAAGATACTCCATTTGGAAAATCAACAACCTTCATTTTAGGGCATAATTTCGGTAAAAAACGTACCTTTGAACAAAAATTATTTATTCTCTAACGATAAGTCGATTTTTGATTTGTTTAACATTTGTTTTTCTTGTCATTGCTCATCATTTCTAATTAATCTTTTAATATTGGGGCTGTAAGAAAATCCGTTAGCTCAAAAGTAATCCCAAACTCTTTTAAATACGCCTCTATAACCTGGCAAGGTCGTAAAAGATCTGCCGCGAATACTGAAAAATTACTCTCGAGATTGCAAGAAATAAAGTTATTGTTGCCAAATAACGTCATGAACCAATGGGAATTGTCCCTCTCGTTTTTCAAGCTTATTTTGCACGGCTTTAACGACTTAATAGACAACAACAACCTTCCAGAAAAAATCCGTCTAAGTTAAAAATTGTTATCTTATGATCTAAGACTCCAAACCAATAGATGCTTCACAAGAAATTACGAATCTTAAAAAAACTTTGAAAAAAATAAATTGGCACAAAACCTAGTGTCAAAATATACAAAATCTGCTGGCAAGCTACAGCTGCACGCAAGAAGGAATAAATACAAAATCCAATGGAGCGGGCGATGGGATTCGAACCCACGACCCCAACCTTGGCAAGGTTGTGCTCTACCCCTGAGCTACACCCGCTGACCGATTCGATATATATCTTGCCTGTATGGCGTAGGCTTCTACGAATTGCAACAAAAAAATATCATTTTAGTTTGATTTATTTTGTCCATGTTTTAATAAATTGAAATAAAGATTGATTTTAGAAGATTCTTCAGTAATAGATTATTCCTTTTTTAATTTTGCATAGAGAGGGGTGGAGTATAATGTTGAAGAGAATAAAAATATTAGGGATTATCATTGCAGCTGTTTTTATGATGAACAGTGTTGCAAAAGCGGATGACCAAGTTAAACGCGTTAAAGTTGCCCTAACACAAATTATGGTCCATCCTGCTGCGGATGCTGTTCGTAAAGGTGTGGAAGATGTTCTTGCAGAAAATGGTTATAAGCAAGGTGAAAATTTTCAACTTACCTTTTTATCAGCGCAAGGCAATATTTCAACAGCAACGCAAATTGCACGTAAATTTGTTGGTGATAAACCTGATGTTATTGTAGCGATTACCACGCCTTCAGCACAAACAATGCTTGCGGCAACGAAAACAATTCCTATCGTCTTTGCGGCGATTTCTGATCCTATTGGAGCTAAAATCGTTTCTTCGCTTACCAAACCTGGCGGTAATATGACGGGAAGTTCTGATCGTATAGATGTTGCAGAAAGTGTTAAACTTTTACAAGAAGTAAAACCAGATTTGAAAAAAATTGGTTATCTTTATAATGCTTCTGAAGCAAACTCTGTTTCAACTCTTAAGGTGTTAAAGGATGTGGCAAAAAAAGTTGGAATTGAAGTCATTCCTTCATCGGCACCAAAACCTTCTGATGTTCAGGCGGCAACACGGGCTTTAATTGGTAAAGTGGATATCATTTTTATTCCTGCTGATAATACGGTTCTTTCTGTTTTAGAGGGTGCGGTAAAGGTCACACAGGAAGCAAATGTTCCTATATTTACTGTTGATGCTAATTCTATTGGACGCGGTCCTTTTATGACGCAAGGTGTGAATTTCTATGATGTAGGGGTTGATGCTGGGAAATTGGTTGTGCGTATTCTAAAGGGTGAAAAGCCTGGTGATATTGACGTTGTGCAGGCGGCTAGTAATGACATTCGAATTGATATGAAAGCAGCAGAAAAAGTGGGGATTGTTATTCCGCAGACAGTTATTGATCGTGCGACAAAAGTGATTCAATAACTTTCATTGATAGGACGTTGATACAATAAAATACGTTAAGTTTTCATGGGGATTGTCTTTACATGAATATATTTGCGTTTTCTGGCGCTGTGGAATTGGGTCTTATTTATGCGTTTGTGGCTATAGGGGTTTATCTCTCTTTTCGCGTTTTGGACTTTCCTGATTTAACAGTTGATGGTTCATTTCTTCTTGGGTCTTGTGTCTGTGGTGTCTTAATTCTTTTAGGTTTTAATGCATGGGCAGCTATGGCATGTGCTTTTTGTGCAGGCATGGTAGCTGGTTTATTAACAGCTATGTTGAATTTGCGTTTTGGTATTTTGAATCTTTTGGCTTCCATTTTAACAATGTCAGCACTCTATACGGTTAATCTTCGTATTATGGGAATTATGGGAGGATCTAATGTTAATTTAGCGCTTGCTGATACGGCGTTAACACCCTTTTATAATCTGTTTGGTTTGTCCGATATTTTTGTGCGTCCTCTTTTCATTGGTACTGTATTGCTGGTTGTGGCGTTTTTGATTTGGCGTTTTTTGGAAAGTGAAATAGGTCTTGCTATGCGCGCAATGGGAGCTAATCCACGGATGGCTACAGCTCAAGGGGTTCATACGTCGGCGCTAATTTATTTTGGTATGGGGCTTTCAAATGCCTGTGTTGCACTTGGTGGTTCTCTTTATATTCAAACTGCGATTGCAACGGATATTACCGGTGGAATTGGAACAATTGTTTTTGGATTGGCAGCTGTGATTATCGGTGAAACTTTGTTTCGTACGCGTAATATTTTTTGGATTATAATCAGCTGTATTGTGGGGTCTGTGCTTTATCGTGTGGCGGTGCAATTTGCATTTGAGGCAAATGGAATTGGTATTGATACGTCGACAGATCTTCAGTTGATTACTTCACTGTTGGTTATTTTAACCCTTATTGTGCCACGCTATTGGAGGAGGCGTAAACGTGATTGAGTTTTCTCATGTTGGGGTTACATTTAAACCGCAAACACCTTTGGAAAAACAGGCTTTGATTGATATTAACCTTAAAATTGATCAGGGTAGTTTTGTTACGGTTATCGGTTCAAATGGCGCTGGTAAATCAACCTTGCTCAGTGTTTTAGCGGGTGCAATGCTTCCCTCAACAGGGAAAGTGGTTATCAATGGGCAAAATGTTTCTAGGCAATCAGTCAGTGAACGCGCTGGAAAGGTTGCTTGTGTTTTTCAAGATTCTTTAATAGGCAGTTGTGGTTCTTTAACAATTGAAGAAAATTTGGCTCTTGCTGCTCTTCGAGGAAGTCGTCGTGGTTTGCGTTCGGCTTTAAACCATGAGAAACGGCAATTTTTTCGAGAGAAAATTTCTCAATTAGGCATTGGTCTTGAAGCATATATTCATAATCCTATGGACAGTTTATCAGGTGGGCAACGCCAAGCTGTTTGCCTTGTGATGGCAACATTAGCCCATGCGGATGTTTTATTGCTTGATGAACATACCTCAGCGCTTGATCCTGGAATGGCTGATTTTGTGATGCGGTTGACTGAAAAAATCGTTGAAGAGAAAAAATTAACGACTATCATGGTGACTCATTCTATGCGTCAGGCTCTTGATTATGGCGATCGCACCTTGATGTTGCATGGTGGAAAAGTGATTTTGGATGTCTGTCATGAAGAGCGTAAGGGCTTGGATGTCAATGATTTAATTGGCATGTTTCAGAAAGTTCGCGGGGAAGTTCTTGATGATGATGAACTGTTAATGGATTAATAATGTGGCTCAGAAAAAAGCACATGAAGTTGATCAGTTTTTAACGCGTTTTTCACGTGCTTTTCCTATTGTTCTCATTTATGGGCCAGATCGTGGTCTTATTTGTGAGCGTGCACAATGTTTTGCAAAACTTACACAGGTAGCAATAGAAGATCCATTTTCGACAATTCGTTTGGATGCTGCTGAAATTGATAGAGATCCTGCACGTTTGGAAAATGAAGCGCGTACGTTATCACTTTTTGGGGGAGATCGTTTGATATGGATCTCTAATGCTGCTAACCAAAAAGGTTTTCTTGCTGCCTTGAAAATTTTAATTGAGAAACCACCAGAAGCCTGTTTTATTCTCATTGAATCAGGGGACTTAAAAAAAGGAACAGGGTTGCGCAATGCTGTTGAAACGTCATCAAAAGCAATGGCTTTGCCCTGTTTTGCGGATGATATGCGTTCTCTTGACGGTTTGATTGATGAGGTTTTAGGGCAGTTTAAAAAGACTCTTTCTTTGGATGCACGTAGATGGTTGCATGAAAGTTTAGGGGCGGATCGCCTTATATCACGAAGTGAGTTAGAAAAGCTTTGTCTTTACGCTGCAAATGTTCATATTACTCTTGAAGATGTGAAAGCTATTGTAAGCGATGTCAGTGCTCTTTCTCAAGATGAAGTTATTGATGCTCTTTTATTGGGCGATATAGCAGGCTTTGAAGCGCATTTTAACCGACATGCAGCATTGCATGGGGCGCTTTTTTTCATTTTGAGTGCAGCACAAAGGCATTTTCAGCAATTACAGCTATTGCGTTATCAGGTAGAAGTTGAAGGAAAATCGCCTTTTACGGTGGTTTCTCAAGCACGGCCTCCCATTTTTTTTCAACGGAAAAAGACAGTTGAACAAGCTTTAAAATATTGGAAGTTAGAACAGATTTCCTACGCAATGGAAAGAATTCAGGGTGCTGTTTTAGACAGTCGTAAAAATCCACTTTTGGGTGAAGCTATCATTCGTCAAGTTTTGTTAGGGCTCACAATTATTGCACGACGCCAGATGGCAGCTTAACAGTTTAAAAATATGATGATTTTTTATTTTTAGTACGCCACAGAGGTATTTTCAGCAATTAAAACTTTTGTGTTAACAAGTAGAGGTTAGTTGTGGTTTTGAGGATGCGCTTGAAGAGCTTGAAAGTTTTATAGAAACTTTTCTTCAGAAAAATTATTTATCTTCGAAAGGCAGTTTTTACAGGGTTTTATTATCTTGTTGTGTCGTAAAACACTGTTGGTTCGTGATATAGGGCTCAGGTAAAATTTTACGTATTCGGTGTTTCTGTGTGACTATGTGATGAATATTAGGCTGGTTCATAGCGCCTTAATGGGGTAACACCCCTCATGCAAACAGAGCATTTCAAACAACAGAAGACGCTTGTATGATAAATTCACATGCTTTCTTGTGACGTGCAGACAAGAGATTTTAATTGATAAGAGGATTTGTGATGGAAGAATTTTACCGTATTTGAAGTTATGATTCAAATTGAAAAACAATTATTATATTTATAAATCAATATATTATAGATTAATTGAACCACTTAAAATAGTGAACCAATGGAATCTTTTAGACAAGAAAATGAATTGTTTGCAGATCGATATGAATTAAGAATCTTCGTGGGATGAGGAGAAAGTCAAGATAGATTATGATGAAAACGACAGTACCTATGGGGGGACTTTTATGTTTGATACAGAGATGATTATCTTAGCAATGAATGTGTCTCATAAACAGAACAAGCCATTGTTTATTATTAGTAATTCATTATTTTTCATATTGAATCAATCAAAACGATATCTTTTACACGTCATAAGTGGGGGGCGTGTGGATAAAAACTGTACAAGAAAGCACTAACAATGCCTCTTAGGAATGCTCTCAAATTCCAAGGGTTTTTGCAATATTGGGGGTAGGCGAATATAATGATAGTGTTTTATTAAGTGTAAAGAGGCTCGTACTTAATGGATTTATAGTTATAACATTTACGAACACTGTCGTGAGATAGGCTGGGGAGCGAGATGTCTTTTTAAAACAAATGCATGAATTTGTAATCCAAATCTATTCTGTTTGGGGCGTTCTATTTTACGTGAGGGTTGTGATTCCATTAAAGGGATGTTTGGTGTTTTTGTTATCAAACTTTTTCTTTATTGAGAGGGGGTGTTTTTCTCGTATTTGTTTGATTTACGGTATCAGGAATTGGGAGAGGAAAATGTTTTAATGGTATTTTTTGTATGCGTTGTTTTACGGTGTTTTCAATATTCACAAAACTTGTGTTGATGTTATAGGTGGAGGCGTAATACGTTCTTATATAGGTCTAATGTACAAATTAATAAATGTATCGGGATAATTGGGAAAGAGTTGGTGCCTGCTTACGCTTTTGATGTGTTTTCTAGGTAAAATGATCTGTTGTCAGCTTGCGCAGGTGATGATTGGTAAACTGCGTTATTCTTTATTGCATAGTTGTCGTTTTTTAATGTTTTACGCATAACTCTTGAACAAACAGACAGGAAAATTATGATTTTACAATTGTTTTTATTGCCATTTGCAAAGAATTTTTGAAGGTGAAAGATGCCCCATATTCAATTTGAAAAAATAGCACTCATTGGAATCGGTCTGATTGGGTCTTCTTTAGCAAGAGTTATTAAAAAGAAAAATCTTGCGGCTCAGATTTCTATTGCAACGCGTCGTTCAGAAACCCTGAAAAGAGCGCGTGAATTGGAGCTTGGGAATTTTTATACGACAGATAATGCAAAAGCTGTTGAAGGAGCGGATTTGGTTATTGTTTCTGTTCCCGTTGGGGCGGGTGCAGAAGTGGCAAAAAATATTCATGATCATTTAAAACCTGGAGCGATTGTGAGTGATGTTGGTTCTACGAAAGCGTTGGTTATTGCGGAAATGGCACCTTTATTGCCAAAAACAGTTCATTTTATTCCAGGGCATCCAATTGCTGGAACGGAATATTCAGGACCGGATGCTGGTTTCGCTGATTTATTTATGAATCGTTGGTGTATTTTAACGCCTTTTTCTGAGAGTGATGCTGCTGCTGTCGCACAATTAACAGCGTTTTGGGAAGCCTGTGGTGCACGTGTTGAAAAGATGGATCCTAAACATCATGATCTTGTTTTGGCTATTGTTTCGCATTTGCCGCATTTGATTGCTTATAATACTGTCGGGACGGCTAGTGATTTAGAAAAGGTGACAAATTCAGAAGTCATTGCTTATTCTGCTTCCGGTTTTCGTGATTTTACGCGTTTAGCATCTTCTGATCCTGTCATGTGGCGCGATATTTGTTTGCATAATAAGGATGCTATTTTAGAAATGTTGAGCCGTTTTAGTGAGGGGCTTGCTTTTTTAGAGCAGGCAATTCGTTTAGGAGATGGTGAGACATTGTTTAACTTTTTTACACGTACGCGTGCTGTGCGTCGCAATATTATTGATGCTGGACAGGAAATTGATGCTCCTGATTTTGGACGTCAGAGTGTTTCTAAAAAAGGGTGAATAAAAGCAAGGTTTTTTTGTTGAATTTCATTGGTTTTTTCTAGAAATCGATAAGAAGTTTTTTCTCTATTCAGTCATAGATTGCAATAAAAAAGAGTGGCGATTGCTTCGATACAGATAACCATGACTTCAAAAGGTTTTATGTGTGCAAGATTATCGTGCTTAACTCTCTATAGGACATATGATGTACAGAAGAGGTTACTGATCTATAGAAGAGACAAAAAAATGAAGTCGTTGTAGAATTTCATATAGTGGGTTGTTGTTGTTGTTTTAGTATAAAGTCAGGCTTGACCGTATTGATTATTGCCCTTTATATTGCAACATCGGAAAATGTTTGTTTGCAGAGTTTTGATGATTTTTATAAAGCTTGAAATAGACAGAGGAAGAGTTTCACCAGAAAGTATTGAGATTTGTTAAGAAATATCTTTTGGTATAGCTATCGTATCCTTGTTGACGCAGTAAGCCATTATTGGCGTGATAATGGGAGTGCTTTTGCAAGCCATGTCGCGCTCTCTGGGCTTTTAGCATTTTTTCCTTTTTTTATTTTTGGAACTTCTCTTGCCAGTTTTCTTGGTGCTTTTACATATACACCGCAAAAAATCAAAGCTTTGGTGCAGTTATTACCAGATGTCATTGCAGAGCCTTTATCTCAGGAAATTATCAATGTTTTAACCATACAGCGGGGAGGAGTGTTGACAGTTTCTGTCATTGGGGCGGCTTATTTTGCCTCTAATGGGATAGAAGCGTTACGTACAGCTTTAAATAGAGCTTATCGTGTTGTTGATCGGCGTAGCTTGTTGTTTTGTCGTTTTCAAAGTTTGTTTTTTGTGATTCTTGGAGCTGTAGGTCTTATTGTGATCAGCGTTTTGTTGATTTTAACACCTCTGCTGATCAAGATTATGCAAAATCATCCTTTTTTCATTACAGAATATATCGGTGTCATTCGTCTATGGCGTTACATAATCGCAGCGGTTGTTCTCTTTGTAAGCCTTTTGATTGTTCATAAATGGCTACCAGCAGAGCAACGGAAGTTTATAGATATTTTACCAGGAATTGTACTGACAATGTTTGTATGGTTTATGGCTTCAATTGCTTTTGCTCAATATTTAACAATGTTTGATTATATTTCTACCTATGCAGGGTTAGCATCTATTATGGTTGCTATTATTTTTCTTTACATATTGAGTGCAATTTTTATTTTGGGAGGAGAAATAAACGCGGCGATAATGTTTTATCGCAAGCATTTGCAACATTCAGATGAATGAAAGAACTTAACTATTGCGTGAAAGCCAAGGTATGAATATCTCAATAAAGCCTGCTATCACTTTGTTGATTGATGCGGATGCTTGTCCTGTAAAAGATGAAGTTTATCGTGTGATGAATCGTTATCAGCTTAAGACATTTATTGTGGCAAATCGTTTTTTGTCCCTTCCGGATGAAGCACTCATTGAAAGAGTGGTCGTTGCTGGTGAATTCAATTGTGCTGATGATTGGATCGTAGAACATGTGCATGAGGCAAGTATTGTTATTACCAGTGATATTCCTTTAGCAGCACGGGTTGTGCAAGCTGGGGGGTTTTGTCTTTCGCCAACGGGGCGTATTTTTGATGTAAATTCAATTGGTCAAGCTTTGGCGATGCGCAATTTGATGGAAGATTTGCGGGGACAGGGCAGTATAACGGGTGGTCCCCGTCCTTTTTGTCGTAAAGACCGTTCTGCTTTTTTATCAGCACTGGATCTCGTTATACAACGTTTAAAAAGACGCGGTTATTAGGTTATAGGGCTTCTTTTATAACAGCTTTTATCAGTGCTTTGGCATCGTCATTGGCCCATGGAGCTGCACCATTGAAGGAAGCAATGAGATATCCCTCTTTATCGATGAGAAATGTAATGGGGAGTCCTAAAGCAAGCCCCTGTTTTCTAACATTGTTGAAAATATCCATTGTTTCATCGCGATAGTAAAGCAAATTATCCGCATGAATATTCTGTAAAAATTGTTGAATTTTTTCAGGAGAAGCAGCTTTATCGATATTAATAGCTATGACATCAAAGTTTTCTCCACCTAATTCGTGTTTTAATTGCGCAAGTTCGGGCATTTCTGTGCGGCAAGGTGCACACCAAATAGCCCATAGATTGATCAGCATCGGTTTTCCAATAAATTCGCTGAGTGTGTGTTCTTTTCCTTGAATATCCTTGAAAGAGAGTTTCTTCATATCTGAGGGCGTATCAGCAAATCGTATGTGGCTAAAAAAGCCTTTAGCTGCTTTTCGGATTGCCATCATTTTTTCTTCTCGTGTTTTATCAATGTTTATTTTTTGTGCTTTTGCTGCTGAAATGAAATTGAAAAGGAAAGACTCTCTTTTGTTATCGTAGTTTATGGTTGCGTATAAACTCAATGCAATGATAAAGAATGCAAGGGAGAATTGCCTTTTTTTATTGTTTTTTTCGCTGGTGAAAATTTGAGAAATCATAATTTTGTCCTTTGTATGGGTGTTTTCAGAATATGACAGATGAGAAGTTAAAGAACCAAATGTGGGGTAGTCGGTTTTCGGCAGGTCCTTCTGCAATTATGGAAGAAATTAATGCCTCAATTGATTTTGATCAAAAACTTTATCGACAAGATATTGAAGGTTCCCTTTCTCATGTGGCTATGTTAGCGCAAACGAAAATCATTTCACAATCAGATTATGAAAAAATTGTTTATGGTTTGAAAGTTATTCGCCAAGAAATTGAAGATGGTAATTTTGTTTTTTCACGAAAGCTTGAAGATATTCATATGAATATTGAAGCGCGGCTGAGCGAATTGATTGGTCCTGTAGCGGGGCGTTTGCATACGGCTCGCTCACGCAATGATCAAGTTGCTGTTGATTTTCGCTTGTGGGTGCGTGAAGCAACGCAAAAGATAGCACAAGCTTTAAAAGGATTGATAGAGCAATTGCTTATTCGAGCAGAACAGCATGTTGATACCTTTATGCCAGGCTTTACGCATTTACAATCAGCACAACCGGTAACATTTGGCCATTATATGATGGCTTATGTTGAAATGTTTGGTCGAGATTTATCGCGGATGCGTGATGCTCTTGAGCGAATGAATGAATCGCCTTTAGGGGCGGTTGCTTTAGCGGGGACAGGCTTTCCAATTGACCGTTTTATGACAGCAAAAGCGCTAGGCTTTCGAGAACCAACACGCAATTCGATTGATAGTGTTTCGGATCGTGATTTTGCATTAGAATTTTTAAGCGCTGGCGCTCTTTGTGCAACACATCTTTCACGTTTAGCAGAAGAAATAATTCTTTGGTCAAGTGAACAGTTTTATTTTATTCGCTTATCAGATGCTTTTTCAACGGGTTCTTCTATTATGCCGCAAAAGCGAAATCCTGATGCTGCCGAACTTGTGCGGGCTAAAGTGGGACGGTTGAATGGCGCATTAATAGGGCTGTTAACGGTGATGAAAGGGTTACCCCTTGCTTATTCGAAGGATATGCAAGAAGATAAGGAATATGTCTTTGATGGGGCTATGAGTTTGGAATTATCACTAGCAGCAATGACAGGGATTATTGGTGATTTACAAGTTAATAAAGAAGCTATGAAACAAGCCGCTGATTCTGGCTATGCAACAGCTACAGATTTTGCTGATTGGCTTGTACGGGAATTAGGGATTCCGTTTCGCGAAGCACATCATATTACAGGGCGTGCTGTGGCATTAGCAGAAAAAAAACAGTGTCGCCTTCAGGATTTATCATTGGATGAACTTCAAGCAATTTGTCCTAATATCAATGCGACACTTTTTGATGTTTTGACCGTTGAAAAATCTGTTGAAAGTCGCAAAAGCTTTGGGGGAACAGCACCTTCAGAGGTTCTTCGGCAAATTACGTATTGGAAAAAGCGTCTTGTGAGCGCTTGAGTGATTGTATTTTAAAGGTAAAAAAGAGATCGAGATGAGGAAAGAGGACAGATGAAAATTATATTAAAGGGGTTAATGATTGTCCTTTTAGGAGGCGTTTGTGTCGCTGGGTGTGGGCGTAAAGGGTCATTGGAAATGCCTCTTACAAGTGTGGAAAAGTCTGTGCAAGGAACATCTGTTGCTCAAAGTGAAGGTGATAAACCTTTTATTCTTGATCGTTTGATAAAGTAGGAGGAAAGTGTGGATTTTTTCTCTTACCATCAAGGTATGCTTCATGCTGAGGGTTGTTCACTTGCTGTTCTTGCGCAGGAGGTGGGGACTCCTTTTTATTGTTATTCTACCAATGCATTGGTGACACGTTTTAAAGACTATAAAAAGGCATTTCAAGGGATGCCTAGTCTGCTTGCTTATGCGGTTAAAGCCAATTCTAATCAAGCAGTTTTACGGCTTTTAGCGAACAATGGAGCGGGAGCTGATGTGGTCTCAGAAGGGGAATTACGGCGCGCCCTTGCTGTTGGTATTCCGGCACATCGTATTGTTTATTCTGGTGTTGGTAAAACCATGAGAGAGATAGATTTTGCTCTTGCTCAGGATATTTATTGTTTTAACGTTGAATCAGAGCCGGAACTTGAACAGTTATCTCAACGTGCTGTTGCGCTTTCAAAGATAGCACGTGTTTCATTGCGCATTAATCCAGATGTTGATGCGAAGACCCATAAGAAAATTACAACAGGAAAATCTGAAAATAAATTTGGTATTCCATTGTTGTTGGCAAGAGAGGCTTATAAAAAAGCGGACTCTTTACCTGGATTGCAGGTTTGCGGTATTGATATGCATATTGGCAGTCAGATTTGTGACTTAAAGCCATTTGAAGAGGCATTCCTTCTTATTGCAGATTGTGTGCGTCAATTGTGGAGCGATGGCTATGCAATAACGCATATAGATATCGGTGGTGGGCTTGGTATTGCCTATGGTTGTGAACAACATACTGTACCTTCTCCTTTTGATTATGCTGCGCTGGTAAAGAAATATATTGCTCCTTTAGGGATTAATATTGTTGTGGAGCCGGGGCGGAGCATTGTGGGTCAAGCTGGTGTACTGATGACATCTGTTCTCTATTTAAAAAGGGGACAAGGGCGGAATTTTGTTATTGTAGATGCGGCGATGAATGATCTGATGCGTCCAACGCTTTATGATGCTTGGCAAAATGTCGTCCTTGTGAAAAAAGCAGCAAAAGACGCTCCCCTTATTCGTGCAGATATTGTTGGTTCTGTTTGTGAGACTGGCGATTATTTAGCATTAGATCGTTACTTGCCGATTTTGGCACCCGGTGATCTTTTAGCAATTACGCAAGCTGGAGCTTATGGTGCTGTGATGGCGAGTACTTATAATAGCCGACTTTTGGTCCCAGAAGTTCTCGTTCAAGATACGTGTTATGCGGTTATTCGTCCACGTCTTGATTATGCTCAATTGATGGGATGTGATCATATTCCTGATTGGGTTGAGAATTCTTAAGTGTTTTTGGTCTTATTTTTACTAAACTTTGATGAAACAATTTATTTTCTAGAAATTGTCTTGTATGGGGTTTATGATCTTAATGCACCACGATAAAAGGGGATAAATGCTTGTTTATGAAAAATAAAAACATCAAAGGCTTTGCAATGAAGCTTTTGTGTGTGCGCATTTTGATGTGGGGGATCCTTTCATTTGAACGGATGTGGATACGGTTGTTGCCATTTTTCCTCGTTGTTAGTCTCTTTTGTTCGTTTAGCTGGTTGGGACTTTTTGGTATTTTGGGCTATTGGTCACATTTGCTCTTACTTGGGGTTATACTTGTTTGTGCTGGGGCGAGTTTATTTTTTCTTATTCGTTTTCGGTTTCCCACAATACGGGAAGTGAATTGCCGTCTTGAACGCGTCAATGATCTTAGACACCAGCCTTTGAATATTCAGACAGATCGTTTATGTTCTGAAAATGATGAAGATTTTAGTGCTGTTATTTGGCGTGAACATCAACGCCGAATGGCAAAACAATTATACCATTTAAAAACTGGATTTATCTCTCTTAATAGTGCGGATTATGATCCTTTGGCTTTGAGGGCTTTGTGTGTTCTTCTTTTTGTTTGCGCTTTTAGTTTTTCTTTTGGTTCACAAGGGGGGCGTTTGGCTGATGCCTTTGATTTTCGTCCTGTTGTTGATGAAAAATTCATGCGAATTGATGCTTGGGTAACACCACCTGCTTATACCGGTGTGGCACCGATTTATTTGACAAAAGATGAGAAAACACAACTAGAAATCCCTGAAGGGAGTAATGTTGTTGTGCGTGTTGTCAATGGGGCTGGCGTTACAGTAAAAGCAAAGTCTGTAGAAGATGGGAGGGAAATTTCGTTTTCAGAGAAAACGGAACAAGCAGCTTTGAATGATCCAATCGCTCATTTTGAAACACATTTAAATCATTCAATGAATTTATTTGTATCATCACGTCGTAAAAAACAGCAGTGGTATTTGCAGATGATCAAGGACACGCTTCCGACAATTCATTGGCTGGAAAAACCAGGGCGGATTTTAACGGGATCGTTAGAGTTACGATATGTGGTGGATGATGATTATGGTGTGACAAAGGCTTTTGTTGAAATAGAGCCTTTTCTTCCTCAGAATAAAAGTGCTTCTTCTCTTTATAATGCTCCGGAAATAGAGCTTCTTCTTCCGCGTGGTGGAAAGGGGAAAATGCGGATGGTGCAAGATATATCAGCGCATCCATGGGCGGGTTCGCAAGTCAAAATTACTTTGGTGGCAGAAGATGGTGCGGGGCAGAAAGGGCGTAGCAAAACTTTTGTTATGACATTACCGCAACACGTTTTTTCAAATCCTGTCGCGCGTGCGGTGAGTGAATTGCGTCGTTTATTAGCGCTTGATGCTTCTGCGAGAGAGCGTGTATTGGATATGCTTTCTGCTTTGCTTGTACGTCCAGAAAAGGGTTTGCAAAATGTAATGCATTTTCTTGTTCTACAAAGTGCGTGGACAAGACTTTCTTTAGCACAAACAGAAGAGGATTTGCGTGGTGTGGTGGATTATTTATGGCAAATTGCTTTGGGTATTGAAGATAATCAGCTTGAATCCGTGCAAAAAAATTTAAAACAAGCACAAGCTGCTTTACGTGATGCATTGCGTTACGGTGCTTCAGCGGCAGAAATTGAACGCCTTATGGCAGATTTACGTCAAGCTATGGATGAGTATATTCGTGCATTGGCTGAAAAAGCACCAGATACTCAAGTTTCTAAAAATTCTAAAAGCTCAAAAAGTCCTAATCTTTCTGAAACTACATTACAAGAAAAGCTAAATTTAATTGAGGAAATGGCTAAAACGGGCTCTTCTTTAGCAGCTGAACAACTCTTGGCGGAAGTTGAACAGACGCTTGATCATTTGCATGTGCAAAAAGGCGATCAAAATGAGGGAGAAAAAAGCCAATCTGCACAAATGAAAGAAAAGATGGACCAGCTTGGAGATTTAATGCGTCGTCAGCAAGAAATTCTCAATGAAACACATCAGTTAGAGATGGAACAAAAACGCGGAGAAAATGTGCCGGAAACACAGAAAAAATCTTTAAAAAAACGTCAAGCTGAATTGCAGTCTGAATTATCAACATTAGAAAAAGAATTATCAGAACAAGGATTTGAAACAGGAGGCGCATTGAAAAGGGCAGAAGAAAAAATGAATTCTGCGGAAAATGCTCTTGATAATGGAAATCATCAGGTATCTATACAAAATCAGTCTGACGCTTTGGAATCTTTGAGGCAAGGTGCACAAAATGTTTTAAAAAAAATGCGCGAGACACTCAAAGAAACGGGAAATGATCAAAATGCTGATTCTGGTCCTAAAGATCCGTTAGGACGTCCACTTTCTTCAAAAACAGATGAGGGACAAGAAGGTGAGGCACTACCACAAAAAAGTGATCAAATGCGTACGCGGCAGATTTTGGATGAAATTCGCAAGCGTCTTGGTAAAGAGCATATTCCAGAAGAAGAAAAAAACTATCTTGAAAGATTGCTTCATTTTAATTAACCAGTGTTGGCTTTTTTCTTAATTGATGTCAGAAACAGTGTATGAAGAACCTCTATGGGGTTCATCTCCAAGAAAATGATTAAAGCGCTTGTAACGCAATAATCATCCTGCTGTACTGATTTTTTAATCATTTAAGTTTAAAATATGAAATATTGAAATATTCGCTATTGCGGAAAAAGAGCAGAAGTCCATATAATTTGGGTATATGAAAATCTGTAATGTTTGGAATTTGTTTCTACATGGTATGTTGAATTGGATATCGTTACGCTGAAAGATTTTTATGCTTCTGCACTTGGGCTGCGTGTGCAAAAGACGCTGTGTGACCAATTGAATTTATGGTGGCCTAATCTTACGGATAAACGGATTATGGGGTTGGGTTATGCACTTCCTTATCTTTCTACATTGCGTGAACGTGCCCAACAATGTTTTGCTTTTATGCCAGCTTCCCAGGGTGCTTCGCCTTGGCCTTGTGCTGAGCAAGTTGCTACAGCGCTTGTTTTTGAAGAAGATTTGCCGCTTCCTGATGCGTCAGTTGATTGTATTTTATTGGTACATGCATTAGAATATACAGAAAATTCATTTGAAACGTTGAATGAAATATGGCGTGTTTTAGCACCCAATGGCCACTTGATCGTTATTGTACCTAATCGCTCTGGCTTTTGGGCGCGCAATATTACTACGCCCTTTGGTTATGGCGAGCCTTATAGTCGGCAACAAGTTACTCGTTTGTTCGAAAAAACAAATTTTGTTTCTGGGCCAATACAAGAAATTGTACATTATATGCCCTCTACGGGTTATGTTTCGCGGTTGTTCTCATTTTTTTATGAGCCATTTGCACGCTATCTTTTGCCTTATTTTGGTGGACTCTTAATGTGTCAGGCACAAAAGCGTGTTTATCAAGGTTTGCTGGTACAGCGTCGTCAATCGCGACGTGTTTTTATTCCTGCTTTATCACCACAAGTGCGAAATATTTTAATTTATAAAGATAATTAATCATTTTGCCATTGGCATAAGAACCGCAAATATAGAAAGATTTTCTTATTTCAATTTTTTGCACATTATATGTGAAGGTTTTTTCATCTCGTTTTTGTTTTCATTTAAGATATTAAAATTGTTTTTGAAATAGTAAATCTCGAATTAAAGATTTAAACGATAACCATTTTGATCTGTCATGAGAATTTGTGCATTGGAGGGATCTTTTTCGATTTTTTGTCGCAAACGATAGATATGGGTTTCTAAAGTATGGGTAACAATATTTTCATTATAACCCCAAACTTGTTCTAACAATGTTTCACGGCTGACAATTTTATCATTAGCATAATAGAGACATTTAAGAATTGCTGCTTCTTTTTCTGTGAGACAGATTTTATTGTTGCATTGATCAAGAAGAAGTTTCTGTCTCAGTTTAAAAGTATAGGGGCCAATATGAAAGGTTGCGTCTTCATTTTGTTCATATTGGCGCAACTGTGCTCGAATTCTCGCTAATAACACTGCAAAGCGAAAGGGTTTTGTCACATAATCATTGGCGCCTGTTTCAAGATCTAAAATATTATCGCAGTCTGTATCATGATTTGTTATCATGATAATGGGGGCACGAAATCCTTGGATGCGTAATTTTTTCACGGCTTTGAAACCATCAAGATCAGGAAGTTCAAGTCCCAAAATAGCGAGATCAATATTTTCTTCTTGGATTATTTTCATTCCCTCTTCTGCTGTTTTTGCTTGGAAAATTTCAAACTCTTGATGCATTTGCAATTGTTCTACTAAAATGGGGCGTAGATTATCGTCTTCAACAATTAAAAGAGTATAGTGGTTCATGTTTTTCCTTATAGGCATGTTGAGGCACTGATTGGTAAAGAGTAGTTTCGTGAAAAATGAGATTTCATGCAAGAAAAATTAAAAGAGGAAAATTAAAAAAGAGCGTTTCTAAAAAATACACTTCTATAATTACTTGCCGAAAAGAAGGTATTTTCGTCTGCAGAGTATTTTACGTATTGGTTGGAAGCGTTTGTTTATGCTCTAGAACGTGTTTTAGCCATTGAGTGTCATCATCTTTACGCTTATGGAGAAATAAAGCCGGTACTATCATACACTTTGCCAGTTCGTGGGTATTGCGGATAGTCCTTGGCACTTGAGACTCTTCATAAGAGGAATTTTTAGTCCTTTCTTTCACGTTTTTTATCCATACGGGACTTTTCCTGCTTGTAATGTGCAAGAAAATAGCTTTTGATTGATTTAATATAAACAGGTTGGGAATGAGAGAATCCTGCGGTATGAGGGGCTCTCATCCAACATGTAAAACAATGAACACTCAATATGATGCGTTTTTTAAGCGTGAAGATAACTGTGCAACACCTTACACATATGCACTGTTTAGGAGAACTTCACGGTTATTTTTATTGTTTTTTATCCACGTTCAGTTTTGTTTTTTCGTTGCATTTGTGTGCGAAGGGGTCTGTGTGTGATGTTTGTGGTGTTGCTTATTATAATCGTTGAGTAAGCTTTGCCTTTAGCAATGCCGAAAAGATGCATCATAAAGAGGTTTTTTATGCAATGCTATGAAGCATCTTTTTATATGAGCTAATGAATAAAAATTATTGTTTTAAGATAAAAGCATTTCCATCTTAAGGTTGCCCATCAAACAAACTTCTTTCCATTCATCTTCTGTCACGGGTTGCACTGATAAGCGGCTGGCATTAACCAGTACCATATTTGCTAGCTTGGGATTGGCTTTAATTTGTTTTAATGAAACAGGTGTTGGCATGTCACAAAGTGCACGGATATCCACACATTCCCAGCGTGGATCAGAGCTTGTAGAATCAGGGTGTGCTTCAGCACATATTTCTACAATGCCTACAATTTCTAAACCTTTATTTGAGTGATAAAAAAAACCTTTATCGCCATATTTCATGGCGCGCATATTATTACGGGCTTGATAATTGCGTACACCATCCCATTGTTCGCCATCAGCTCCTTTTTTCTTTTGCATCTCCCATGACCATTTATGGGGTTCAGATTTAAAAAGCCAATAAGCCATGAGTTCTCCTTTTTCATAGACTGTTATGCATTCATCATGTGCATTTTTATAAGCATCTTTGTAACACCATCAACGATGATTTTTAAAATGGGGTAAAGAACGGGCATTATTTGTTTTTTCTTGTTTCAAAATAACGTGTAGCAGAGAAACGCGATTCATTGATATTTCATGTTGTATAAGGGTATTTTGCTCTTTGCTTATCTTTTCAGCTATGGTTTGAAATGCGGTCACTATAAGAGTTTTTTGGAGAAAATTAAGAAAATTGATTCTAAAAAGCTTCAAGATTACAACGGCAATGAAATGAATAGATGATCAAAGATGATGAGGTCAAAGAATGGTTTTCATATCTATACTTCGTGGGAGAGAATAGATCTTATTATGCCGTAAAATACCGTCATTTGAAGTGTAATGATATAAGGCAGTTTTTTGAAACATGAAATTTTTTAGAATGTGTGGTGCATATTTAGGTTTGCGTGTCGAGCTTTGGATTAAGTGAATTGTGTGAGTGGGAAGCAGGTGGAATCCGCTCGATAGGGAATTCGGACTATCTACAGACCGGATTGAGTAGAAATCTTCGTTCTTTAAGATGTGTGTGGGGCGTCAGTGTTATTATGCTTTTGTTCCACGGCGCCCCATCCCGATCAAGGGCGTGGCTTTTTCATCTAATGGCCAGCGTGAACGGGGTGCAATGTCAAGAGAGCTTGTTTCTCCTCGTGCGAGTTTTTGTGCACCGGCAAAAGCAATCATTGCAGCATTATCGGTACACAAGGAAAGAGGAGGAGCTATAAATTCAAAACCATGTTGATGAGCAAGTTCTTGCAACGTAGAACGAATGGCTTGGTTTGCGGCAACACCGCCTGCGACAACCAAAGCAGGAGAACGCTTTCCTTGATTATGAGAGAGAGGATATTGGTGGGTAAAGTGTTGTAGGGCTAGGTGAATACGATCATGTACTGTATCGGTCACGGCGGCTTGAAAACTTGCGGCAATGTCAGCAATATCATTTTCTGTAAGAGGAGCTATGGCTGTTGCGGCTTGTCGAACAGCAGTTTTGAGTCCTGAAAAAGAAAAATCTAACCGTTTTTCACCTTTTAAAGGGCGTGGAAGGGGGATGCGATTTTTATCACCAAATAAAGCTGCTTTTTCAAGTGCTGGTCCACCAGGATAAGGAAGACCTAAAAGTTTTGCAGTTTTATCAAAGGCTTCTCCTAATGCATCATCAATGGTGGTTCCTAAACGTTGGTAGTTACCTACTCCATGAACAATGATTGTTTGTGTATGACCCCCTGAAACTAAAAGTAATAAATAAGGAAAGCTAACGTTGTGCGTTAACACAGCTGTTAAAGCATGTCCCTCTAAGTGATTTACCGCAATAAATGGTTTGCCAGTGGCAAGAGAGAGTGCTTTTGCGCTCATAACGCCTACCAACAATCCTCCTATCAAGCCTGGTCCACTGGTGGCTGCAATGCCATCAATATCTTTTAATTTTGTGTTTGCTTCTGTTAGTGCTTGCAGAATTAAATGATCAAGAACTTCAACATGGGCACGAGCAGCAATTTCAGGAACAACACCGCCGTAAGGTGCATGGTGATCAATTTGGCTCCAAACAACATTGGAAAGAATTCGGCTGTTTGATTCATTGTTATATTCAATGACAGCCGCTGCCGTTTCATCACAACTTGTTTCTATTCCCAGCAGACGCATTTTAAACAAAACCTTATATTGAAGCTTCTTTCCTGCGTGCGTACCATGAACAGAAAAAGATGCAAAGTATTTCTCTCAGAATTGATTTTTCTATGAAAAAATATGTGTTTTGGCATTTTCTTTGAATTTCATGATATTGTTGATTAAAAAATAAAGCTGTATTTTTGAGTATAAAATGCAAATGTGTTTTTTAAAACTTGTCTATTAAAGTCTATAATTGTAAATATTATTGAAAAAAATGAGATTTGGAAAATCTCTATAAAGTTATACTCTTTATAAAAAGAATGTAAAACAAACGAAGATATTTGAGAAAAGCTTCATTTTTAAAACTTTTTTCATTTTATTATTTTATCATTAAAAAAAGTGTGCACAAAAAGTGACAGAGATGGTCGATTCTTCAAAACCAAAAGTTAAACCACATTATGCTGGTACGCGCCGTAAGAAACCAGTTATTGAACATGAAGCTGTTCCCCATGATTCAGAGGAAAAAATCCACGATTCTGTAGAGTCTCATGCGCGAGAAAAACAGAATATGCAAGGTCAGGATAAAAGTAGCTCTCGTACAACTTGGTTTTTCTTGTCCTTTTCTGGGATTTTGGGGGGATTCATTGCTTTGGGAATTTTTATGGGGCTTCAATGGGCTGGTTTTTTTCCTTCTTCTTTTGTGGAAAATTCTGCTGGAGGGGAAAAAGCTTTGCAGATTGCTGAAGCCGCAAAAAGTCAAGGTGAAGACACAAAGGAACAATTGAGACGGGTGTTTCAAGAAATCGATGCGTTAAAAACAGAGTTTTCTTCTTTTTCATCACAACAGTTTAAAACAACGAAAAACGATGAACTATCGAAAGAAGAAATCAAAAAAGCTTTTGCGATTTTAGAGGAAAAAGTAAAAGCTCTTGAAGAAACTATACAAACTTTTGTTAGAGAGTCGAAAGAGATAGAGACGGCTTTGTCTGTTGGGCAGAGCAATGCAAATGATCTTGCTGCGTTAAAACAACAGTTAGAAGCTATACAGGAAGAAACTGCTGTTAAAAATAGTGAGAAAAAAGAAATAGATACCGCGCTCTTTACTGCAATTAGTTCATTAAAAAATGCTATAGAGCGTGGTGGATCTTATAATAATGAATTAAAGCTGTTACAGCAATTATCGCCTTCGATTGATAGACTTGATGTGTTGCAAAAAACAGCTACTGTGGGTCTTCCAAGTTCAGCACAACTTTCTGTTGATTTTTCTCATGTTGCCGATGCAATTGTTGGTACGCAAAATATTGTTGCGTCAGATGCTGGTTTTTTTGACCGAATTTTAGCGTGGATAAAAGGGCTCATTGTTTCGCGACCGATTGGCAATGTTGAAGGGACGACGCTGGGGGCTATTGCGGCACGCATGGAAGTTGCCATTCAAGCTGGTGATTACGAAAAGGCTTTGAGCGAATGGCAATCATTGCCTCAAAGTGCAAAAGATGTTTCAATGGATTTTGTTAAGCAGCTTGAAAGACATATTGCTATTCAACAGTTGTTGCAGCAATTGTTATTGTCTGTGCAACAAGGATCTTTTAAGGCAACAAAGATGTAAATAGGCCCAAGATGATACGTGTTTTTATTTATATTTTTGTTGTTTGTATCCTCGGTTTAGCTTTCGCGTGGGTTGCTAATCACAATGGTATTTTTGTTCTTACATTTTTGCATTTCAGATTTTCTGCTTCATTGCTTACAGTGTTAAGTGTGCTTATTTTGCTTTTTGTAACGCTGGTGCTTTTATGGTGGTTATTGTCTTTCTTTTTTTCCTTACCGCGTGCTCTTTCCAATTATTTGTATAAACGCAATCAAAAGCGCGGTTATGAAGCTCTTTCAAAGGGGATTCTTGCAACTTTTGCTGGTGATAGTATGGTTGCGCAAAAAATGGAAGCACAGGTTGCTAAATATCTTGCAGGAAAACAAGAGCCATTGGTAAAACTCTTACAAGCGCAAACCTTGTCTTTACAAAATAACTCTGTTCGCGCCATCGGTCTTTATGAGGGGATGAGAAAGGAAGATTCGACAAAATTGGTTGGACTTTATGGTTTGTTTCGTGAAGCGATGAAGAGTAAAGCTTATGAGGCAGCGCAACAATATGCCGAAGAGGCGCTGACTTTATCGCCAGCACTTTTATGGGCGCATCAGGCGGTGCTTGATCGGTTAAGTACTGAGGGTAAATGGGATAAGGCACTTACTATTTTTGAAAGAGCGCAAAAAGCTCTTCCGCGTTCTGTTCGCGCGACTCCAGAGCGGCAGCATATACAGGTTTTACTATTAAGTGGGCAGGCACTTTCTTTGTTTGATACACATCCTGTACACGCACGTGAAGCCATTTTGAAAGCCCATAAATTGGCACCTGATTTTGTTCCAATAATAGTTATTGCTGCTGATATTCTTTATAAGTTAAATGAAACGCGTAAAGCGGATAAAATGATTATAGCGGCTTGGCAAAAGGATCCTCATCCTGATTTGGCGGCGCTTTATCTCGAAAGAGAAGAAGGAGCTATTGGGCGATTGAAAAGGGCTAGGACACTTGCTTCTTATAATAAAGATGCATTTGAATCGGCTTTCCTTATTGCTAAAGCAGCTTTAGATGCTGGTGAAACAGCATTAGCGAGAGAGCAGGCAAAAAAAGCATTACAATGTCATCCACGGGAAAGTGTTTATTTATTGTTGGCAGATATTGAAGAGGCACAGGGAAACAATCAAGGTGCTGTGCGTCAATGGCTTTCTTTAGCACTTCGTGCTGAACGTGATCCAGTATGGATGTGTGATGGGTCCATTTTTTCTTCTTGGTCAGCGGTTTCTCCAATCAGTGGACGTTTGGGCGGTTTTGAATGGAAGGCGCCTCCCTGTATGCCTTCTCTCACATTAGAGGCGGACAATATTGTGCCGAAAAAGCAAGGCAAAGAGTATGTTATGGGAAAAAGTGATGGTGTTGAAGATAAGAAGCTTGAAAGATTAACACCTATAGACGATTCTCTTTTGCATAATGTGCAGGTGGAGAAACAAGATATAAAAGAACAAGATGTAAAAATGTTCAGTCAAACTCACTTAAATGTTGATGATCCAGGGGTGAAAACAGAAGAAGAAACATCTTTATCGAGGAAAAAATTTCGTTTATTTTAAATTGCGCCAATGTGATATATGAGTGTTTTCTAAGAAGAAATAATTAACCTAGAAGAAAAAACATCATTAGTCTTGTCCAATAAAATTATTCTCTTATGCTTTAAAAATGAAGTTTTGCTTAGTTGCAGAGGTGATTGGTTAAAAAATGTTTTTAAATCAGAGATGTCTTGATAAAAAACAAAAAAATAACAAACCAAGGATTGCTGTTGTTATTCATCGGCGGTCTACCTATACTGGTCGTTTAGGAAAATTTTTACAACAAAATGGTTTTGTTCTTGATATTTATCGTCCTATTTTTGGACAAAAACTCCCTGATACATTAGAGCATTATGCCGGTGTTGTTATTTTAGGGGGACCGATGAGTGTGAATGACAGCGAAGCCTATATTGGTGAGGAAATTGATTGGATTTCGTTATCACTAAAGGAAAATAAGCCTTTTTTGGGTATTTGTCTTGGAGCACAAATGTTAGCGCGAAATCTAGGGGGGCGCGTTGGTACAAGAAGTGATGGGACTGTAGAAGTCGGCTGGTATCCACTAGAAGCAACCTCTCAAGGGAAGGAATTGATGAATTGGCCAGAAATGGTCTACCATTTCCATGAGGAAGGTATTTATGATTTACCGAAAGAGGCAATGCTTTTGGCAACAGGGCATACATATCCTACACAAGCTTTTCGTTATGGAAACAATGCATGGGGTTTGCAATTTCATGCTGAGTTTACACGTGCTATGATGCGGCGTTTGGTCGTGCGTTCGGCACATAAATTGACTGAAAAAGGTGCTCAACCTGCTTGTGCACATTTGAAAGGTCGTTTAATTTATGATCAAGCTTTAAGCCAATGGTTTGAAGGTGCATTACGACAGATTTTTTGTGTACCGCCCGCATTTGTGTGAGTGTTAGAAACACTATTCATTATCGTTCTTGTTGTGCTGTAAAACAGTATCGTTTAAGGGAGAGATAGAAAACTCATGTAAAACTTTACACATGAGGTATTTTTTGTTAGAAAGTGTAACGGATTTTCTTAAAAAGATCTTGGTGGGTGGACTTATGAGATACTGTACTTTAGAACGATGTATAGGAACTCACTTGAAGTGATCAGTAGATAAAATCCGGTCGATTAAGAAGTTGGATTGTTTATAAACTGACTGTGGTTAAGAATCTTTGTCCTTTTTAGGGTGGGGAGGAAGTTAAGAGATAAAGAAAGTTTTAATGTTGTCTAAATCCTTTCAAATACCGTCATCACAAAAGAGATTTTCTTTGAGCTATTTAATTTGTGGGCTCGTTTGTCTTGCTCTGATATTTATTTATAGCGCACTCTGGTTTTTTTTTCACGTAAAATAGAAGAGCAAGTTTCTGATATATTTGCAAAAGCGTCTTCCTATAATATGGCGGCGGTATGTGAGAATGTGCGCAAGGATGGTTATCCTTTACGTATCGGTGTTGTTTGCGACAATTTTCAATTTTCTTGGCCTTTACATGGGGTTTCTTTATCGACGGGGCGTTTGACGGCTGGTGCACCAATTTATGCACCTCATTTGGTCGAGTTTAATGTTCATTCTCCTGCATCCATTGTTTTTTCCGGACAAACTTCTATAGTATCGCGTTGGCGCAATTTGGTTATTGAAACAGGACCTTATTGGAAAACGGGTAAAACATTGAAGTTTATAGCTGAAGGGCTTGAAATTTCACCACTTTCCTCTTCCCTTGAAGATAAAAAACCTCAAGAAGCATTAGGAGCACAAACAACAGATAAAAAAACGACACAGGAAAATGTAGAAGATCAGGCATCTTTGCAAAATACGCATGACATGATTACTCAGCCGTTAGAGACAAAAGATACGCCTCAAAAAATAACGGCAGAATTTTTGCGCTTTGATCTGAAACATGAAAATAATGATTTATTGGGAAATATAACTTTTGACGGTTTTGATGTTTCTCTGGTTTTTACATCTTCTTTTGTTGATGTCCCAAAAATTGATGGTAACTTGAAAGTGATTTTAAATGACATCTCTTTTTTGTCTGAAGATGAAGGAAAAAATTGGCAACAGCGACTGTATGGAAAAAGTGGGCTTTTAAAGCAAGGTGAATTGACTTTTCATACAGGCGGTGGGTTACGTATTAGTGGACCTTTTTCTTTTGATGAAGAAGGATATTTGACAGCAGAATTCGAACTTGTCCATATTCAGCCCATGAAGCTTCTTAACACTTTGCAGCGCTTATTTCCCGCGCAGGACAATAATCTTCAAGCGTTATTTTTTATTTTGGGTGCACTGCCTAAAAATGCCGATGGCGCTCCCGTTCTCCCCTTGCTCATTAACAATGGGTGGGTAAAATTAGGTTTTTTAAAACTTGGTCGTCTCGCTCCACTTTAGGTTTTATACCCAAGCCTTTTTTCATTTTTACCACCAAATTTCTATTTTTTCTGATTTTCACACTTTTTGGCAATTTTAGAGTGTCAAAATCTATTTTAACAAACCGCGTATTTAATGGTAAAAAATAGCTATAAAAATAAAAAATTACTACCTACTCCTACCTAATCCCACCTCTTTTCACTTAGTACAAAATCTTATGTCAAACGACATATAGCAACAGTGTTTGTGTGGAAAAAGTGGCATTTTAAAGTATGCTGAATTGCCTTTTTATACAGGTGGTGTGGTGCTGTGTTAGAAACTTTTTTCTTTATGTATGGAATGAGCATATTGCATATATCTGTTTAGGGTAACCTTTGAAATAGGTAAACAGCCTAGTTAGATGAGAATATGAAGTTGTAAAGGGGAAAATAGATGTCCGTCTTTACTGTCATTTTTTATTTGATTTTACGCATTTGTTAAAAAAATATTTCTCAGTGTTTCCTATTTCATGATGTTGCCTATGAATGGTATAATGATAAAGCCATTAAGCACCACTATCTTTTCGCTTATGGAGTAAGAAACCAGAAGGGGGGCGCTATCATATTTATATTTGCCCACTCCTAATGTTTCTACAGCTTTTGGCACTTGAGGTGGTTTATGAGGGGCATTTAGTTCTTTCTTTAAGGTTTTTTATCTATACGGTTTTCCTATTTGCAATATGCAAGGGGAAATGCGTTTAATTGATTGAATATAAACAGATTTGAAATGAGACAAACTTAGAATATCAACTTCTCCTTCAACATAAAAATAATAAAATTATGATTGTAAATCAATATATTATATTTTTATGTTGAAGGATATTTGACAGTAAAATTTGAATTTATTTTTTATTTTAAGTGCTTTGTCTAAAAATGCGAGATAGCGCTTCCGTTTTTCCCTTACTGATTAGTCATGGATAGATAGAAAGGGAGATTGAATGGGTCGTTTTGTATTTGCTTTAGGTTTTAAAGCCAGTATTTTGTAGTTGAGAAATCAATCCTGCTGCAAAAGTAAAACGAGAAATATTAAGATCATTTTCAATAAGGGCACTAATGCGGTTTGTAATGCTGTGAATATGATCTTCTTCTGTTTTTTTCCAAGTGTCAAAAGAATCTTTTTTCTTTCCATAATTTTTGAGGATTTTCATAACGATTTGCCGTAAGCTTTCAGAAACATTTTCTTTGGCTTGGCTTAAAGCCATACTATCATAATAATCTACTACAGGAATTATACGACTTGCTTCGTTAATGCGGTTTATACGAATGATTTGCGCAAGTGAAAAATAGATCTCTGCGGTTTTAATAAGATCACTGTTGCTTTTTTTTGCAATTAAAGAAATATCACAGATTGTTGAAGCAGCTTCCAAGAGAGCTAATTGTTCCGCTAAAGCTTTTGGTGCTCCCTCTTCGCTGTATTGTACTGCTTTTTCTTCAATCTTTTGCTTAATATCGTTGTCGTGAGAATGCATAAGCTCTTTTTCAATAACGCTACGGGCTTGCTTTATTGTTTTTACAATTTCTTCTAACGGACGTGAGGGATCTATGTTGTGTAAACCCCAATTGGTTGTTTCAAAGAGCATTGGGGTCATTGCTGCGTAGAATTTGTTTTGGACAAGACCGGGTATTTTATTATCAAGCTTATCAATTTGCTCAGACAATTGAGGAATTTCAAAACCATCGCGAATGGCAATGAAAACGCGAATAATATTTTCAGCTTTTTGTTCTGTTGCGTCGTGTAGTCTATTAACAAAAGTAGGGCCTCCACGATTTACAATATCGTTGGCAATCAGTGTTGCTATAATATTACGACGCAATTGATGGTTAATGACTTCCTTCTTAAAATTTTCTTGAATTTGTGTTGGAAAATAGTTCAGCAAGGTTGTATTGAAATAGTGATCATCAACAATGGGGCTATTAGCAATTTCTTCTTTTAAGGTTAATTTAGCATATGCAAAAATAACGGCGAGCTCTGGACGGAGAAGACCTTTGCCTTGGGTTGTTCTTTGTCGTAAAATTTGCTCATCAGGGAGTATTTCAACTCTACGATCTAGAAGCTTTTTTTGTTCCAAATCGTGCATAAAGCGTATTTGATAGGGCAAATCAGTAGTGCTTTGGTTTTCCGCCAAAGAAAGGGCAAGGGGTTGTAGATAATTATTACGCAAGACGAGTTGCTCGACTTGGGGTGTCATTGTTTTCAAGAGTTTATTGCGTTCTTCGCGGGTTAACGTTTTGGCACGTAATGCTGATGCAAGAACAATTTTGAGATTGACCTCAATATCAGAACAATTCACACCAGCAGAATTGTCAATGGCATCCGTATTGCATCGACCACCATTTAAGACATATTCAATCCGTCCACGTTGTGTAACGCCAAGATTAGCCCCTTCGCCAATAATTTTTGCACGCACTTGCTCTCCGGTAATGCGTATTGCATCATTTGCACGATCACCTACTTGGGCATCACTTTCTGTTGCAGCACGGATATAAGTACCAATGCCGCCGAACCATAAAAGATCAACAGGGGCTTTGAGAAGAGCAGAGATAATTTCAAAGGGTGTTCCTGTTTGTTTTTCGAAACCAATGGCTTGTGCTGCTTCAGGTGAGAGAGTAATGGTTTTTTCTTTTCGTGAGAAGATACCACCGCCCTTTGATAATTTGCTTTGATCGTAATCTTGCCAGCTGGAGCGAGGAAGTTTAAAAAGGCGCATCCGCTCTGCATAGCTTTCATCTATGCTTGGATCTGGATCAATAAAGATATCGCGGTGATCAAAAGCGGCAATAAGTTTTGTTTGTTTGGAAAGAAGCATTCCATTGCCAAAGACATCACCAGACATATCACCAACACCGATACAGGTGAAAGGGGTTGTTTGAATATCGTGATTGAAAGATTCTCTAAAATGTCTTTTGACAGCTTCCCATGCACCTTTGGCGGTAATTCCAATGGCTTTATGGTCATAGCCTGCTGATCCTCCAGAAGCAAAAGCATCATCGAGCCAAAAGTGATTTGCTTGGCTGATGGCGTTGGCAGTATCAGAAAAAGTTGCTGTGCCTTTGTCTGCGGCAACAACAAAATAAGGGTCAGGGGCATCATGGCAGATGATGTTATGCGGAGCACTTATTTTATCGTTGATCAGATTATCAGTAATGGAAAGTAAAGCTGTGATAAAGTCAATATAGGCTTGTCGTGCGGCTTCTATGATTACAGCACGGTCATTGGTTTGGGGAAGGCGATGAGGATAAAATCCACCTTTTGCACCGACAGGGACGATAACCGCGTTTTTAACCTGTTGGGCTTTAACTAAGCTAAGCACTTCAGTGCGATAATCCAATGCACGGTCAGACCAACGGATTCCACCACGTGCAATAGGACCAAAGCGCAAATGAACGCCTTCAACTTCTGGTCCATAAACAAAAATTTCTCGATAAGGGCGCGGCTCAGGTAACCCTTCAATTTGGCGTGGATCTAACTTGGTTGCTAAAATACGTCGTGGACTACCATCGTCAAGAGGCGTAAAGGCATTGGTTCGTAAACTCGCATTGATAAGATTACGATAACGCCGTAAGATGAGATCATCATCTAAACCTGATACTTTCTGCAATTTTTCTTCAATGCGCTTTTGAATGACCTGTTGGTTTTTTTCTCGTTCTTTTTCTGTATGGCTTTGATGGAATTTCAAATAAAACAAAGCATAAAGATCTTGGGTAATATCAGGATAGGCGTTTAAAGTTTGGGCAACGCGTTCTTGTGAATATGGAATTCCAGTTTGTTGGAGATAGCGTCCATAGTGGCGTAAAATAACAATTTCACGCCAATTAAGTTCAGCTGTTTGAGTTAAAGCATTAAAGGCATCATTATCAGCATCTTGGGACCAAATTGCTTCGAATGTTTCGGCATGCTTTTGACCATTTTTGTCGAAATCAATACAGAGTTGGAAGGCGCTTTCTAGTTGCATGTCATGAAGATATACAGAGTGTCCGTTACCATCTGGTAATTCGAGAGTTTGCTCAGCAATGACCCGAAATCCCATATTTTCAAGCAGTGGTACGCGCTTGGAAAGGGCTAGTGCTTCATGGTGATGAAAGAGCCGGAGAGAAATGCTTCGTTTTTCTTTGTTGTGTGTGTGATAAAAAGTAACGAAAAGAGGTTTTTTATCGTTAAGACTGAGAATATGACCTGCATCTTCAATTGCATCGTTCGCCGAGAATAAGTCGCGATAGCTATTGGGAAATTGGCTAGCTAAACGCATTTGTTGGTCTGTTGCTTTGCGGTTAAGAGCTATGGTTTGGACACTGTCTTCCCAACTTCGTACTATGGAACGAACATTTTGTTCGAGTACTGTGCGCTCAACAACAGGAGCGCTTTCGTTCCCTTTGCGATGGATGATATAATGAACGCGGATGAGTGTGCTTTCTAAGAAGAGTGGATAGGATTCAAAAAAATCACCTTGATAGAGTTCGACAAAATATTCGCCAATTTTTTCGCGAATATTACTGCTATATTGGTCACGAGGTACATAAACGAGGATAGAAACAAAGCGTCCAAAAGAATCAATATGGGCGAGTACCCGTAGACGTGGACGTTCGTCTAATTGCATAATAAGTTTGGCATTTTCTGTCAATGTATCAATGTCAGAGCGAAACATTTCATCTCTAGGGTAAGTTTCTAAAACACTGACGAGCGCTTTTCCAGAATAGTCAGCGCGATTGTATCCAAGACGTTGAATAATGGTTTTGGCTTTTTCTTTTAAGAACGGGATTTGTGAGATAGAGCGTGTATAAGCTGAGGAAGTAAACAATCCTACAATGCGTAATTCTCCACACAGCTTGCCTTCTTTATCAAAGATTTTAAGACCAATATAATCGAGCCAAACAGGACGGTGAATTTTTGAACGGCTATTGGCTTTCGTCACAATCAGTAGGTTATCGCTTTCCATAAAGGATAAAATTTCTTGGGGAGGTTCTTTCATACTTTCATCGTCAACAATATGAATAGAAGCATCCGTGAGTATACCAAGTTCAATATTACTTGCTGTAAAGGATTTTAGGGGTTTTTGGTCTTTGATGAAGTTGTAGGTGCGCATACCAAGGAAAATGAAATTATCGTCCATTAGCCAGTGAAGAAATTCAATAGCTTTTTCGCCTTCTTGTTTGTAGTGCGGGGGAAGACTTATTTGGTAGGCATGAATATGCTTTTTAACTTCTTCAAGCATAGGCTTCCAGTCTTGTACAGCAGCATTAACCTGTTCAAGAACTAAGGTGAGTTCATTTTCAAGTTTTTGTATTTGCTGTTTGTTTAATGACTCGATGTGAATTTGCATCAGACTGATGCGTTTTCCAGAAGCACAATCAAGAATAGGGTGCGCAATCAAATAGATATGGTTTTTGTGTTGATTGAAAACATTTAAAATGGAATCGAGAAGGAAGGGTTTGTTATCATTGACAAGCGTGATAGCGGTTATAGGCTTGTTATTACGGGTCAAATTTTGTTCAAAGTAGATAGTATTTTTTCCCGTCTGATGGAGATTAAAAGCTTTTACTGCGACAGCTGCGGCTTTTTGAAGCTCTTTATTTTCGTAATAAACAATGTCTTCTTCATCGATTTGAGAAAAAAGGATTTGTTCTATTTTATCTTGGGTGTTTTTTGTTTCTGTTTTTTTTGGTTGCAACACATCCACTCTCCCTTTTTGCTCTTAAGGGTCTTCTCTTCTTTTTTTAAAAGCAGACCATCATATTTTTGTGTACTGTAACACCTTCTTCCTGAAGAAAATACTCTTTATTTGGAAAGAATGAGTTTGTTTTTGCTATTTTTTAGTAATAGTTTGTACTTTAAAGAAATATTTTGCGTCAAGGAAAGGGCATTTTTAGTATTTTTGTATGTTAATAGTTTGTTTTTTTAAATATACAAAATGAAAGTAAAAAAAGAAGCAGAAGTAAAGAGAGAATGGCGCGTTTACCAGCAAGACTTTTAAGTGGTTACCAAAATTTTATAAACAATCATTTTTTATATAAAATAGCACATTATAAGCAATTGGCGATTGAAGGGCAGAAACCTGAAGTTCTGGTCATTGCTTGTTGTGATTCGCGTGCAGTGCCAGAAATGATTTTTGATGCTAAGCCAGGGGAAATCTTCACTTTGCGCAACGTGGCAAATGTGGTTCCTCCTTTTTCTCCTGATGACCAATATCATGCAACATCAGCAGCTCTTGAATATGCTGTGCAATTACTCGAGGTGAAACATATTGTCGTTTTTGGTCATGCCCATTGTGGAGGCATTCGTACTGCTCTTAAGGAGACGTGTAAAGCTTTATCATCAAATGATTTTATTGGTCAATGGATAAGTCTCTTAGCACCAGCAGCAGAAATCGTTTTGAATAATAAGTCGCTGTCTTGGCCAGAAAAACAGACGGCATTAGAGCAGCTTTCTATTCGCCATTCGTTGAGAAATTTAGAGACGTTTCCGTGGATAAAGCTTCGCAAAGATCAAGGTTTTTTGACATTGCATGGGGTTTGGTTTGATATCTCTAGCGGGAAATTATGGAGTATGGAACAGGAAACAGGTTGTTTTATGCGTGTTGAAGTTGAAAGTTTTGAAGTATAGTATTTGCTGTTTTTATTTCTTCGTATAAAAAGACATTTTATGATAAAACTTGACAAAGCTGGGGTTTTATTGTTTGAAGGAGCAAGCTTTCAGTGACAAAATTAACTTGGAGCCACCGACTGAGACCCCAGTTTAAGGGTATAAAGAGATCTCAGAGGTCAACATCCGACGGCGCGATGCGTTCTCGGATGCTATTTTGGTTTGTTTGTTATGCAACAATGAGGTAAATGATGTTTGAATCCTTGCAAGAGCGACTTGGTTCTATCCTGTCTCATTTGACGGGACGTGGCGCTTTATCGGATCAGGATGTTGTAGAGGCGCTGCGTGAAATTCGTCGCGCTTTATTGGAAGCTGATGTTGCTCTTGATGTTGTACGCTCTTTTACCGATAGGGTTCGGGAAAAAGCCGTTGGGGCCGAAATCGTTAAATCAATTAAACCAGGCCAGATGGTGGTTAAAATTGTTCATGATGAATTGGTTCATATTCTTGGAAATGAAAGCGTTCTGAGTGATTTAAATGCACCAGCTCCAGTTGTTATCATGATGATTGGTTTGCAAGGTTCCGGAAAAACAACTACAACAGCAAAGCTTGCGAAACGGTTCACTGATAAGCACCATAAAAAAGTTCTTATGGCGTCATTAGATACACGTCGTCCCGCTGCACAGGAGCAGTTGCGCCAATTGGGAGAACAGGCGAAACTTGCAAGCTTGCCTATTATTGCGGGACAGCTGCCCGTTGATATTGCATCACGTGCCGTGCAGGCTGCTAAATTGGGTGGTTATGACGTGCTTCTTCTTGACACAGCAGGACGTAATCATATTGATGAAGCTTTGATGCTCGAATTGGCTGAAATTAAAGCATGTTCCCTTCCTCATGAAATTATGTTGGTGGCTGATAGTTTGACAGGGCAAGATGCCGTTCATCTTGCTCGTTCTTTTGATGAGCGTGTAGGGATTACAGGGATTATTTTAACACGAATGGATAGTGATGGGCGTGGTGGCGCTGCTCTTTCTATGCGTGCTGTTACAGGAAAACCAATTAAAGCAATTGGAACTGGTGAAAAAATAGATGCTTTAGAAGAGTTTCATCCCAGTCGTATTGCTGATCGTATTCTCGGAATGGGGGATATTGTTTCTTTGGTTGAAAAAGCTGCTGAAACAATAGATCAGGAGAAAGCTGCTGCTTTTGCAAAAAAAATGCAAGCCGGAAAATTTGATCTGAATGATCTTGCAGAACAGTTGCAGAAAATGAAAAAACTGGGTGGAATGGGCGGTATTATGGGCATGTTACCAGGAATGGGGAAGGTCAAAGAGCAGATTGCGGCTGCGGGGCTTGATGATCGTTTGTTTGATCGTCAATTGGCCATTATTTCATCTATGACACCGCAAGAGCGGGCAAATCCAGAGCTTTTAAAACATAGCCGCAAACAACGAATTGCTAAGGGATCTGGTACAACGGCAGCTGATATTAATAAACTTTTGAAAATGTATCGCCAAATGGCTGATATGATGAAAGCTATGGGTGGTAAAGGAAAAAGTGGTTTGATGGGAAAAGTGTTGGGAGGACTTGGTTCCAAAATGGCTTTTGGTGGTATGGGAAATTTGGGGGGGAATTCTTCAGCTATGCCTGATTTGTCGGGATTGGATCCAAAGCAATTCTCAACACTTCAAAAGCAAATTGAAAATGGTAATGGAGGGAAGCTCTTGCCCGGACTTCCCAAGCGTGGACCTACATTTCCTGGTCTTTCCAATGACATTGCTGATAGGGGAAAATTTTCTCAGCATCCTAAGAAAAAATAAGATGTAAAGAGGAAAGGAATATGATGCAGGAAACAGTATTAAACGAATTGGCACATTTACGAGCATCTATTGATAATTTTGATGCAACTTTGATTCATATCTTAGCAGAGCGTTTTCGTTGTACGAAAGCTGTTGGGCGCTTAAAGGCGCGTTATGATTTGCCTAAAGTAGATCCTCTGCGTGAGCAATATCAGGTAGCGCGTTTGCGGCAATTGGCTATAGATAGTCATCTTGATCCTGATTTTGCTGAAAGATTTTTAAAATTTATTATTAAAGAAGTTGTGCGTCATCATGAAGTTATTGCTGAAGAGCAAAAAACAAAAAAATTAATTTAAACGAAAGTCAGAGCTGACAATAGGAGATAAAATATGGCATTGAAAATTCGTTTGTCCCGTGGAGGTTCAAAAAAACGTCCTTACTATCATATCGTCGTTGCAGATGTTCGTAGTCCGCGCGATGGGCGGTTTCTTGAACGTGTTGGTGCATGGGATCCAATGTTGCCTAAAGATGGACCGAGGGTAAAACTTAATGAAGAACGTATCCAATATTGGCTTGGGCAAGGGGCTCAACCAACAGATCGCGTTTTACGGTTTTTAGATGCAGCTGGCTTGAAAAAGCGTCCAACCCGTAATAATCCACATAAAGGTGAACCGGGTAAAAAAGCACAAGAACGTATAGCAGCAGCAAAGCAAGCGGCAGAAGAAGCAGCGGCAGCGGCTGAAGCAGAATCTGCTTCAGCATGAGAAGCATGATTGTTTAATCAACGTGTTTTTAAAAGCTTTAGAAAAATAAATTATTATCCGTTTTTGATAGATAAAAACGGATTTTGTTTAAAAAGCTTCTTGTTTAAACAGCGCTGGTTTTTTAAAAATCAATGGTTTTAAAAGTCAATAGCGCGGCCTTTAATTTCCCAGTCTCCATAGCGGGAAGGGTCTTTGCCGCCGCGTCCGCCGTTTTCTAAAGGTTGTTCTTTTTGTGCTGCGCTTTTTCGCCTTTCTTCAGCTTCTTTAAGGGCGCGTTGTGCTGCGGGAGAAAGAGATTGCTGTTTAACGACAGTTGCATTTTTTTTGCTTGTTTTCTCAACTTTTTTATTCATTTTACACCTATTCCATTGAAGAAGCAGAAAGAAAACACCATCATATAGTATTAATTAACTTTTATCATGGAGTTTTTTGAGTAATGAATATAATGCGTACAGCCATGCTTTTGGCTTTTTTAACTGCTCTCTTTATGGGAGTTGGTTATCTTGTTGGAGGGGGCGGTGGCATGGTCATTGCTCTTTTGATGGCAAGTGGTTTAAACTTTTTTTCTTATTGGAATTCGGATAAAATTGTTTTACGCATGTACGGGGCGCGTGAAGTTGATCAGCATTCAGCACCAGTTTATTATAAGATTGTAAGCGATTTAGCGCAAAAAGCTTCTCTTCCTCAACCAAAGGTTTATGTTATTGAGAATGCACAGCCAAATGCTTTTGCGACGGGACGTAATCCCCAAAATGCTGCTGTTGCTGCAAGTACTGGGTTGTTAGAGCGGTTGAGTTCAGAGGAAATTGCCGGTGTTATGGCGCATGAGCTCGCACACATTGAGCATCGTGATACCTTAACAATGACTCTAACCGCAACGATTGCAGGGGCAATTTCAATGCTTGGTAATTTTGCTTTCTTTATGGGAGGACCGCGTAACTCTTCAGAAGATTCTCATGGCGCTGGGGCAATTGGAGGATTTATTGCACTGCTCGTGGCACCTTTTGCAGCAATGCTGGTGCAAATGGCGATTAGTCGTACACGTGAATATGCTGCGGATCGGAGAGGGGCTGAAATATGTGGTAATCCTTTATGGTTGGCTTCGGCATTGCGTAAGATTGCTGATGGGGGACGTGGGGTATATAATGAAGAAGCAGAACATAATCCAGCAACCGCGCATCTGTTTATTATTAATCCTTTGAGCGGTGAGGGAGCGGATAGTCTTTTTTCTACACATCCAGCAACTGCAAACCGTATTGCTGCTCTTTATCAGCAAGCAGAAGAGATGAAAAGGGCTCTTGCCAAAAGTGTGGGATGGAGTAAAGAAGACACTATACATGAAAAAAGCAACGGGATGAACTATGGAGATTTTCATAGTGGTCGGGCTCGTGCATTAGGTGAGCAAGAAAACAGTTCTTTTCAGCGTGTTACAAAACGTCCTTCTTGGCTTCGTTATGAAAATTCAAAAAGATCTCGTTCATAGAGTTACTGAGGGAGTTTTTAAGGAAAAAGTGATATAAAGGTGGTGTTTTGAAACACAAAAAAGCGGGGCATGTGTCTGAAAAAAATGTTCCAGGATTAGCTGTTCGACAGGTGTGTGTGCGTCTTTTGGGGGCGGTAGTTGATAAGCACACGCCGCTGTCTGGTTTGACGGATAATGAATACGGACATCCACAATATTTACAGCTTTCACAACGAGATCGTTTGTTATGTCGGGCTATTTTAACAGCTTCATTGCGTCATCGAGGGCCGATTACGGCAGCTCTCTCACGCCTTTTGGCGCGTCCTTTGCCTTCACAAGCACTTTCACTCCAGCATCTTTTGCATATCAGTGTTGCACAAATTCTTTATCTTGATATTCCAGATCATGCGGCTATTGATTTAGCTGTGCGTGTGGCGAAACTTGACCCTCGAATGCGCCGTTTTTCAGGGGTGGTGAATGCTCTTTTACGCAATATTGCACGTGAGGCGGTGTCTTTACGCCAACAAATTCCTTCCATTGAAAGTGTGCCAGCGTGGTTTGGACAGCTTTTAATGTCAGCTTATGGAACAGAAAAGGCGCATCAGATTATAGCAATTCAAAGTGTAGAACCCCCTTTTGATTTGACAGTGAAATCTGATAGTGTTGGATGGGCTGAAAGGCTTGGCGGTTTGGTGTTGCCCAATGGTTCTGTTCGATTGAATCGTCTGGAGTGTTCTGTTTCTGATTTACCAGGCTATAGTGAAGGAACTTGGTGGGTTCAAGATTTTGCTGCATCGTTGCCTGCTTGTTTACTAGGAACACTTCGGGGTAAACGAGTTGCTGATCTTTGTGCAAGCCCTGGGGGAAAAACAGCACAATTGGCTTTGCAAGGAGCGCAGGTGACAGCAATTGAGCTTTCTGCTAACCGCGTAAAGCGTTTAAAAGAAAATATGGAACGGCTTCATTTTTCAGTTCACATTTGGCAGGGCGATGTGAGAAATTTCCATCCCACACAGCTTTTTGATGCGGTTCTTCTCGATGCTCCTTGTTCTTCTACTGGAACGATCCGTCGTCATCCAGATATTTTATGGACGAAATCGAGGGATGATATCGTCAAGTTAGCGGCGTTGCAACATGATTTGCTTGTCGCAGCAATTTCTTTGGTAAAGGTGGGGGGACGGATTGTTTTTTCCAATTGTTCATTGGCTAGAGAAGAAGGTGAAGATCTTATTGAAAAAATTTTATCGACACGCAATGACATTGTTTTAGAACCTATTTATCCAGAGGAAATGGGAGCACTGGCACATTTGCTTTGTGGGGGGATGTTACGTACAACGCCTGCGGATTTTTGTCATAAAAATTTTGATGCTGAGAAAACCGCATTTTTAGGAATGGATGGTTTTTTCGCTGCGCGCTTACGAAAAATTGCTTAATTAACGCTTCATTTACAAAAATGGTCGAAATTGTGTTTGATTCAGCATAAATGGAGATGAAATTTTGGCGGTTGCGGTAAAAGCTCCTCAGGTAAAAGTGGCAGCCTGTATCGATACGATACAGAATGTTATGCGGCGTTTATGGGTTGGACCATTGTTTCGTTGGCGGTTTTCAGGGTTTCGTCCTCATAAAATTTTAGCGCATCCCATGGATTTGCATGTGGCTGATCCTATGATGGCGCATGAATTTTATCATGGTCGTTTTGCTTTTGCTGGTCACATTGTTCATTCTGGTGCTGTTTCGCCGTTTGCATTGGTTCCGCCAACGCTAGAATGGGAAGCAGCTCTACATGATTTTCATTGGTTGCGCCATATGGAGGCAGCAGGAAGTGATTTGGCTTCTGCACACGCACGCTCTCTTTTAGAAGATTGGTTTGGCCATGCTGGCAAGAAGGTAAAAGGGCTTGCTTGGAGTGGTCCTGTTGTGGCGCGGCGCTTGATTTCATGGATTTGTCATTCGAAAATGTTGTTAGAAGGAGCAAGTGAGCGGTTTGAAAAACGCTTTTTACGTGCGCTTGGTTTGCAATTTCGTTATTTGCGCGTAACAATTTGCAGTATGGAGCATGATGACCGACGTTTACAAGCAGCAGCGGCTTTGACGTTCGCATCTCTTGCTTTGCCTGTTTCTGCGGCAGTGAAAAAAAAGGTACAAACCACACTTATAAAAGAGCTTTCCCGTCAAATCCTAGTTGATGGTGGGCATATTTCTCGTAGTCCTGTTATTTTGCTGAATTTGTTATCGGATTTATTGTCGTTACGGCATCTTTTTATGCGTAGCAATGAAACAGCACCACGTATTTTGATTGATTCTGTTGAGCGTATGTTGCCGGCTTTACGATTCTTTATCCATGAGGATCAAACGTTGGCTCATTTTAATGGGGTTGGTCCCCTTGTGTCGGAACGGTTATCGTCCCTTTTGGAGCTTGATGAAACAGGAGGGCATCCTTTTAGTTATGCCCGTTATTCAGGATTTCAGCGCTTAAAAGCCAATCAAACAACAGTGCTTGCAGATACAGGAAAGTTTCCACCCCGCTTTGTAGCACAGCAGGCTTGTTCGGGGTGTTTGTCTTTTGAAATGTCTTCACAAGGGCACCGTTTTATTATCAATACCGGTGTTAATCCTGATGGGCGGGAAGATTATCGACATTTAGGGCGTGTTACTGCAGCACATTCAACAGCTACGCTTAATGATTGTTCAGTGGGTGCTTTTTATCAGAAAAAGAAAAATGGCGCGCCATTTTTGTTTGATGGACCAACGGATGTTCAAGTGCGCCGTATAGAGGATTCAGAGAAGACGGGTTTTATTGCGAGTCATAATGGTTATGTGCGACCCTTTAATTTTATTCATGAGCGTGGTCTTATTTTGGCAACAAATGGAGATATGATCGAAGGTTTTGATCGCTTTTTTATGCCAAATAAAGGGGGAAAGAAACACAAGAGTGTGCAAAATGAACAAGATCATGTTGCTGTTCGGTTTCATCTTCATCCACAAGTTGAAGTTAACTATGATGGCAAACGTGTGTGTTTAGCTGTAAAGAACGAGAACGTGAAGAGCGAACAAGTATGGTATTTTATATCGCCTGACGCAGATATTTGTCTTGAAGATTCGATTGATTTTGCAGAATTAACAGGTCCACAGCGGACACAACAGATTGTTTTATATTTTCGTCCTGCATTTCAGGAAAAAGTGCGTTGGCGTTTTATCCGTAAAGCGTTTGATAAAAAATCAGAACATTATTCCAACCCATAGTATATTGCGTTTTATCTTCGTGTCGCAAAACATCATCGTTTATTGTGGTAATATTCTCAAAATTTGAAGATCATATAAATTTTATACATGAAGCATTTTATTAGAGTATAGGTTGGATGTTTTTAGGCAAGGTTTGCTCATAGAATCTCATGAGGTGATGCTAAGAGGGATTGGCTCCCGAAAAAAGAGTTTTTGACAGACCACTGTTGACAGATGAGTACTGGTTAAGAATCTTCATTCTTTAAAGATGTGGAGAGAAAATAAAGCTGTTGCTTATCTTCGATAAGTTCTTAAGTGTGCTGTTGGGATCAATATTTCTCTCTGAGAGAGTTGCATTAATAGGGTTACGCTCCCTCACGAAAAACAGAGCGCTATTTATTGCGTATTCACGGACGTATATTAAAGAAAAATCCCTTAATACTTTCAAGCCTATTTCGTGATGATGTCTGTGATGGGTATAACGGTAAATCCATGAAGCACCCCATCTTTACGCAAGGAGCAATTTAGCACCATCACACTATTTATTAGTGCCCAATGTTTTGAACAGCTCTTGGCACTAGAGATGATTCATAAGAGGCATTGTTAGCCTTTTCTTAATAGTTTTTATCCACACAGGATCCCCCGCTTGTAACGTGCAAGCGAATGGTTTTTGTATTCAACATACATAGATTTTAAATGGGAGAATCTTACGGTATTTGGGGTTCTAATTCAATATGAATAACGCTAAATTATCATTATAAATCAAATGTTTTACATCATAGAAGCACTGAGAATTCAAGAAACAAAACATAGCAACGCCTGAGAAAAACAACCCTTCTGCTCTTTGTTATTATAAATGAAGTCATAATAACAAGCCACAAAATGGACGTTTTTTCACAGCAAAGCACTCTCTCAAATGCTTCAAACAACGTTTATAAAGATTTACGCGAATAACGTCGTGCAATCAAATTAATATCACCGCGACAAATTCCAAGATCGCTGAGTTCATATGTTGAAAGACACCTTAATGCATTAACGGTTCGACGATAACGGCGCCAATTACTATAAAAACGTAGAATATTCATATCTTCTACTCAAACTTTTCATTTCACTCTTTGGTTTAAGAATAGAGCATATTACTAAAAAGAGTTGTGTTATAATATCATAACAGGTATGCATCTACATATAAGATAATATCCCTTTAACATTTTGCTCATGTGAAAGGGAAGCCATTAAAGTATTAACAACAACAATATCTTATCCCTAAATAATGGTTAAATTATGTGCATTTTCTGTGGTGATAAACGTCTTCACGATTAGATTCTTTGGATTGAATAACTGCTTCCATTTCAATAGTGATCAATAGTCATACGATGATTATGAAAAATTCCTTGAAACATTTGTCTCATATAATAGAGAGAATCAGCAAAATTATTAATGGCGGAAGTGTCGTGTTCCTGTGAAAACCATCGCTAAACCTTGTGCATCAGCAGCCGTGATAACTTCTTCATCACGCATGGAGCCTCCTGGTTGAATAACTGCTGTTGCTCCTGCTTCAGCTGCTGCTAATAAACCATCTGCAAAAGGAAAAAATGCATCTGATGCAACAACCGATCCTTTTGTGAGAGTTTCTGTTAAGCCTGCTCTTTGCGCACTTTCTGCTGCTTTACTTGCAGCAATTTTTGCTGAATCGATGCGGCTCATTTGTCCGGCTCCAATTCCAACTGTTGCGCTATTTTTCGCGTACACAATAGCATTTGATTTAACGTGTTTTGCTACACGAAAAGCAAACTGAAGATCACGCATTTCATCTTGAGTTGGTGCCCGCTTTGTCACTACTTGCAATTTAAGATCATCAACCACTACGTTATCACGCGATTGCACTAAAATGCCTCCTGCAAGTGTTTTCGCAAGAAGTCCTCCACAGCGTGGATCAGGAACTCCACCTGTAATGAGCAAACGAAGATTTTTTTTCTTGGCAATAATTTCACGTGCCGCCATTGTGGCATCAGGAGCAATAATCACTTCTGTGAAAATTTTAACAATCTCTTTAGCACATTCCTCATCAAGGGTTTGATTTAAAGCAACAATTCCACCAAATGCCGATACATTATCACACATAAGAGCTTTCAAATAAGCTTCTTTCAAATTTTCTCCTTCCGCAACACCACAAGGATTGGCATGTTTAATAAGAGCGACAGCAGCGGTTTTTTGCGGATCAAATTCTGCCACAAGCTCAAAGGCTGCATCTGTATCATTCAGATTGTTATAAGAAAGCGCTTTGCCTTGTAAAAGTTTTGCTGTTGCAATACCAAAACGTTTTTCATTATTGCGATAAAATGCTGCCTGTTGATGTGGATTTTCCCCATAGCGCATAACATTCTCAAGATGACCAGAAAAACTCTGCCACGATGGAATTTCAATTTTTAAATCCCGTGCAAACCACGATGCTATTGCCGTATCATAAGCGGCGGTGTGTGCATAAGCGCGCATTGCTAGCTGATGACGCATAGATAAGCTTAAACATCCATTATGCTGTTTTAATTCAGCTAGAATCGAATCATAATCTTTTATCGCTGTTACAACACCAGTATAAGCATAATTTTTTGCCGCGGCGCGAATCATCGCAGGTCCACCAATATCAATATTTTCAAGAATCGTTTGCCCATCGGCTCCCGATAAGATCGTCTCTTCAAACGGATAAAGATTCACCACCAAAAGATCAATTCCATGAATGCTGTTCTTTTCCATAGCTTCCCTATGGCTAGGATCTTCTCTTACCCCTAACAAAGCACCATGAATCAAAGGATGGAGTGTTTTTACACGCCCATCCATTATCTCAGGAAATCCGGTAACTTCAGCAACATCTTTTACGGGTAAACCAGCTGCTATGAGGGTTTTGGCTGTTCCCCCTGTTGAAATCAATTCAACATTGTAAGTAGCATGAAGGGCTTGTGCAAAAGCAACCACCCCCGTTTTATCAGACACAGAAAAGAGAACACGACGAACCCGATGAAGATCAGGTATGGGAAAATTTTTGGCAACAACACCCATAACAGAAGCCTTAAAAATGAAAGAGTTAAAATTCTAGTAAAACACGCTTATAGATTTATAGCATAAGCCTTTAGCAAAATACACTGAAAGGATAAACTGTCTTTTTAGAATATGGGATGCCTCACCTTTTTTTATTATCCTGTAAAAACACTCTCATTTGGGGTGTGGTGGTGGGTGTATAAAGTCTCATTGAGACATTAAATGTTTTTTTGTTGCTTATAACTCAATATTTCATCTTCATAGCAGTTTTGAAACAAAAAACGCATCAGTATGTTCTCTGCTATATTAGCTTTTATGCTAGATGAAGGCGAAAGTATTGCGTATATCAATTGGAGTAATCTCTGAAGTGGGAAACAACCTAACGAAGCAAGAATATAAAATTATAAAGGCAAAAATGAGTGCTCATCTTTCCTATCATTTTTAAATTTGGCTGTATGTTTTTCAAAAGCGTTTATGATAATGTTTTAGAGTGAATTTTTTTTATAGAGTGGAGATAATGCATTGCTTCACATTTTTGTGCATTACAATTTTTAATGAATTAACCTGTTAAAGCCCTCGTTTTATGATGGTTTTTTTGAAGAGTATCGCGTAAATCCTTTGTGGATGGTATAAAGCCCATTGTATGCCTATGATCTTTATTTAACAAAGGTGCAAGTTGGTAGCTTTCATTCTTCTTATCAGTTTTCAAGATTCTAAAAATTTTTGTTACTTGAGATGGAAGAGGTCTTTTTTTAGTTTTTTTGCCGTAGCAGAAAAAGAAAAGCTCCTAATACACTAGCAGCTAAAATAAACCACGTGATTGCATAAACGAGATGATTATTTCGAAAATGGATAATCGTAAGACCAACGACAGGAAGGTTTGCTTGTGGAGATGTTTTGCTGGCATCAATGAAATAAGGGGCAACAGTGGACAAACCAAGTTTTTGTGCCATAGCGGGGAGATCCCGCGTATACCATAAATTTTTATCAGGATTATTTTTACGCGGGAAAAATCCATTTTTTTCACTCATGCGTAATAAACCTATAATCGTTGTTTGTTCTGTGTCCGTGGTAGAATTTTGCTGAGATGAGGCATTGGTATGCCATTGCTCTGAGTTTTGAAAATTGTTACGTTCATCCATAGGGATAAAGCCACGGTTGATAAAGATCAGTGTATTATCAGCAGTTTGTAAAGGAGTCAAAACCCAATAGCCTGTAGTATTTTGAGCGGCAGCAGTGACTAAAATATTTTTATCTGTTAAAAATTTTCCTGTGGTAACAACAGGTTGATATTCATTTTTTTCAAAAGTAACATCTGACCATTGATTTTTTGGGGGGGCTTTTATGGGGGGCAAATGAATGCGCTGATTGGCACTGGTGATGAGATTTGTTTTCCAGTTTAACCGTTGTACTTGCCATATACCTAATGCACTGAAGAGAAGAAAAAAACAAATACATAAAGTCCCAAACAAAAAAGAAGAAAAACGGCAAGAATCTTCTTGAAGCTTTGTCATGGGGGGCTCTTTTTTGCTCATGATTTATGCTTCCTTTCGGGACAATAAGTTTTCATTCTAACATGGTATGTATTTAAAAAAAACATTTTGTACGCTTTTTGGTGGAATTTGCACGCCTTGTTGAGGAAAAAGATGAAGAATGAGCTAGTAAGATATGAAAAAGGTTTTATAAAAGACTTGACCTTTTGTTGTCTACCCCCTATTAGAAAGAGACTTCCCAATGATGCCCGTTTAAGGTTGCATTGTGCGTGTTTTGCGTTCATTGTGTCCTTTGGGTACGGGGATTTGAAAGTTTCTTAGAGTTTAAGGGTGAAGTTTATGTCTCGTGCATGTGAATTGACAGGGAAAACGGTTCTGTATGGTAATAATGTTAGCCATGCGAATAATAAGACTCGGCGTCGTTTTTTACCAAATCTTTGCAATGTGACATTGATTTCAGAAGTGTTACAGCAAAGTTATCGCTTGCGCATTTCAGCAAGTGCATTGCGTTCTGTTGAGCATCGTGGTGGCCTTGATGCTTTTTTGGTCAAAGCAGATGATAAAGAGTTGTCGCAACGTGCGCGTTTGCTAAAACGACAAATCATTAAGAAAAAAGCTGAGCAAGAAGGTGAGCAAAAGGCTGAACAAGCAGCGTAATTGTTAGCGCCATTCTTTTTGGTTTATTGACGCTTTTATTCCGGTTTTCTGTTCTAGAAGTTAAGTTTTTTCAGGTTGATTGTTTTATTTTATTGGTTCCGTATCATAGGTTAAAAAAATGCCCTCAAGCAGTCCTTTACGAGAACAGCAAAAGAAGAGGTACATTGTTTTTTCTATTTTAGCAATGTGCCTTGCTGTTACTGCTTCTAATATTTTTGTTCAATATCCTGTCTACTGGTTTGATTTAAATGAGCTGTTGACTTATGGGGCTTTTACCTATCCATTTGCTTTTCTGATCAATGATTTGACCAATCGTTTTTATGGTCCATCTGCTGCGCGGCGTGTGGTTTACGCTGGTTTTTTTGCGGGTGTCTTTGTTTCTTGGATATTGGCGACACCACGGCTTGCACTTGCTTCTAGTTTTGCATTTTTATTTGGGCAACTCCTTGATATTGTTGTTTTTACTCCTTTGCGACGTAAAACATGGTGGAAAGCACCTTTAGCAGCAGCGTTGGTTGGTTCGGCTTTGGATACAGTGCTGTTTTTTGCTGTTGCTTTTTCTAGCTCTTTTGCTGTTCTTGATAAGATAACAGGCTATGCTGATAGTTCACTGGTGGAGAGTACTATTTTGGGAGGGATAGGCATGCCAGTTTGGCTCTCGCTTGCTTTTGGTGATTTTTCGGTAAAAATTGTTATGAGCCTGTTTATGTTGATTCCCTATGGAACAATTCTTAATATTGTAAAACTTCCTCTTTACCAAAGTCATTCAAAGGGTGATTCTTCTTTTGTTTGTAACAAATAATGATCTTTGTTCTTTTGTTTTGCTAAAGAAAAGAAGGTTGTGCGTTATGTCTTCTAAGAACAGAATTTGAGTGGATTCAAAAAAGGGATTTTTATTCTTTTCTCAAGTTGTATTTACTCATACATCATCTATGCTTATGCTGTGTAAGGAAATGGTTTTGACTGATTCAGTATGAGATAAGAGCATCTTATCAGTATTAAAAACAGGTAATAAAGCTCTTATGAAGGCCAAAAAATGTCTTGTTAAGAATTGTGATGTCTTACTTATGATTATTTGAGCTATAAGAAACTTGGTTCTTATAAAGGAAAAAATATTTCGATATACATTTGGGTAGTATATAAATAGAAAAATAAATACCAATGGTATCAAGTCCTTTTTGACAGTTTTAAAATTTGGTTATACTGGTATTTATCATTATTTTAGTAACAAATGTTTGTGCAGATATGTTAATGAACTTACAATTTGTTATAATGCGATCTCTGTAGAATTTGGCAAACGCTTCGAGTATTTATTTTAGATAATTGTAGGTTAGAAAATGTGATACTTGGAGCTGATAATATGAACAAAATGATAAATCAAAGAGATCATACAAAGCTTTATTGGATAATTTGGTCTTAACTTCCTCGAAAAAACAGAGAGAGACTAGGGAGTTGCCTGTTGTAAAATTATCTCTTCGTTATCTGGGAGGGAAAAGTCGTGCTGTTCCTATGATTATTAATAACTATATAAGGAAGCAAAAAACTTTATGTTCTCCTTTTGTAGGAGGGGGGTCAATTGAATTAACCTTAGCAAAAAGAGGAACAAAGGTTTATGCTTATGATGCTTTTAAGCCGCTTGTTATTTTTTGGCAGATGCTTTTGAAAGATGCTTCAGCTCTTGCAGAAAAAGTGAGAGAATATGAAGATATGACTCCCGTAATGTTTTACAATCTCCAAAAAACTTTTGGGAATATTAAAAATCAATTAGAGATTGCTGTCGTTTTTTTGTTCTTAATCGCTCTTCTTTTTCCGGAACAACACTTTCTGGCGGTATGTCTCTAGGACATCCTCGATTCAAGTATTGTTCTATTGAACGGCTTAAAGATTTTAAGATTGAAAATTCCAAAGTGGAATACAGAGATTTTACAAAAAGTATTCCTAAACACTTTAACGATTTTCTTTATTGTGATCCTCTATATCTTATTAATCAAAAACTTTATGGTCACAAAGGCGATAAACATAATTCTTTTGATCATCAAGCTCTTGCTGAACTTTTGAGAAAGCGTCAAGGATGGGTTTTATCTTATAATGATTGTGTGGAAGTTAGAGAACTTTATAAAGGACATACAATACTTAATCCTGAATGGACTTACGGTATGGGAAACAATAAAAAATCAAATGAACTCGTAATTTTGAGTAAGGATCTTTAGGAAATTGTATAAATCAGGTAGAAAATGGAAAAGCCTTTGAATATGCTTTGGCCATGGGGTTTAAAAAAGCAACAAAAGCTTCTATAGAGTTTAATTCGTCCTTTCAAATAGCGGAGTCTTTTTATAATTTATTTAATGATACTGAAAAAAGGCTTTTAAATCTTGCTTCTATTGAAGCAGCTGTTTTCTTACAGTTACATGATAAAAATATTAGAAACACGAAAACTATTGTTCTTCAGGAAGATTCTGTTGGGATCAAAGGAGATGTTCGTGATATTATTTTAAAAGTTCCTGAAAATCCTATTGGTATTTCTGCAAAACATAATCATAGTGCTATCAAACATCCTCGCCTTTCTGGTAAAATAGATTTTGGTAAAGAATGGACAGGTTACCCCCTGTAGCAGCCTTTATTTCAATGAAGTTAGACCTATTTTTGATTATTTAGCAGAGCTCAGAGACAAGAAAATGTTCTTTAGAGATATAGAGGATAAAGACAGCAGAGTTTATCTTCCAATCTTAGAAGCTTTTTCTAAAGAACTTCAAAGGCTTTGTTTAGATTATCAAGATAAATTTGTGAAGCTATTGTTTCAGTATGTTATAGGTTCTTATGATTTTTATAAGATTATGATAGATACAAGATCTAAACAAAAACGGGTTATTATTCAGTCTTTTAATTTGAATGGCACTCTGGGATATGGTCGTAAATGGAAAATTCCAAGCAAAATTTTATCAGTTGCAATAAAACCAGAAAGTAAAAACAAACTCATTATAATTTTTGAAGATGGTTGGAGCATTTCTTTTAGGATTCATAATGCATCCAGTAAAGTAGAAGCTTCCTTAAAGTTCGATATTCAATTTGTGGGATTATCTTCTCAGGTTGTTAGTCATCAAATTCCGATGGTTTAATGATAGAGATAATTTTTTAAAATGTAATTGTTGGCTGTTTCAAGGCAGGTTTATTTCTTATGAATATGAGGCATTTTATCACTAAAAAGTATTTCTAATTGTTTTGTTATGGCGTCGGCGAGTTCTTCAGCATTCATAATTGTTACAGCACGCTGATAATAACGTGTGACATCATGACCAATTCCAATGGCAATGAGTTCGATGGGGGAATGTGTTTGAATTTCTTGAATCACTGCGCGTAAGTGTTTTTCTAAATAATTGCTGGCATTGACCGATAGTGTTGAATCGTCGACAGGAGCACCATCAGAAATGACCATGAGGATGCGACGTTGTTCACGCCGTGATAAAAGGCGTTGATGAGCCCAAATTAAAGCTTCTCCGTCGATATTTTCTTTTAATAATCCTTCTTGCATCATTAAACCTAAATTGCGTCGTGCGCGACGCCATGGGGTATCAGCACTTTTATAGATGATATGGCATAAATCATTAAGGCGTCCAGGATTATGGAGTTTGTTTTGGGTAAGCCATTGTTCGCGCGATTTTCCTCCTTTCCAAGTTTTAGTGGTAAAACCTAAAATTTCAACTTTGACACCACAACGTTCAAGAGTTTGTGCCAAAATATCAGCACAACTTGCGGCAACGCTAATGGGGCGTCCGCGCATTGAGCCCGAATTATCAATGAGGAGTGAAACAACCGTGTCCCGAAATTGGGTATTGCTTTCCATTTTAAAAGAAAGGGGTTGCATGGGGTCAATAATTAGACGTGGAAGCCGTGCTGTATCAAGATACCCTTCTTCAAGGTCAAAGTTCCAGTTGCGATTTTGTTGCGCCATCAAGCGGCGCTGGAGACGGTTTGCTAAACGGCCAACGATGTTTTGGAGATGATTGATTTGCTTATCAAGATAACGGCGTAAGTGATCTAACTCGTTTTCAGAACAAAAATCTGTTGCTTCCAAAATTTCATCAAATTGATGGGTGAAGATTTTATAATTGCCAAGTCTTTCCATTTGTTCCGAATCAGAAAAAAGGTGTTTGGGTCTGCTCGGCTTTTCTTGCCAAGGTCCATTTTTTTGCTCGCCGTCAGCTTGATCATTGTTGTTTGATTGTGTCGCTTGTGTTTTTCCGTCGTCTTGCACATCACTTTCTTGTTCAGTGCTGGTTTGTTCTTCACTTTGAGCGTGTTTTTTGTTTTTACTCTCTTCTTCTGCTTGGTCTTGAGGTGCACATTCGTTTTTTAATTTTTTATTGTTTTTACTGTTAGAAGCTTCAGCTTGTTGCACTGTCATTTTGAGTGTAACAAGCATTTGGCGAACAATCTGTGCAAAAGCTTGTTGGTTGTAAATATGATGTGGGAGCTCATTGAGTTCTGCCGCTGCTTTTTGTTCGAGTTCTTGACGCCACAATTCTAAGACAGGACCTGCTTCTCTTGGAGCTGTGCGCTTTGTTACTTTTTCACGCAATAAAAGTGCAATCGCTTCTTGGATGGGGGCTTCACTTTGGTTGCTAATTTTATGATAATGGGCTCTTTTGTATTTATCGGCGAGCATGATATCAAGATTTTTTGCAAGTCCCTCCATGGCTAAAGTGCCAATTGCTTCAACACGTGTTTGTTCGAGGGCATCAAAGACAGCACGTGCTTCTGATTCTAGTGGAGCAAATTGCATGTGAATACGGTTATCATGCCATGCTTTGCGTAGAGCCATGGAATCACCTAATCCGCGAGTAATGGTGATGTCTTTATTCGTTGCGTATTGAGGTAATTCTGGTAAACGTGCACAACTTTCGCTTAAAGATGGTCGGTTATGACTGAAGGAAACTTCAAGGTTGTTTGTGCCTGCAATTGCACGCATACAGGTGGAAAGTGCTTTTTTAAAAGCTTCAGCATTAAGAGTGTTGTTGGAAGAGTCCTTTACCGGATTTTTGTTGTCGCCAATATTGGTAGCCATGAGTGACAAATTCCTTAAGGCGAAACACCATGAATGAGTGATTCGGGAAGCTCTTGTCCAAAGGCGCGTTGATAAAATTCTGCAACAGTGGCACGTTCGAGTTCATCACATTTATTGAGAAAGGTTAATCGGAAGGCAAAGCCGACATCTTGAAAAATTGTTGTATTTTCTGCCCAAGTAATAACGGTACGTGGACTCATGACAGTTGAAAGATCTCCATTGATAAAAGATTGGCGTACCATATCAGCAACATAAACCATTTGTGAAATTGTCTTTTTTCCCTCAGCCGTTTGAAAAGATTTGACCTTTGAACAAATGATATCAACCTCTTTATCATGGGGTAAATAATTGAGTATCGTAACAATAGACCAGCGGTCCATTTGAGCTTGATTGATCTGTTGGGTACCATGATAGAGACCGGTTGTATCACCAAGACCAATGGTGTTTGCTGTTGCAAAAAGACGAAAGGCTGGATGTGGAGAGATGACACGGCTTTGATCAAGTAAGCTTAGTTTCCCAGAAGTTTCAAGAACGCGTTGTATGACAAACATAACATCGGGACGCCCAGCGTCATATTCGTCGAAAACAAGAGCAATATTATTTTGATAAGCCCATGGCAAAATGCCTTCTTTAAATTCAGTGATTTGTAAACCATCTTTTAAAACGATAGCGTCTTTTCCTACAAGATCGATACGACTTACATGACTATCGAGATTAATGCGAAGACAAGGCCAGTTGAGACGTGCAGCAACTTGTTCAATATGCGTTGATTTCCCTGTACCGTGATAGCCAGAAACCATCACACGACGGTTAAAGGTAAAACCTGCGAGAATCGCTAAAGTTGTTTGCTGATCAAAAAGATAATCAGGATCGATATCAGGAACATGGGAACTTTTTGTGCTAAAAGCAGGGATTTCCATATCTGTTTCAATATGAAATAGATCGCGAGCACAAAGTGTAATATCGGGTAAATTTTCAACGGTAAAATTTGTCATTGTGTTTTTGGAAGGGAGGGACGCTATTTATTCATTAGAAAACGATACAAGAGTTAGAGTATTTATGCAACGCTCTATAATGAGAGCCTTAGATATGAAGGAAGTTTTTTACGTATTCTATAATATTTTGCGTAAATAATGATAGTCTAAATGAAAAATAGGTTCATATAAGCGCGTGTTTTTAGCACAAACCAGACTTTTTTAGCAAATTATAAGCATGTAAAACATCACGAAAGCGTTCTTCTGAAGCACGATTACCACCATTGGAATCAGGATGGTGCTTTTTTACCAACTCTTTATATTTCATTTTGATGTCTTCTGCTGAAGCGTTTGCCTGTAGACCCAGGGTATCAAAAGCTTTTGCTTCTAAGGGCTTTAATTTTCGTGAGAAATTATTGCTTGAATGCCGCTCAGTAAAAAGCGTGAAGGGATCGCGCATGCGATTTTGATAGGCAGCTGTTCCAGAGCGAATCTTTGCATAATTAGCGGCTGTTTTTTTCGATGTACCATTGCTCAGATCTGTAGGCCATGTCGGACGATGCCCTGTGAGAGCATCCTTTTGAAATTTTGCGATATCTTTATTGCTAAGACCAGAGAAGTAATTAAAATTTTTATTATAGGCGCGTACGTGTTCAATACAAAAATATAGATATTGTCCTTCGTGATTTCGACCTGCTGGTGCTTTATGGGACCCTGTTTTTTCACAACCTTCCCACTGACACTGTTGCGCTTCTGGCTCAGCTTTTTGTTTTTTATTTGAGCTTATACGAATTGAATCGAATAATTTAGATGTTATTGTCATACTCTTGGTTTATGCAAAATTGATTAATTTTACAAGAATTGACTTTTGAAAAATTTGTTTTCACACTTATTTTATTATGAAAAAGGTGTATTTTTGCACGTTCATTTTGTTTGAGGAATGAAAAATGTTTATAGAAACAATAATCAAGAGAAAGCTTCAGGATGCTTTTCATCCGCAAAAGCTTGAAGTGATTAACGAAAGTCATCTTCATGAGGGGCATCCTCACAATGAACATGCTTTTGATGGTAAAGGAGAAACACATTTTCGAGTGAAAATTTTATCTTCTTCTTTCTCCAATATGACACGCGTAGAAATACATCGCGCGATTTATAAAGTTTTACAAGAAGAGTTAGCTACTTGTGTCCATGCTTTGGCACTTGAGGTTGAAACTTTTTAATTTTTTAATGAGACGTTTTTTAGGAACGGGGATGGGCCTTTTGATAAATTTTTAACAAATGGTCTGTATCGACATGGGTATAGATTTGTGTGGTGGAAAGGCTAGCGTGCCCAAGAAGTTCTTGAATCGTGCGTAAATCTCCTCCCCGTGATAAAAGATGGGTGGCAAAAGAATGGCGCAGTGTGTGAGGCGTTGCAGTTTCTGGTAAACCAAGGCTTGCTCGTAAGTTGCGTACAGTTTTCTGAATAATGGCGGGCTGTAGGGGGCCGCCTCGTGCCCCGCGAAATATGGGTTGGTTATCCACTAAAGGATATGGGCAACATTTGAGATAATTTTGTACAGCTTCATAAACAATTTTGATGAGAGGAACAAGGCGTGTTTTGCCGCCTTTTCCTGTTATAAATAAACTTGTTTTTTCAGGATCAGAAAATTGTTCTGGTGTGAGGCTTAAGGCTTCTGATATTCGCATTCCACAACCATAGAGAAGCATGAGGACAGCCGCATTCCGAGCGTTAATCCAAGGTTCATTTTCTAGCTGGTTTTCTTGTTTGACTATGTGAAGTGCTGATTTGATCGCTAAAGGTTTTGGGAGTGATTTTGGGTGTTTGGGGCTTCGGATAAGTTGAGCCGCGGGAACATTGACGATTCCTTCACGTGATAGGTACTTGAAAAAAGAACGTATGCCTGCCACTCCGCGGCTTAAAGAGCGAGCACTTACATTGTTTGTACGCCGATAAGCAAGATAAGCACGCAAGTCACTGATGCGTAAAAGAGCAAGATCTGTAAGGGTTGGTGTATGGCTTAAGTGTTGACAGAGAAAAGACAAAAATTGCCGCGTATCACGTTCATAGGCTTGCACTGTTTGTGCTGACATACGACGTGTTTGGACGAGACACTCTAACCAATTTTTCCTTGCGTTTAAAATTGCATGGTCTGCTGGAATGAGAGGAATATTTTTATCTTTTCTCTTGTCGTTTTTGATAGGCATTATCTAGTTGAGAGTCTCTTTCTTTTTAGATTTTTCATCGTTAGAATGACCATTCTTGTTTTGGGGTTGCTCTTCATGATTGATAAGTTGCTTTTCACCTTTGAGAGAGAGTATTTTTAAGAGATTGTGCGTTGACATCAAATGCGCAAAAATTAATCCTAAAAAGCCATTTTTATGAAGTTTGGCAAGTTGGCTTGCTGATAATTTATTCAATTTTTCTTCATCAACAACCCAAAAATGTTCCAATTGCGCTGAGAGTCCTTTATCGTTTTTCACATTGATAGATTTCTGGCTTAGAAGATCCATTTCCACAAGAGCATCAATAAATTCAGAGGTTTTCTCCATAGCGATTTTAAAACTTTCAAGAAAACGAATACGTTCTTCCATAAAAGGAGAAATAGAGCCGTCGGAATTAAAAAGTTCTGTTCCTGCAACTTCATTAAACATACCTGACTGTTGATCAAAGCAAACAGAAAGTTCTTTTTCATTGCTAATTTGTGCTAGAACAAAAGGATAGCGACGGACAAAAGCAGGGACATAAGTATTGGTTTTCCAACTTTTATCAGAAGCGATATAGTCATTTTCGTCATTAGAAAGACCGACAAGAGCCGCGGATGTGTAGTGCCGTTTTTTTTGTTCATCTTCGGCGCACATAAATAAAATAGGATAGTCTAGTGCTGCTTGGAAATATTCAGTACTTGCTAAAGGAACCCAGTGAGTATCCTTGGCAAAAGACATATCACTTGGAGGAGCAAATTTTAGATTTTTATGGGAAACTTTGTTGATTGGTGTGATATCTTTGTAAAATAGCATAATATTTGCCATAAGACTTTCTCCTTTATTAATTTGTTTTTTGTTACCAAGAAAGTTCTTTTAGAAGATTGTCTCATATGGCAACAAGATTGAATAGAAAACTATAAGATTGAAGGGTTCATTTTTGAGAGATAATATTTTTGCATGAAGTATAATAAAGAAAAGCTTAAAAATAAAGTCTATCTTGCCATTATTGGTATGCCTCATGGTATAAAAGGAGATGTTTTTGTTAAAATTCTAAGTGCTGAGCCACAGCGTTTCAAGTCCTACAGCACTCTTTATGATGATATGGGGCGTTCTTATGAAATTGTAACTCTTCGTATACAAAAAAATAAGGCGATTGTACGTTTTAAAGGGGTAGAAAATCGTAATGTTGCTGAGTCTTTAAAAGGTATTCGTCTTTATGTGATGCGTGATCAATTAATTGATGATCTGGATGAGGATGAGTTTTATCAAGTTGATTTAATAGGCTTGCGTGTTCAAGATTGTGGGGGAAAAGTCGTGGGTGAAGTGTGTGGTTTCTTTAATTTCGGGGCTGGTGATTTGCTTGAAATACGTTTGAATACGGGTAAAAGAGTTCTTATTCCCTTTAGTAAGGTGGCGGTACCAGAAATTTGTATGGATTCTGGTTTTCTTGTTGTTGATCCCATGGCAGCTGGTTTAAGTGATGGGGGAGACAATGATAAAAAGGAAATAGCTTGAATCTAAAAATAAAGATGAAGGTAAAAATAACCGATGAATTTCGTCAATGAAAAGTGGAGAGTGTGAAAATATTAAAAATGCACTTTTGAGTAGATATTGTAAACACTTTATCTTGAGATAGTTCTGAGTTTTTAGAGTCTTTTTTTAGTGCAAGTATTTAGAAGGATCGTATTGAATATGATGCAGATCAAGGAGATTCAGATTAACGCTATAGCGTTAAAAGTCTTGTTTGTGCTATTTTTGCTATTAAGAGTCTGTTTAAGAAAATAAGGATGAGAAATAAAATGAAGTTTCAGGCGCGCGTTTTAACCCTTTATCCTGAAATGTTTCCTGGTTTTTTAGGGTATTCTTTAGCAGGGCAAGCTTTGGAGCGCGGAATTTGGTCACTGGAGACGGTACAGATTAGGGATTTTGCTTTGGACAAACACCATAGCGTTGATGATACACCTGCTGGTGGGGGGGCTGGTATGGTAATGCGGGCGGATGTATTGGCGGCTGCTCTTGATTTTTGTCCACAGGATTCGCCAAGATTGTTGATGAGTCCACGTGGGCGCCCTTTTGACCAAGCTTATGCGCATAGCTTGGCTCGTGATACGGGTGTAACGTTAGTTTGTGGACGTTTTGAAGGGGTTGATGAGCGAGTCATAGAAGCACGAGAATTAGAAGAAGTCTCTATAGGTGATTATATTCTTTCAGGGGGTGAAACAGCTGCATTGGTTATCTTAGATGCTATTATACGGCTTTTGCCTGGAGTGATGGGGAATGCAGCTTCTGCGAAGAGTGAAAGTTTTGAAAATGGCTTGCTGGAACATCCGCAATATACACGTCCTTCCCTTTTCGAAGGGCGGGGTATTCCGCCTGTGTTGCTCTCAGGTCATCACAAAGCGATCGCAGATTGGCGTCAAAGTCAAGCCGAATTGTTAACACGTCAACGTCGTCCTGATCTTTATGCGCGTTATGATAAAAATCATCAGAAAACTTGATTCATATGATAAGGTGGTGTATTGCATGGCTCTCTTTTTAGAGAGTTTTTTTATAAAAGGTTTTCTGTAGTTCCAAAATTAAATGAAGGAATGGTGTATTCGCTCCTGTGTAAGGCATAGCCTAAAGAGCTCCTTATTCTTAATAAAGGCTTTTTTGGTAAGAGTTGAGCGCTCTGACTGTTCGATAAAGAACATGAAGGATAAAAGAAATGAATATTATCGCACAACTTGAAGCTGAACAATGTGCAAAAATTGAAAAAAAGCGCCAATTTCCAGCCTTTCAGCCAGGAGATACAGTCCGTGTCATGGTGCGTGTGACGGAAGGTACGCGGACGCGTGTTCAGGCTTACGAAGGTGTTTGTATTGCACGTTCAGGCGGTGGGTTGAATGAGACCTTTACAGTACGCAAGATTTCTTATGGTGAAGGGGTGGAACGGGTGTTTCCTGTTTATTCTCCGTTGATTGAAGGTGTTGAGCTGGTGCGCCGTGGTAAAGTGCGCCGTGCAAAACTCTATTATCTTCGTGGTTTGAGAGGTAAAGCTGCGCGTATCGCTGAAAAGAGAGATTATCGGAAAAAAGCTGAAAAGGTTGTTGAGAAAGTAGAAGCAGCAGCTGTAAGCACAGATGTTGAAAAGCAAGTTGCTGAGTAAAGATTATATCGGCTAAACTTTATGCAAAAGCGGCATAAAAGCCGCTTTTTGTGTCTTTTATGATTCGTTTTGTCTTTTAAAAGGCTTGGAGGGGACATAAAAATGTTTAATCTATCAATTTTTGCCTCTTTTTATTCTTAATAACGGGTGAATTTAGATATCATTGCATATATCGTGGATACTCAAAAAGATAAGTTTAATCTGAAAAAATGCCTATTTATATTTGAGAAAAGATGTTAGACCTTTGACGTGAAGATAAAATTGTATTAGATTAAGGCGAGTATTGCGGATTATATCCGTGGAGTAATCGGTTTTTTTATGCGTGACCTTTAATCCGTTATTTGAGACAACCGACCTGTAATATTGGTATCTTGAGATGCCAAACAAGTAAAAACGAGATAATATATTTAGTCGTTTTATGCGGATTTTCTCGTTCATTGCGGTTGCAGTAAAAACCAGGTCAGGATATTTTATGACAGAAACAACTAGGATAAAAGAGCGCCCTCGTTCCCCTCATATAAGTATTTATCGTTGGACAATTACTATGGCTATGTCCATTGCGCATCGCGTTACGGGTATAGCACTTTATGTTGGAATGGTCTTTCTTGCTGTTTGGTTAATTGCTATTGCGTGTGGGGAGGAGGCATTCAGAACGGTTCACGAGATTTATAGTTCTTGGTTTGGATTGTGTATCTTGTTTCTTTATACTTTGGCAGGGGTTCATCACATGGTTGGTGGTATTCGCCACATTGTTTGGGATATGATGCCTTGCCTTTTGGCAAAAGAAAAGGCAACAGTCACTGCTTGGGCGACAGTGTTTATTTCTCTTATTGTTACTTTTGTAATTTGGATTATTGGATATAGCGTTGTTTAGCTGGGGGTGAAAAGAGATATGAAAAAAGACTTTCGAACGGAACTTGGAAAAGTACGGGGGCATGGGAGTGCTCATGAAGGAACAGAGCACTTTTGGCTACAGCGTTTGACTGGGCTTGTCAATCTGCCGCTTTTGATATTTTTTATTGTTCTTATTCTTTCGCTTGTAGGCAAGGATTATAGTATTGTGCGTGCACGGCTTGCACATCCTGTTGTGGCTATTTTGATGGGATTGATGACTTTTTCAGTCCTTTATCATATGAAACTTGGTATGCAAGTGGTGATTGAAGACTATATTCCACGTGAAGGTTTCCGGATATTCTTTTTGACGTTAAATATTTCATTTTGTTTTCTTATAGGTGGTGTCATTATTTTTTCTCTTTTCAAAATTGCATTAGGGGGTTAAACAAGTATGGCGGGTACAGGATCATCTCTGGGCGCTAGAGCAGGTAACGCCCCTTATCGCACTGTAGATCATAAATTTGATGTTGTTGTTGTTGGGGCAGGTGGTGCAGGATTACGTGCAACACTTGGTATGGCGGAACAAGGATTAAAGACAGCTTGTATTACGAAGGTTTTTCCAACTCGCTCACACACGGTTGCAGCACAAGGGGGGATTGCTGCATCGCTTTCAAATATGGGACCTGACAATTGGCAGTGGCATTTATATGATACCGTGAAAGGTTCTGATTGGTTGGGTGATACCGATGCAATGGAGTATTTGGTGCGTAATGCACCTGCTGCTGTCTACGAATTAGAACATTATGGCGTTCCTTTTTCGCGGACGCAAGAAGGCAAAATTTATCAACGTCCTTTTGGTGGACATACGACACAATTTGGTGAAGGTCCACCTGTTCAGCGTACTTGTGCAGCAGCTGATCGTACAGGCCATGCCATTTTGCATACGCTTTATGGACAAAGCTTAAAGCATGATGCGCAATTTTTTATTGAATATTTTGCTCTCGATCTTATCATGACGGATGGGGTTTGTACGGGGGTTGTGGCATGGGATCTCGATGATGGTACAATACATCGTTTTTCTGCCAAAATGGTTGTTCTTGCAACCGGTGGTTATGGACGAGCTTATTTTTCCGCGACATCGGCGCATACCTGTACGGGTGATGGTGGTGGAATGGTCGCACGCGCTGGATTGCCACTTCAGGATATGGAATTTGTGCAATTCCATCCTACAGGGATTTACGGTTCTGGCTGCTTAATTACAGAAGGAGCTCGTGGTGAAGGAGGCTATTTAATCAATTCTGAAGGTGAACGCTTTATGGAGCGCTATGCACCTTCCTTTAAGGATTTGGCTTCACGTGATTTGGTTTCGCGTTGTATCACACTTGAAATTCGTGAAGGACGTGGCGTTGGACCTAAGAAGGACCATATTCATTTGGTTCTCAACCATATCGATCCTGCAATTTTGCACGAGCGTTTACCGGGAATTTCGGAATCAGCACGGATTTTTGCAGGTGTGGATGTAACAAAAGAGCCTATCCCCATCTTGCCAACGGTTCATTATAATATGGGTGGGATTCCTACCAATTATTACGGAGAAGTTCTCAATCCGACGGCTGATTCGCCTGATCGTATTCAACCAGGGCTGATGGCGGTAGGAGAAGCAGGATGTGCTTCTGTTCATGGGGCTAATCGCTTGGGGTCAAATTCATTAATTGATCTTGTGGTGTTTGGTCGTGCTGCTGCCATTCGCGCGGGCGAAGTTATTGATCGGAATGCAGAAATTCCACCCATCAATGAAGAAGCTGTTGACGAAATTATAGCGCGTTTTGATCGTTTACGTTTTGCACAAGGGGCGATACCAACAGCTTTATTGCGTGAAAAAATGCAACGCACAATGCAAGAAGACGCGGCTGTATTCCGTACAGAAGATTCTTTGCAACAAGGATGTCAGCGGATGAATAAAATCTGGGGGGAATTATCTGACCTCAAAGTCACAGATCGTTCTCTGATATGGAATTCTGATTTGGTTGAAACATTAGAGCTTGAAAATCTCATGGCGAATGCAATCATGACTGTTCATTCTGCACAAGCTCGTTTAGAAAGCCGTGGCGCTCATGCTCGTGAAGATTATCCAGAGCGTGATGATAAAAACTGGCGTAAACATACGCTTTCACATTTGTCAAAAGAGGGTAAGGTGACGTTATCATATCGACCTGTCCATGTGGACCCGTTAACATCTGAAGCTGATGGTGGGATCGATTTAAAGCGCATTGCACCTAAAAAACGGGTTTATTAAGGGGAGACACGAATTATGGTACAAATTAAGCTTCCCAAAAACTCTCAAGTAAAACCGGGGAAGGTCTGGCCTAAACCTGAAGGTGCGACAAAGCTGACAGAATTTCATGTTTACCGTTGGTCGCCTGATGATGAGAATAATCCTCGTCTGGATACTTATTACGTAGATCGTTCTGCTTGTGGTCCAATGATTCTTGATGGGCTTTTGTTTATTAAAAACCATATTGATCCAACTTTGACACTTCGTCGATCTTGTCGTGAAGGCATCTGTGGTTCATGTGCGATGAATATTGATGGAACCAATACATTGGCTTGTACCAAAGGGATGGATGATGTAAAACACCCCATTAAAGTCTATCCTTTGCCTTCCATGCCGGTTGTTAAAGATTTGGTTCCTGACTTGAAGCGCTTTTATGCGCAACATCGAGTCATTGAGCCTTGGTTGCAAACAGTTTCTCCTGAACCTGCGAAAGAATGGTTACAAAGTCACTCCGATCGCCAAAAAATCGATGGCCTTTATGAGTGTATTTTGTGTGCGTGTTGTCAGACTTCATGTCCAAGTTATTGGTGGAACGGTGATCGTTATTTGGGCCCCGCTGTTTTGCTTCAAGCTTATCGCTGGATTGCGGATTCACGTGATGAGATGTGTGGTGAACGTCTTGATAATTTAGAAGATCCTTTCCGCCTTTATCGTTGCCATACGATTATGAATTGTGCGCAAACTTGTCCAAAGGGATTAAATCCAGCGAAAGCGATTGCTGAAATTAAAAAACTCATGGTTGAACGCCGCATTTGAAAATTTACTGATTGATGAAAATAAAGAGCAAGGTAGAAAATTGTATCTCCTTTTAGCAATTAAATCTCCAAAAGAGGGGCGGCTGCTTATGAAGACGTAGTAGCTATAATCATTCTAAAAGCGAAGTAATCCCTAAAAATTAAGCAATCCTTGCAATGGCTGAGCAGAAAACTCATAGTTGAATATTACTTTGAAAATTGACAGATTAACGAATAGTAAAAAGAAAAACAGAAAATTGTACGTGTTTTTTGCGCCTATTGAGGTTTAATCTCTAAAAAATTATTGGCTTCTATGAGGCGGTTACCATAGTCATTCTTGCCTTTAAAAAGGCATTAGTTGTCTGGGTAAATTATACTTTAAATAGTGTTCTATGTAAAAACAATAAAATCAATATGCCATGTGTTTTTATTTTTTAAATTCGTATCAGAATTTGCACTTTAATACAGATTCAATTAATTATTTTTTATAAAAAAGATAACTCTGCATAAACATAGCACAAAAAATAAATGCTGATACAAATATTATAACGCATATAAATTATTCATATGAAATACAAAGGAGTGATCATTATGACAGCTCGTCATTTTACGATACGTTTATTATAATATCGAAAACATTGCTAATATTCAGGGATTAGGAATTTTTGATAATATCATTATATATATTTAAAGGTTATATTTTTTATTTTAAAGATTGGATTGTTAATCGCATTAAAAAACAAAATTTATAGTTCTCAAAAAATGGAGAACGTAAAATCCCTATCTCTTGTAGAGATAGATCATACAGTTAAGGGGGAAGTAATTTAAAATTATTGTAACGTCATAGATTTAAATTCATTAAAGAGCAGATAAGACGTTTGAAAAAATAGCAAATTTATAGCTTTCTCTAAAAATTTAGAAAACGGTAGTAAGAATTCTAAGAATACATGTTGCGAATGTGGAATAAGCGATGTTTATAGGTTCGTTTGAGTTGAATGAATTCAATCATCAAAGAAAACATGTTGTATTTTGATGAGTTTTGTAGGTTTTGATTTTATATGTTTTTATCTATAAAAATAGAGATTTCTAGGTTTAGGTCTTATTTATTATGTTAGGGTATTTCGTTTTTTCTTGTATGTATGCTTAAGAAAATTGTTTAAGCAGTAAAAGTGTTTTTTATTTTTCAGCATAAAAGATATTTCTTAACATGAAAGAGAGGTTTCCAAGTATTAACGGTATAATCAGTCATTGTTTTGGTATTTATTCTGTTGTGCCGTAAAACACTATCGTGTTTAGTATGTGGTAATTAAAGTGGTTAGAAGGTGAAATCTGCTAGGCGAGGGGGGCGGGTTGTTTGCAGATTAGTTGCGTGTTAAGAAGCTTCGTCCTTTGAGGTGTGATAGGTAGAGTCTGTTAGCCAATTACGTAAACTAGAGTGAAATCTACGTGGACAGGTTTTTAGTTTAATCTCTCTTTTATATATTGTGATAGGAAATTCACATTAATAAGGACCACGACCGGTTGTAGAAAAAAGAAATCATTACGAAAAAACAAGCGTGCTTGTTTTAAAATTTTTAAAGCTTCTGATCATAAGAGCACGCGAAAATCTCCTGTAGTATCACGCAGACCTTTCATATTCTCGAGCCAAGAATTGTCCATATATCTCCTTCAATCTGATCTTCACGAATTGATGCAAGAGATGGGTACGAACATCTGTAAGAATAAGCAGACGCAAAGCCAGTTGTATCATTATTGTTGCTTTGCAGAGTGTTTGATAAAAATCTGGAATATTTTCCAATTCATTGCCGGTTTATTAATGACTTTATGGCGTTGTTTTTCTAAAAGAGCTTTTGCTGTTGCAGCTTTTACCTACCAGATGAGAGTTAAGAGTATTACGTATCTCTGTGTTGGCGTAATCTCTGAAACCGGTATACAGCCTGCTAATTTGGGGGGAATATGAAGCTGTAAAGGTGCAAACCAGTTTCCATTTTTGTCGTCATTTTTAGTTCAGTTTTATGATTTTCAAAAGCGTCTAGAGTAATGTCTTTTAAATAATAAAGATTACGCATTGCCTCACGCTTTTGTTTCTCTCGTTCTTTAATAAGATCACAGCCCTTATGCAAAACAGAACGCCTCAAACCAAATACACTTGGCTTGTCAATTTACGCGCTTGTTTTAAAGAAACCTTTCTTTAAGCTTCCCAAGCTCATTTCGCGACAGTGCTCGTGGATGGTATAATGGTATGGTATAATGGTAAAGTCCCGATGAATAATATAAAATTTATAGAGCATCTCCATCTTTACACTTCATAAAAGAGCAAGCTGGGTGCCATTAGACACTTTTCCAACTCCCAATGTTGCGACAGTTTTTGGCATTTGGGACGGTTTATAAGAGGTATCTTTAGTGCTTTTTTATACAGTTTCATTCTACACGGCTTTATTCGCTTGTAATGTGCAAGAGACATGGTTTTGGTTAATAAACAGCTTTGAAATGAGAGAATTCTACGGTACTAAGATCTTTTATCCAACATGCAAAATAATGAACACTCTTTATAAATCAATGTGATGCATCTTAAGAAGTGGGATTTTAGATCTGTGCTTTTAGGAATTTTCGTTTTTTGAGGCGCAGAGAAGAGAGTAGGAATATTTAGAGTAGAGCTTACCTGTATAATCTATGGATATCGTCTTTAGGATGGGGACATAAGACACGTGATATGGTTAGCAAAGCTTGCTTAAGAGAAATTTGGTTGTTTACGAACAGCCGGAGGTTAAGAATCTTTCTTCGTCCGAAGAAGACGTTGATATGCCACTATACTTTTTATTACCAAATAGAATGTGGTTTATAGATGCTAAATCGAAATGATAGTTTATTTCGTATGAGGTTTTCCGTATCTGGAGATTATTTGATTAAAAAACATATTTATTAATCACTTGAAAATAGCACTTAGAATTTTAAACGATAAGTTTTGGTCTTGATGACGATAATTATTTGTGATGATCGAAAGTACCCATTTTATGAAGCTTTTATTGATAGGTGAATCAAAATTTATTCTTTTCTTTTGTTGAAATAGCTATTTCTTTTTGCATCAAACATATCTTTTCAAAAGATAAATGGAAAAAATGATCAAAGGTAAGAAAATAGAGAGAGCCTTATGTATAATTTGGTTTTCTCATAAAGTTGTTGTCTATTAACTTTTTTCTTCTTTTATTCATGAAGAGCGTAGAAAATGCATTGGAGAAGCAAAGAGAATAGGAAAAGTTAAAAAATAGCCGTAACAATTAGTTACGGCTATTTTTTGTTTGCATCATATTACCGAGAGAGGAAGCTCTCCTTAAGCAATTTTTGATTTAGCAAAAATCGGGTCGTAAAAGACTTCAGAGAGTTTTCTATCTCTAAAGAACAACACTACGTCAACTGTTGTATAGAGAACGATTTTTATCATTTCTAACTCGAGTTGCCGGCCAACTTCTGATCTTTTAATCAAGGTGGCACATCGTTCAAATGTCTGCAAAGCGCTGTTGGCATGCGTTGTTGTAATTGATCCGGGATGACCAGTGTTGAGTGAATTGAGATATTCCCATGCTTCATTACCTCGCAATTCAGCGAGAAAAATTCGGTCGGGCGACTGACGCATACACGCATCTAGGCATTCTTCAGCTGAAACACGGCCTACATTGTTACCATAAATCATATGTACATGATTGGGATGATTGGGTAGAAAAAGCTCATGAACATCTTCAATTGTGATAATACGCTCCTCTACAGGGACCTTTTCAATTAAAGAGCGAGCAAATGTTGTTTTACCAGATCCTGTCTTACCTGCAATAATAATGTTGCGTTTGTGAAAGACGCATTCTTGTAAAAATTCAAGAATTTTTCCATCACGTTTATGTTGCAAAAGTTGAACTTCAAATGGCTCCAACCGTGTGAAGTCCTGCTTCGATAACAAGTTATTTGCTTCTTTTTGCGAAGGTTTGTTAAAACTTACGTCGGAGAAATCATCAAATGCACCTTCTTCTTTGAGTTCTTCTAACGTCTTAACTATAAGAGAATGTTTACGAATTACAAAGGAAAGAGCACCATCAACGACAGCTGGTGTTTGTATAATTGTACCACGTTGTCCACCAGGCAATAGCACATAATTAATACTTTTGGGAGCCATACCGTTATAAACGATAATAGCTGTAATGAGCGTTTGCAAAAAAGTGGTTGTTAGCTCTGGTACGCTATGTACTTGCCAACCCTTAAAGCTTTTCGTCCATACTTCACAGGGGCGGCAAATCGATAATTCAGTGATCGAGGGATCTTCTAAGAAACAATCAAGCGGTTGTAGAAGCTGAAAAACTGCTTGATCTTTCTGTATCGGGTTAACGTGTGACAAGACTGTAGACATCGCTGAAATCCAGATCACGAGCAACAAAAATATTTACTCGTTCGCCTTGGTTTTTGTAAAGTGTTGGTGTGATATTGATGGAATTTTGAAGAACATCGATTGCTATAGATTCAGCATTCTGAGCACCTTTATTTTGTGAGTTCTCTTTATTTTCTTTGCTGATTTTGCTAACTTTTCCTTTTACCCATTCTCCTAAATCACCAATAATGCTTACCATAATTGCACCACCAAATCTCTCCCAAAAGTGTCTGTCAACCCAGCCACCAATACCCGCTTCACCCAAAGGACCTGTGCCAGGTGAGTCAAGATTGACAACAACACCAGAAGGCGTTTCGATGCGTAACCATTGCACAAACACACGTGTTTGTCCTTGTTGTACGCCACTTTGGTAAAAACCAACCACTTTAGAACCACGGTCAAGCAAAACAACACGACCACTTGTGGAATAAATATCGCGTGTTAAATGACAGGTCGTCATTCCGGGTTGTGATGTAATGATCTTTGTTTCTAACGTGCAATCTATTTGTGTTCCTTGCGTAATCAAAAAGTCACGGTTACGAAGTTGCACCGCATGTGATTGACCTAAACGCACGGGCTGAAGGTTATCAAATAATACGCCACCACCTCTATCATTATTCGATGCTTTATTATTTGCATCTGTAGATCCTTCGCTACCACCGCTGTTAAGGCTAGAACTGAGCATACGTTTGCGTGCTAATTCTTCAGAATCTTGGAGCATATGTGGAGGAATGGCTGTTTGAAGAAGCTTACTCAAAGCCGGTGGAATATCTAGGTTTGAATCTTCTGTTTGTGCTGATTTTTCTGCTTCTTCTACAATCTTCGGCTCTTCTATAATCCGAGGGACATAGTTTGGTATAATTTGCTGTACTATTTGTTGTGGTTTTTCTTCCTCAACTTCCACGGTATTACGCATTTTAAAAGCTTTCCAAGTCAAGGCAATCGGTATCGTTACTATGACAATAAGTCCTACCACTAACAATGCACGGGTACCTGGAATTGTCGGACGACGTTCAGAACCTAGTTCCGACCCTCCATAAGTACCTTCAATATGTTTTTGCTCGACGTTGTCCAGTTTTGTACCTTTTCCCTCTCCTTCCTTATTGTCAAACATCATTTTCCTCCTTTATTGATACGATAAACCACCGAAGATACTGTCCCTGTTGTGTTTGGTACGCCATTGGGGTCATAGGCTTCATTAAAAACAGCTAGAGCGCGTTTACCAAGCCGTATGAGCCATTTAGGGTTGACCTTATGGACGGCGATAATATCATTAGAACTGCCGATAACGGTGCGTGGTATTAAGCTTTCATTTCCTTCAGCATCTACGACATAAATCGATGGCATATCCATGTTAGCGGGAAATTTGAAGTAAGTAATACGCCCATTGTCCCAAGCATTTATCGGAGCAATATCTTGGTGACCGCTCATGGTATAACTGAGATTATAGCCTTTGACACTTTGGTGAAAACCATGTTCAATCGCAAGGCGTCGGCTGTTTTCTTCTGACTTTTCATCATTTGAATCGGGATAATGGAAAGCTAATTCATATGTTGATCCCGCACGATCATTTCGAAATTGTAGTCGGAATTTGTAACTCCGTTTGTCAGTTACAACGATGAGATTGGTATTGGCAAGTTCTGCTTTTGGTTTAATAAAAATATGCCGCCCTTTATGAGCAAAGGCATAGGCTTCTGAATCGCCAAAGGCATGAGTGATATACTGTTCACCTTCTTCAAGAATAATATGCGTTGCCACACCAAGAACTGTTTCAATTTGAACCACATCGGCTTCGTTATATGTTATATAGCGAATGCGGTGATCATATTGTGAATTTGATGGACTTTTGAGCGCCTGCACAGGTACCGTATAAAGAGAAGAAAACGAAGACAATAGAACAACGAACGCAAGTTTTTTCATAACAATCAATTCCTTAATCATTTAACAGTATTTCTGGGTCAGAACGGTAACTTGTTATTTGAAAACCAAGGGGGTTAAGCAATCGATCAGATGATTTCATGGGTGCACCGACATAGGTGTAACCAATTGTTGCAATCTGGTGCTGTTTTGGTCCGGTAGTAGCACCGCTGCTGTCAAGTTGCTGAGTCGTAAAACGTACAGTTGCTTGACCGAGTCCATTAAGCTGGATTGATCGTACTTTGACTGTGATACGTGCTTTATTGGAAAGCACTTTGTCCCGTGCATTTTCTCCATCATAGATTTTATAATATTCTTGTTGAACAGATGCTGCACTTAAAAGTGCTGTTGTGTCATAGTTCAGTTGAATGGTATCGTAGTCGTAATTTTCGCGGTTAAGCACATATTGGTTTAGCCAATATCTATCTACAACTTCACCATAGCTTTCTTCGTGTTCATGCATGACTGAGATAACATCAACTGCACCCGTCGTGTTATCAACGCGCAATACTAAGGGAGTTGGAGCTGGTTGAGAAAACCCAACGACTCCACATATCATACCGAATAAGCCGAAAAGACCAACAGTACTCGCTACACGCCATGCCGTTCTGCGCGATCTTATAAATTCATTAATAAGATCACGTTCTAAGCCACGGCTTTCTTCATAATAACTGCTAAGTTGTTCGGCTTTCACTGGTTTTACTTGTTTTGTTTTCATTTGTCTCCTCGCTTAATTTCGGCAGGGATTGTTTTATTAATAGGCACACGGTTCCTATCATTGGGCTGTTTTAGCTTTGGTGCTAATGCACAAGCCGATAAAAGGTTTACAATCAAAATTATAAGAATGATCGACTTCATTTTAATATGACTCTTTTTTACTGTTATATGCATCTTAATATTTTTTGTCATTATTATAATTTTGACACTAAAGTAAAGTGTATAGTTTGCGATAATTGATCTTTTCTTAATTTCATTTTTTAATTTATGAAAATAGCTCAATTTTAGTGCGAATATTTTTTACTTTAGGATTGGATATCCTCGTTATTTTGTCATATGGATATTAAGGGCATCTGTTACGAGCAGCATTGCTCTTTATCTCATCTAGTTTCTATGTCTCCATAGATGTCCAAATGTAATGCCTTTTGCGAGAGAATTGGCAACGCTTGAT